>NZ_JBANDC010000005.1:0-354355 GCF_038896935.1 Collimonas rhizosphaerae
GCGACCGGCAGCTGCGGCGCGCGGGCGACGTCGACCACTTGCTGGGCGGTCAGGTTGAAGCCGTCGATGGTGATGGTTTGGGACATGGAAACTCCAAATATTTCTTAAATGAGGTCGAGCGCGGAAGCCGATCGAGCGTGGTAAAACTGCTCAACCGGCTTCCGGCTTTCAGGGTGGCATGAAGCGCGCGCCCGGCTTACTTGGCGCCGGAGGTATACCAGGTGCCGATCAGGGCCCGCTCTTCGTCGGTGATGTGGGTCAGGTTAGCCAGCGGCATCGCCTTCAGCTGCACGGCTTGCTGGTAGACCTTGTCGGCGTGCTGCCGGATCTGGTCCGCCGTCTGCAGCATCACGCCGGCCGGCGCGGTGGCGAAACCCGGCTGGGTCGGCTGCGCCGAGTGGCAGGTGGCGCAGCGCTGGCCGATGATTTCCTGGATATGCGCCATGTCGGCGGCCGGTGCCGCCGACGCTGTTGCCGCTGCGGGAACTGCCGCGGCGCCGGTTGCGGCGGCACCTGCCTTGACCACAGCCGCTACAGGCTGCACCGGGCGTGGCGCAATCGCCACCGCCACCGCCAGCAGCAAGGCAACCCCTGCGATCGGATAACCGAACGAAACGCGGCCGGCATGGCGCAGGTTGAAGAAGTGGCGGATCAGGGCGCCGGCGGCAATGATCGCCGCCAGGATCAGCCAGTTGTATGGATGGCTGTATGTCATGCCGTAGTGGTTGCTGATCATGATGAACAGCACCGGCAGCGTGAAGTAGTTGTTATGCACGCTGCGCTGCTTGGCTTTCTTGCCGTAGATAGGGTCCGGCGATTTGCCGACACGCATCGCTTCCACCAGCTTGCGCTGGCCCGGGATGATCACCATCAGCACGTTGCCCACCATCATGGTGCCGATCATGGCGCCGACATGGATGTACGCGGCACGGCCGCTCAGCAGGTGCGATAGCACATAGGCGGCGGCAACGATGAACAGGTACATGACGATGCCGAGCAAGCCGTCGCGCTTGCCCAGCGGCGAACGGCACAGCAGGTCGTACACGGTCCAGCCGACCACCAGCGTGCCGAGGCCGACGCCGATCGCCTGCCAGGTGCTGAGGTCGGCCACGTCCTTGTTGATCATCATGGCCGAGGCGTTGAAGTAATAGACGATGAACAGCATGGCGAAGCCCGACAGCCAGGTGGCGTAAGCTTCCCATTTGAACCAGTGCAGGTCTTCCGGCAGTTCAGCCGGCGCCACCAGGTATTTTTGCGGGTTGTAGAAACCGCCGCCGTGGACTGCCCACAATTCTCCCGACACGCCCTTCTTGGCCAGGTCGGAGCCGGCTTTCGGCGGCCGGATCGAATTGTCCAGCCAGACGAAATAGAACGACGCGCCGATCCAGGCGATGCCCGTGATCAGGTGCAGCCAGCGGACCAGCAGGTTGAGCCATTCGACTCCGTACGAAACTAACAATGCATCCATGTCTTCCCCAACGATTATTACTCGTCTGCCACCGCGGGCTCTGCAAACGATAGAGGTGATTGCCTCCAACACGGCCGCGAACTTTTATAAAAAACCATCTCAGCTCCGCTACGACCAACATGATCGGATAAGCAAGATACCTGCCTGCCCAGCCTTCATTTTTCCCCTGCCTGCGCTCTCATGACAAAAGCGTGCCAGATTCACGCAAGATAAACGTATTGGGCCATCAAAACATTGATTATCAGATATATTTGACATACGCATATCCATATAACAAAATGACTCGCACCATACCTATAAAAACGGAGACAACATGGCCAAGCTGCCAGACCACCTGGACATCCACCTGATACGCATCCTGTACCTGCTGCTGTGCGAAAAGAACGTCTCGCGCGTCGCCCTCAAGCTCAACCAGCCGCAGCCGTCGATCTCGGCTTCGCTGCGCAAGCTGCGCGAACTGACCGGCGATCCCTTGCTGGTGCGCGGCGCACGCGGCATGGTGCCGACCCAGCATGGCGAAAGCCTGCTGAAGCCGGCCAAGCGCATCCTGGAAGAAACCGAGCGGCTGTTCGTGCAAAAGACCGCTTTCGTGCCCCAGGCTGAAGCACGCACCTTCCATATCGCCGCGCCGGATTACATGAATACGCCGTTCTTCCTGGAAGTGGTGGCGCGCCTGCGCCGCGAGTCGCCCAAGAGCCGCATCGTGATCCACGCCCTGGGACCGGAAACCGACTACGTCCGCCTGCTGTCCGACGGCGACCTCGACCTGGTCATCGCCAACTGGGACGAGCCGCCGCCGCACCTGCACCTGTCCAAGCTGTTCGACGACCCCATCGTCTGCCTGATGCGCACCGACAGCGCCTACGCCAAGCGCACCGCGGCGGACGGGATGACGGTGGAAGACTACCTGTCGCTGCCGCACGTGGCGCCATGGCAGGTGCTGCCCGGCTACCACGGCATCATCGACTCCTTCCTCGACAGCCAGAACCTGAACCGCAACGTGGTGGTCGAATCGGCCTACTTCGGCATGCTGCCCTACATGGTGGCGCAAACCGACCTGGTGCTGACCACCGGCCGCCAGTTCGCGCTGTTCTACGAAAAGACCCTGGCGCTGAAAAGCTTCACCTTGCCGATCAAGTTCCCGCCCATGCGTTTTTACCAACTATGGCATGAACGCGTGCACCAGGCGACCGAACATAAATGGCTGCGCGAACAGATCGGGATTGCCGCCAAGTCAATGTTGGCCAGGTAACTTCGTCATATATCCAAATACATAAATCAACTATCAGTCAGTATATATATCGTGGAGGGCTGGGCAAAGTAGTATCGGACAGCACAAGCCCTGTCCATGCGGCAGGAGACTTGTGAGGCTGTTGCGCACTGGTCCGGCCGGGCAGGAAGTAAAAAGGCCGGATCGGTGTCGCCGCAAGCACTAAAATAACTGCACCCAGGAGACACACGATGAACAGCAGCACAGATCCGGTAGATGAAATACTCCCCGTAGGCAAACTCGCTGCGCTCGGCATGCAGCACGTGCTGGTGATGTACGCCGGCGCGATAGCGGTGCCGCTGATCATAGGCGGCGCCCTCAACCTGGCCAAAAGCGACATCGCTTTCCTGATCAGCGCCGACCTGTTCTGCTGCGGCCTGGTGACCCTGATCCAGAGCCTGGGCTTCTGGAAATTCGGCATCAAGATGCCGGTCATGATGGGCGTCACTTTCGCCGCCGTCGGTCCGATGGTGGCGATGGCCGGCAACCCGCAGCTGACGATCGTCCATATCTACGGCGCGGTGATCGCCTCCGGCATATTCTGCGTGTTTGCCGCCCCTTACATGAGCCGCCTGATGCGCTTCTTCCCGCCGGTGGTGACCGGCACCGTGATCAGCGTCATCGGCATTTCACTGATGGGCGTCGGCATCAACTGGGCAGCCGGCGGCCAGCCGGTGATCGGCACCCTGGTCGATGGCGTCTTCACCAGGATCCCCAATCCCGACTACGGTTCTCCGACCAGCCTCGGCATCGCCCTGGTCGTGCTGATCTCGATCCTGCTGATCACCAAGTACGTCAAGGGATTTATCGCCAACATCTCGGTGCTGAGCGGCATGGTCATCGGTTTCGTCATCGCCATGTCGATGGGCAAGATCAGTTTCTACGGCCTCGGCGACGCCGAATGGTTCGCCTTCATCCGGCCCTTCCATTACGGTTGGCCGAAATTCGACATCGGTTCGATCCTCAGCATGTGCCTGGTCATGATCGTGACCATGATCGAATCGACCGGGATGTTCATCGCCCTGGGTGAAATCGTCGGCAAGAAAATCGACGACAAGACCCTGGCCCGCGGTTTGCGCGTCGACGGCCTGGGCAGTGTGATCGGCGGCATATTCAATACTTTCCCCTATACCTCGTTCTCGCAGAATGTCGGCCTGGTCGGCGTCACCGGCGTGCGCAGCCGCTATGTCTGCGCCGCGGCCGGCGTGATCCTGATGCTGTTCGGCCTGTTCCCGAAAATGGCGCACGTGGCAGCCTCGATCCCGCAGTTCGTGCTGGGCGGCGCCGGCATCGTCATGTTCGGCATGGTGGCGGCGACCGGCATCAAGATCCTGTCGAAAGTCGATTTCCAGCACAACCGCAATAACCTGTTCATCGTCGCCGTCAGCTTCGGCGCCGGCATGATCCCTATCGTGGCGCCGACCTTTTTCGACAAGATGCCGATGTTCCTGTCGACCATCCTGCACAGCGGCATCTTGCTGGCGTCCAGCATGGCGGTCTTGCTGAACCTGTTTTTCAACGGCAAGGGTTCCAGCGAAGACAGCCGCTCGCATGCGCTGGCGGCGGCGCAAAGCTCCGATCACTAAATTGTTTTTGCAGTAAATTGAAGTAATGTGGGTCCAACCCGTAATTGACATGGCAGTGATTTAACCTAGGAAGAAGCGGGCCGGACCCGCCGACGATACAAATGACAACTCTAGAACAACTGAACAACAGCGACGTAACAGCATTCACAGCGACGCTGCACGGCATCTACGAACACTCGCCGTGGATCCCCGAACGCGCTGCGGCGCAACGGCCGTTCGCCAACATCACCGCCTTGAAACTGGCGATGCAGGCAGTCGTCAGCTCGGCCGCCAGGGAAGAACAGCTGGGCCTGATCCGCGCCCACCCGGAGCTGGCCGGCAAGGCAGCCATATCCGGCGAACTGACCGCCGAATCGACCGGCGAGCAAGCCAAGGCCGGCCTCAACAATTGCAGCCCGGAAGAATTCGCTACGCTGCAAAAGCTCAACGCCGACTACAACAAGAAATTCGGTTTTCCTTTCATCCTCGCGGTCAAGGGCGCGGACGGCCAAGGCCTGTCGCGCCAGGCGATCATCGCCACCTTCAGCCGGCGCCTGAAAAACCAGTTCGACGATGAACTGGCAGAGGCGCTGCGCCAGATCGGCCGCATCGCCGAAATGCGCACCAACGACCTGCTCGGCTACGTTCCGCAACTCGGCCAGAGCATCATGCAATGGGCCGAGCAGATCGGCGCCTGGAGCGACGACGAAAGCGGCCTTACCTGCGCCTACATGACCGACGCCCACCGCCGCACCGCCGCGCAGATTGCCGGCTGGATGCGCGAAGCCGGCATGCAGGCCGAGACCGATGCGGTCGGCAACGTGGTCGGCCGCTACCTGTCGGACAATCCCGCCGCCAAGACATTGATGACCGGTTCGCACTACGACACCGTGCGCAACGGCGGCAAATACGATGGCCGCGAAGGCATCCTGCTGCCGATCGCCATCGTCAAGCACTTGCATGAGCGCGGTGAAAAACTGCCCTTCCATTTCGAGGTCGTCGCTTTCTCGGAAGAAGAAGGCGTGCGCTTCAAGAGCACTTTCCTCGGCAGCAACGCCATCATCGGTCAGTTCAACCTGGAACTGCTGAACGCGCTCGACCGCGATGGCGTCAGCATGCGCGACGCCTTGCTGCAAGCCGGGCACGATCCGGCGGCGATCCCCGCCATCGCGCGCAATCCGGCCGACTTGCTGGGTTACGTCGAAGTGCACATCGAACAAGGCCCGGTGCTGCTGCAGCGCGGCCTGCCGGTCGGCATCGTTACGTCGATCGCCGGCAGCTGCCGCTACATGGTGCAGCTGAAAGGCGTCGCCAGCCACTCCGGCACCACGCCGATGTCGATGCGCAAGGACGCCGCCGCCGCCGCCGCTGAAATCCTGCTGTATGTGGAACAGCGCTGCGCCCAGGACCAGCAGGCATCGCTGGTGGGCACCGTCGGCCAGCTGCAGGTGCCTAACGGCTCCACCAACGTGATTCCCGGCGCCTGCGTGTTCTCGCTGGATATCCGCGCCGCCGACGACGCTGTCCGCGACGCGGCGGTAGAAGATGTGCTGCGCCATATCGAGACGGTGTGCGAGCGGCGCTGCATCGAAGCCAATGTCGAAAAGATGGTGTCGGCGCCGGCCGCGCCTTGCGCCCCATGGCTGATGGAGCAGCTGTCAGCCGCAGCCGGACGGGCCGGGGTACAGCCGTTCAAGCTCGCTTCCGGCGCCGGCCATGACGCCATGACCATCGCAAAAATCACCGACGTCGCCATGCTGTTTACGCGTTGCGGCAACGGCGGCATCAGCCACAATCCATTGGAAACAATGACTGCGGACGATGCCGAAGTATCGGCGCAAATCTTGCTGGATTTCCTACGCCGCTTTACACCAAAGCCTTGAACCAGCGTCTTTGGATCTCATTGGATCAAACGCAATGTCTACAACTTTATTGATAAAAAATGCGCGTGTCGTCGTTACCATGGATGACACGCGCCGTGAAATTGCCGGTGGCGCAGTCTTCATCCGCGACAATGTGATTGAACAGGTAGGCAACAGCGCCGACCTGCCGCCAAGCGCCGACGAAGTCATCGATGCCGGCAACCACGTCGTCATCCCGGGCCTGGTGAATACCCATCACCACATGTACCAGAGCCTGACACGCGTGATTCCGGCAGCGCAAAACGGCGAGCTGTTCAACTGGCTGACCAACCTGTATCCGATCTGGGCCAACCTGACGCCGGAGATGATCCAGATCTCGACCCTGACCGCGATGGCGGAGCTGATCATGTCCGGTTGTACCACCAGCAGCGATCACCTGTACATCTACCCCAACGGCTGCAAGCTCGACCACAGCATCGAAGCGGCGCAGCAGATCGGCATGCGCTTCCATGCGGCGCGCGGCTCGATGAGCGTAGGCCAGTCGAAAGGCGGCTTGCCGCCGGACCGCGTGGTAGAGGACGAAAAAGCCATCCTGCAGGATACGCAGCGCCTGATCGAGACTTACCACGACAGCAGCCGCCACGCGATGCAGCGCATCGTGGTGGCGCCCTGCTCGCCGTTCTCGGTATCGCGCGACCTGATGCGCGAATCGGCTGCGATGGCGCGCCATCATGGCGTCTCGCTGCACACCCACCTGGCGGAGAACGTCAACGACATTGCCTACAGCCGCGAGAAATTCAACATGACGCCGGCCGAATACGCGGAAGACTGCGGCTGGGTCGGCCATGACGTCTGGCACGCCCACTGCGTCCAGCTCGACGACGACGGCATCTACATGTTCGCCCGCACCGGCACCGGCATCGCCCACTGCCCCTGCTCCAACATGCGGCTGGCTTCCGGCATCGCGCCGATCCGCAAGATGGTCGACGCCGGCGTGGCGGTCGGCATCGGCGTCGACGGTTCGGCTTCCAACGACGGCGCCCACATGCTGGGTGAAGTGCGGCAGGCGATGCTGCTGCAGCGGGTCGGTTTCGGCCCGGACGCCATGACCGCGCGCCAGGCGCTGGAACTGGCGACGCTGGGCGGCGCCAAGGTGCTCAACCGCGACGATATCGGCGCCTTGAAGCCGGGCATGTCGGCCGACCTGGCGCTGTTCGACCTGAACAAGGTCGGGTTCGCCGGCGGCTGGCACGATCCGGTGGCGGCGCTGGTATTCTGCACGCCGGCGGATGTCGCTTACAGCATCATCAACGGCCGGGTAGTGGTGCGCAACGGCCAGTTCACCACGGTCGACCTCGGCAATGTGCTCGAGCGCCACAACAAGCTGGCGTTGTCACTGGCCGAAGCTGCGCGCTGATACGCATTTCCGGGAACACAAAAAAATGGCCGCCGGCGAAATGCAGGCGGCCATTTTTTTATCGGGGCAGCTGGTCAGGCGCCGACCAGGCCCTGGCCGCAGACGCGGATGGTTTCACCGCTGATGCCGCAGGCGCCCGGGGTGCACAGAAAAGTCACCAGCTCCGCCACATCGCGCGGCTGGCCGCCCTGCTTCACGGAGTTCAGGCGGCGGCCGATTTCGCGCGCCATGAATGGCATCTTCTGCGTCATCGCGGTTTCGATAAAACCGGGAGCAACGGCGTTGATGCAGATACCGCGGGCGGCAAGCAGCGGCGCCTGCGCCGCGACGTAGCCGATCAGGGCCGCTTTCGTCAGCGCATAGTTGGTCTGGCCGAAATTGCCCGATACGCCGCTGATGGACGACAGGTAGACCAGCCGGGCCTCGTCGCGCAGGATATTTTCCGCCAGCAGTACCTGGTCGATCGCCATCACGGCGGATAAATTGATGTCCACGACCTGGTCCCAGGATTGTTCCTGCATGTTGGCGAGTGTCTTGTCGCGCGTGATGCCGGCGTTATGCACCAGGATGTTCAGGCGGCCAAACCGCTCTTTGATGAAATCGGCCAGTTGCCGCGGCGCCCCGGGGCCGGTTATGTCCAGCAACAGCGGTATCGCGCCGATCTCCCGGCAGGTCCGGTGCAAGGCGTCGCTTGCCGCCGGAACATCGACGCAAATCACTTGCACCGCTTCCTGCGCCAGCCGCTGCGCGGTAGCCCGGCCGATGCCGCGCGCGCTCCCTGTCACCAGCGCCACCTTAGCTTTGAGCACGCCGTGCTGCACCAGCGATGCCGGCGCAGCCACCTGCGAGGTGACGTGCACTGCTTGTCCGGTCACATACGTGGTTTGCACGCCGCAGAAAAAATGCACGGCGCCCGCCAGACGGTCGACGGCATCTTTGGCGACATAGGCAAGGTTGACCGTGGCGCCGCGCGGCCCCAGTTCCTTGGCCAGCGAGCGGCTGAATCCTTCGATGCCGCGCGCTGCCGCCGCGGCCACAGGATCGCGGCTTTCAGCAGGCAACGCAGCAACGATCAGCACCCTGGCGTTGCGCGCTATCGCACGCATCTGCGGATGGAAGAAATCGTAGAGCGCGCGATAGTCGGACGGGCTGGCGCAGCCGGTCGCATCCATGACCAGGATGTCGGGCTTGACGCCGGTGGTTTCCAGCGGCAAGGCGCCGGCATCGCGCGCGATCTGCCACAGGCGGTCTATGGCATAGCCGTTCTGCGAGCGGCCCAGCAGGATATTTTTTCCGGCCAGCGGCTGTTCTGCATAAGGCCCCGCGCTGCGCGCCAGTTCGACCGGCGCCGGCATTCCCAGCAGCTTGACGACGCCGGCGCCGAAACGGCTGCCGGACAATTTGATTAACAAGTCGGACATGGATACTGCTTTCTCTACTTTCCCAATATTGCGGTAACGCCTTGCCCGCCTGCCGCGCGAACGAGATCCGGTCGGCGCCGAGGCCGGTCCTTCATGGCGTCTTATTTCTCATAGGCTGGCAGGCGTTTCTGTTCAATGGCGTCAAACATCCTGTTTCTCAATTCGGCGACAGCATCGGCACTGGCGAGCTTACTACGTTCCGCCAGGTAAGCGGCAATCCGGCTTTTCCAGGCCGCTTCGCCCTGGTCGACTTCCGCCATGCGCGCCGCGGCTTCCGGCGACAAGGCTGCGGCCCGCATACGATAGATGTCGTCTTCGCTGGCGCCCTGCTGCCGCATCTTGGCCGCGTTATCCTCCAGCTTGACGATTTTCAGGGGCGCTGCCCGCGCTTCCCGCAACAACGCTGGCATGGTCGCGTCCAGTGCGGCCAGCTTTTCCTGCTTCTGGGCCTCGCTCAGCGATTTGTCCTGGCCGATTTCCATCCTTGCCAGCGTATCCATGTCCGCGGCATCGCCGGCGCCGAACATGCCCTTGTTTTCCGCCGGGCTGAAAAACCGGGTGCGCATTTCCTGCATCTTTTCCATGCGGCGCCGGATTGCGGCCAGGCCGTTGCCGCCCAGCTGCGGATCCTTGTCCAGCGCTACCAGCGCGGTCTTGTATGCGATGTAGTTGCCCAGCAGGCGCTTGGCTTCGCTGGCGGCGTTCGGCGCCAGGCGCCGCTCGAGCTCCTGTTCGATCTCTTTGCGGATGGCGTCCAGCGGTTTTTCGCCGACCGCGCTGAGGTAATAGTCGAACAAGTCCACCAGCTGCGCGTCGGCCACCAGCACGTCGCCGGCGGCAACCTTGATGTCGCCGTCGGGGCGGGTTCCTTGCAGCGATTTCACGAATGGGAACAGGTCGGCTTGCGCGGCGGCTGTCGGCGCGGGAGGTTCCTCATGCGTCATCAGCAGCGGGACGGCAATGGCGGCAGCCAAAGCCGCCGCCCCGATCCAGGCAAATGGATATCGGATTTGCATGTTTACAGTCCCAGGCCTTTCAGGCGGTTAGCCTGCTGGCGGTAGACCGTCTTCGGATTGGTTTCGAAGATATTCACCAACCCCAGCACCTGGTTCACTTCGTCCAGGTGGTTCATGCCGTAGTTGTCGCGGATCACGCGGCCCAGATGGCTGCCGCAGCTGCTCACCAGGCCATCGCTCTTGGCGCCGCCATATGCCAGCGAAAGCAGGCCCATGCTGCCATCGCTCGGATCGAGCACATTGGTCAAAGGCTGGCCGCCGCTCCATGAAAAATAATATACGCCGCCGACCTGGTAATCGCCTTCGCCGCAAGCGGTGGCAGGCACGCCTTCAGGATGGGCCAGGTTGAATTTGGCCATGCCTGCCGTGGTGAGCGAATCCAGCGCCGCTACCGAGTTCTGCGGATTGCCGCCGCCCGACAGCACGTCGATCAGCGTGGTGAAGCCGTTGACCACCGAGCCCAGCACCGCCTGGCTGAAAGAACCCGGAGCTACCACGCCGCGGACGATGTCAGCCACTGCCGCCCCTTTGTTCGGGCCGGCCACGCTGGACACTGAAGCCACCAGCTGCGGCGCCACCGAAGCGACGTAGCGGATGGTTGGTCCGCCATGGCTGTGTCCGATCAGGTTGACCTTGGCGGCGCCGGTAGCCGCCAGCACCTGCTTGACATACGTCAGCAGCTGTTCGCCGCGCACTTCCGTGCTGTTGGCAGCCGATACTTCCGCCACATAGACCTGGGCGCCGTCAGCGCTCAGCGCTTCGGGAATCCCGTAAAAATATTCGACCGGGCCGATCTTGTCGAAACCGAACAAGCCGTGCACCAGGATGATCGGATATTTGGTCTGGGTGTAGCCGGTAGCAGCCCAGGACGGCGCCGGCAGGACGGCCATGGCGACCAGGGCGGCGCCAAGCCATTGCAAGAATTGCTTTTTCATTTTATGCATCTCCGAAAATTTTATGAAATCGTTACGAGTGAAACCACGTTCTGGATTACCTGATGGATTTCTCCTTTCTGTTGCCAGCATCCTCGGTTTCCTGCCACTTCAACGAAGCGCCGCTCTGCGGCGGCGTCCCATTTTCCTGCTGAAAATATCAATCCGGCATCGTAGGCCGTTGCGTGCCTGAAGCACTCTAACATAGGCAACCCTATTTAAACATAGGGTTGCCTATTTTTATTGTGCTGCGCCTGCCAGGCAGATGCGGGACGGCCGCAGTTTGCCGTCCGGCCGGCGATTATTCGTGGGAAGCATGAACTATAATGAACGGCCGTCGACCGCCATGCGCGGGCGCCCGGCTTGTAAAACGTGCAGTATCAGGGGAGAAACTGGAGTGTCGTCCGAGGAAACAATGCCTGAATCGCCGCGCCGCGCGAAAACAAAAAAAATCCTGTCCCCGGATGACTGGATCGATGCGGCTACCGACCTGCTGATCAGCAAAAGCATCGACGCCGTGCGGGTTGAATCGCTGGCGCGGGAGCTGGGAATCACAGTGGGAAGTTTCTACTACCACTTCAAGGACAGGAACGACTTGCTGTCCAAGCTGCTGAAGAGGTGGCACGAAAGAACCACGACGCAGGTGCTGCGCACATTCGAGGGCCGCGTATTTTCTGCGGAGGAAGTCCTGGACGAAGTGCTGGCCCTGCCCTTCCACGGCCTCACGGCACGCCGCGCAGCCATGATCGAATTCGCCATCCGTGCCTGGTCACGGCGCGACGACATGGCACGGCAGGCGGTGCGCGAGGTCGACCAGCAGCGGCTGACCTACTATACCCAGGGATTCCTGGACATGGGCTTCGGCAAGACCGAGGCCAACAACCGAGCGTTTACCCTGTACAGCTTCCAGCTGGCGCAATCGCTGCTGTGGGACCTGAACGACGACAAGGCCCGGAAAAAACAGCTGAACTTCACCAAGGAACTGTTGCTGGCTCCGCGCCAGAAATAACTGGCGGCCTGCTCCGTTGCCATTTCACGCAATCCCGCCCCATAAATAAAAAAAGCCATGCTTCGGCATGGCTTTTTCATTTCACAAGCAGTCAGCTTTACTGCGGCCAGATCTCCGCCAGGCGCAGCAGGTTGGTGCTGCCCGACTCGCCGAACGGCATGCCGGCGGTGATGGCGATCTGGTCGCCGGCCTTGGCGAAACCTTCCTTGACTGCGGTCTGGCAGGCCGCGGTGACCATTTCGCTCTCGTTGTGCACCTGGTCGCTGATGGTCGAATGCACGCCCCACACCAGCGCCAGCCGGCGCGCGGTCGACAGCTTGGGCGTGATGCTCAGGATCGGCGCCATCGGCCGCTCGCGCGCCGCGCGCAAGCTGGTGTGCCCCGAATTGGTATAAGTCACGGTGGCTTTGGCGCCGATGATGCGGGTAACATCGCGCAAGGCCGCGCAGATGGCGTCGCCGCGGGTCGGCAATGGCGATTCGTGCTGCGCGTCCAGCATGTTCTGGTACAGCGGGTCGCGCTCGACTTCGGTGATGATGCGGTCCATCATCGCCACCGCCGGCAGCGGATAAGTGCCGCTGGCCGATTCGGCCGACAGCATCACGGCATCGGCGCCGTCGTAGATGGCGCTGGCGACATCGGAGGTTTCAGCCCGGGTCGGCACCGGCGAAGTGATCATCGATTCCAGCATCTGGGTGGCAATCACGATCGGCTTGCCGTGCTGGCGGCAGACGCGCAAGATGCGTTTCTGCACGCCAGGCACACGTTCCGGCGGCAGCTCCACGCCGAGGTCGCCGCGCGCCACCATGATGGCGTCGGACACTTGGACAATCGCGTCCAGCTGGTCCAGCGCCGCCGGTTTTTCCAGTTTCGACAAGATGCTGGCACGGTCGCCGATCAGGGCGCGCGCTTCCAGCACGTCTTCCGGCCGCTGCACGAAAGACAGTGCAATCCAGTCGACGCCCAGTTCCAATGCGAATTTCAGGTCGCGCTTGTCTTTTTCAGTCAGCGCCGGAATCGGCAAAACCGCATCCGGCACATTGACGCCCTTGCGGTCCGACAAGGTGCCGCTGTTGATCACCAGGGTGCGGATGGACTGGCCGTCGCATTGCAAAACCTGCAGCCGCACCTTGCCGTCGTCCAGCAGCAAGGACTGGCCGCCGGCGATCACCTCGAACAGCTCGGGATGCGGCAGGCAGACGCGCTGGCTGCTGCCGGGCGCGGTGTCGCGGTCAAGCGTGAATTCCTGGCCGGCCTGCAGCGCTATCTTGCCGTCGGCAAAGGTGCCGATGCGCAGCTTCGGTCCTTGCAGGTCAGCCAGGATGGCGATCGGGCGGCCGACGGTTTTCTCGACGGCGCGCACGATGTCGTAACGCTCCTGGTGATCGGCGTGGCTGCCGTGGCTGAAGTTGAAGCGGAAGACGTCGGCGCCGGCCTCGAACAAAGCCTGGATGGTGTTCTGGTCCGCGCTGGCGGGACCGAGCGTGGCGACGATTTTTGCTTTACGTTGGCGGCGCATGATGAACTTTCTGTAGAAGATCGACCGGTTGAATGGCAGGAATGCCTGCGCCGGCCGGGAACCGTGGCTGACGCAGTTTTTTCATGATTGGAGAAGTCAGGTCCGGCGCAATCAGAGGATCAGGATGGCGCGGAAATCATTGACGTTGGTGCGCGTCGGGCCGCTGACGACCAGGTCGCCCAGCGCGCTGAAAAAGCCGTAGCCGTCGTTGTTGTCGAGCATGGCGCGCGGACGCAGTCCCAGTTCCGCCGCCTTGCGCATGGAATCCGGCTGGTAGATGGCGCCGGCGTTGTCTTCGGAGCCGTCGATGCCGTCGGTGTCGCAGGCGATCGCGTGGATATCGGGGAACCCGTCCAGCGCCGTCGCCAGGCTCAGCAGGAATTCAGCATTGCGGCCGCCGCGGCCCTTGCCGCGCACGGTCACTGTGGTTTCACCGCCGGAGATGACCACGCACGGCTTGCTGAACGGCTGCCCGCGCCGTGCGATCTGGCGCGCCAATGCCGCGTGCGCCAGGCCGATGTCGCGCGCTTCGCCTTCCATTTCATCGGACAGGATATACGGCGTCAGGCCGGCCGCGACAACGGTAGCCGCCGCGGCTTCCAGGGCGTCTTGCGCGGTAGCGATCACATAGTGCTGGTTGCGCTCCAGGCGCGGATCGCCGGGCTTGGCGGTTTCGCCGGCGCCGGATTCGAGGTGCCTGAGGATCGCTTCGGGTGTTTCGATATTGTATTTGCGCAGCACCGCCAGGGCGTCGGCGCAGGTGGTCGGATCGGCCAGGGTCGGACCGCTGGCGATGATGCCGGGATCGTCGCCAGGGATATCGGAAATCATCAGCGTCACTACCCGCGCCGGAGCGCAAGCCAGCGCCAGCCGGCCGCCCTTGATGGCCGACAGGTGCTTGCGCACGCAGTTCATTTCAAAAATATTGGCGCCGCTCCGCAGCAGGGCCTTGTTGATCGCCTGTTTCTGTTCCAGCGAAATGCCCGCCGCCGGCAACGCCAGCAAGGCCGAGCCGCCGCCGGAGATCAGGCACAGCACCAGGTCGTCGGCGGTCAGGCCCTGCACCAGCTCCAGCATGCGCGCTGCCGCCTTGCGGCCGGCTTCGTCCGGCACCGGATGCGACGCTTCCACCACTTCGATCCGCTTGCAGTCGGCGCCGTGGGCGTACCGCGTCACCACCAGGCCGGAGATTTCGCCCTGCCAATGGTCTTCCACCGCCTTGGCCATCGCCGCCGCGCCTTTGCCGGCGCCGATCACCAGGGTGCGGCCGTTGCCGCTTGGCGCCGGAATCCTGGCCAGGTATTCCGGCAGGCATCTGGCGGCGCTGACGGCGTCGACCGCGGCCTGGTACATGTCGAGGAGAAGTTGGCGAGGTTTGATGCTGTCCGCGGTAGTCATGCTGTTGTACCTTGATCTATGAAGCGAGTGTCTCTGGAAATTCTTGTATTTGTTCTAGGTGCGGCTTTTTAAAACGATAACAGATATTGCGGGCCGAAGTGCGGCGCACCCCGGCCCGCCGTGTTGCTCAAGATGCCATGCCTCGGGCAGATATCTTATGCCTTGGCGATTTCATGGTTGGACATGATTTCGATCGCGCGGCACAGCGCCGAGTGGTCGAGGCCGCTCAAGCCGTTGGCTGCGCAGGAATTCATCAGCTCTTGCGCCACTGCGGTGTTCGGCAGCGACACGCCCAGCGCCTTGGCGCCTTGCAGGGCCAGGTTCAGGTCCTTCTGGTGCAGTTCGATGCGGAAGCCTGGATTGAACGTCCGCTTGACCATGCGCTCGCCATGCACTTCCAGGATGCGCGATGCAGCGAACCCGCCCATCAGCGCCTGCCGTACGCGCGCCGGGTCGGCGCCTGCCTTGGAAGCGAACAGCAAGGCTTCCGCCACCGCCTGGATGTTCAGCGCGACGATGATCTGGTTGGCAACCTTGGTAGTCTGGCCGTCGCCGTTGCCGCCGACCAGGGTGATGTTCTTGCCCATCAGTTCGAACAGAGGCTTGGCGTCATTGAAGGCGCCTTCGGAACCGCCGACCATGATGGTCAGCGATGCTGCCTTGGCGCCGACTTCACCGCCGGATACCGGCGCGTCCAGGTATTCGCAGCCGAGCGCGTTGATCTTCTTGGCGAACCCCTTGGTGGCGATCGGCGAAATCGAGCTCATGTCGATCACGGTCTTGCCGGCGGTCAGGCCTTCGGCCACGCCCTTTTCCGCGAACAGCACGGCTTCCACATGCGGTGTGTCCGGCACCATGATGATGACGACGTCGGCGCGCTTGGCGACTTCAGCACCCGAAGTGCAGACCGTGGCGCCGCCGTCGATCAGCGCTGCCGGCGGATTCTTCTGGTCGTGCAGGTACAGTTTGTGGCCGCCGCGCTGCAGGTTTTCCGCCATTGGCGCGCCCATGATGCCGAGTCCGATAAAGCCGATTTTTGCCATGATATCTCTCCGTAATTTAAAAATGCCTGCTGCTGTCAGAGGCCGTGCTTAGAGACCGTGCGCAGCGCGCCAGCCCAAGCCTTCGACGGTTCCTGCCTTCGGCTTGTATTCGCAGCCGATCCAGCCGTCGTAGCCGATCTCGTCGAGGAACTTGAACAGATAGTGATAATTGATTTCGCCGGTGCCCGGTTCGAACCGGCCCGGATTGTCCGCCAGCTGCACATGCTTGATCTGCGCCAGGTTAGCCTTGATGGTGCCGGCCAGTTCGCCTTCCATGCGCTGCATGTGATAGATGTCGTACTGCACGAACAGGTTGCCGGATCCGGTTGCCTTGATCAGCTCCAGCGCCTGCCTGGTGCCGGTCAGGAAGAAACCCGGGATGTCGAAGCTGTTGATCGGTTCGATCAGCAAGCGGATGCCTGCAGCCTGCAATTTGTCAGCAGCGAATTTCAAATTGCTGACCACGGTGGCGCGCGCCAGTTCGGGGCTGACGCCGGCCGGCACGATGCCGACCAGGCAGTTCAACTGCTTGGCACTCAACTTGCCAAGCACCTTGGCATAGCGGATCGCGTCGTCGACGCCTTGCTGGAATTCGCTGACCCGGTCCGGGTGGCAGGCGATACCGCGCTCGCCGGCTTCCCAGTTACCCGCGGGCAGGTTGTGCAGCACCAGCTCAAGGCCGTTGGTGGCCAGCTTGTCGGCGATCTGTTCGGCCCGGAATGCATACGGGAACAGGAATTCCACACCCTTGAACCCAGCCTTGGCTGCCGCATCGAAGCGCTCCATGAAGGGCAGCTCGGTGAACAGCATGGTCAGGTTGGCGGCTAGTTTTGTCATGTCGTTTCTCCTGAAAAAATCAATCCAGCAAGGACACGGAAGTCGGCGCGTGGCTGCGGTGCGTCGCCAGTTCCTCGAACTCGTTGATGTTGTCGATCTCGGTGCCCATCGAAACGTTGGTGACGCGTTCCAGGATGATTTCCACCACGACCGGCACGCGGAATTCCTTCATCCAGCGCTTGGCCTGCGCAAACGCATCCTGGATGGCGTTCGGGTCGGTGACGCGGATCGCCTTGCAGCCCAAGCCTTCCACGACTGCGATGTGGTCGACGCCATAACCGTTGAGTTCCGGCGCATTGATATTTTCAAACGCCAGCTGCACGCAATAGTCCATCTCGAAACCGCGCTGCGCCTGGCGGATCAGGCCGAGGTAGGAATTATTCACCACCACGTGCAGGTAAGGCAGGTTGAACTGGGCGCCGACCGCCAGCTCTTCGATCATGAACTGGAAATCGTAGTCGCCTGAAATCGCCACCACCTCACGCTTCGGATCCGCCACGCAGACACCCAGCGCCGCCGGGATGGTCCAGCCCAGCGGGCCGGCCTGGCCGCAGTTGATCCAGTGGCGGGCGTGATACACATGCAGGAACTGCGCGGCGGCGATCTGCGACAAGCCGATGGTGCTGACGTAGCAGGTATCGCGGCCGAAAGCGCGGTTCATTTCTTCGTACACGCGCTGCGGCTTGACCGGCACGTTGTCGAAATGGGTGCGGCGCTGCATGGTGCGCTTGCGCTCCTGGCACTCGCCCAGCCAGGCGGAACGGTCAGGCAGCTTGCCCGCTGCTTTCAATTCCTTCGCAACTTCCACGAACAGGGTCAGCGCGGCCTTCGCATCCGAGACGATGCCGTAGTCCGGACCGAACACGCGGCCGATCTGGGTCGGTTCGATGTCGACGTGGACGAACTTGCGGCCCTTGGTGAAGACTTCGATCGAACCGGTATGGCGGTTGGCCCAGCGGTTGCCGATGCCGAGCACGAAGTCGGAAGCCAGCATGGTGGCGTTGCCGTAGCGGTGGCTGGTCTGCAAACCGACCATGCCCGCCATTTGCGGATGGTCGTCGGGAATCGCGCCCCAGGCCATCAAGGTCGGGATCACAGGCACGCCGGTCAGTTCAGCGAATTCGACCGCGAGGTCCGCCGCATCGGCATTGATCACGCCGCCGCCGATAGTCAGCAACGGCCGCTCGGCTTCATTCAGCATGGTCAAGGCTTTTTCGATCTGCGCCCGCGACGCCTTCGGCTTGTACACCGACAACGGTTCGTAGGTGTCCGGATCGAATTCGATTTCCGCCATTTGCACGTCGAACGGCATGTCGATCAGGACCGGGCCTGAACGGCCGGAACGCATGATGTGGAAAGCCTGCTGGAAGACGCGCGGCAGCAAGGCCGGTTCGCGCACGGTGACCGCCCATTTGGTGACCGGCTTGGCGATCGATTCGATATCGACCGCCTGGAAATCTTCCTTGTACAGGCGAGCACGCGGCGCCTGGCCGGTAATGCACAAGATCGGGATCGAATCGGCCTGGGCCGAATACAGGCCGGTGATCATGTCGGTGCCGGCCGGGCCGGAGGTGCCGATGCAGATGCCGATATTGCCTGGATTGGCGCGGGTGTAGCCCTCTGCCATGTGGGAGGCGCCTTCAACGTGGCGCGCCAGCGTGTGCTGGATGCCGCCATGCCGTTTCATCGCCGAGTAGAACGGGTTGATCGCCGCGCCTGGCACGCCAAAGGCTTGCGAACAGCCCTCTTTCGCCAATACGTGCATTACTGCGTCCACTGCCTTCATCTTTGCCATGTTGCCTCCGGATTGCTATATGTGAATTATTGCCAATGAGTCATTGCCACTGCCTGCGGCGCGTCCTTGCCCTGCTTCGCTCTCCGCGCCAAGCGCTGCGGATCGCGGGATGGACTGAAGACTGCCGAGTGGATGAAGCACATGCTATAACCAAACATATTGTTTGATAAGAACACAAACAATCGCTTTATTCGATACACCAAGTATGGAATACTAGAAAAAAACGAAATATGGAAGAGACATGGACAAACTCAAGCAGATTGAAGCTTTCGTCAGCGTGGTCGAGAAAGGCAGCCTGGCGAGCGCCGCGCTGGAGCAGAACATCACGCCGGTGATGCTGGGCCGGCGCATAGACGCCCTGGAGAAACGGCTGGGCACCAAGCTGATGCACCGCACTACCCGCCACCTGACCTTGACCGAGCAAGGCACGGTGTTCCTCGACCATTGCCGCAAGCTGCTGACCGAGCTGGATATCGCCGAGAAGATCATCTCGGAGGGCCGGCACAAGGCTACCGGCCACCTGGTGGTGTCGGCGCCGGCGGCATTCGGCCGCAAGCATGTGGCGCCGCATGCGCCGGCTTTCATCGCCACCAATCCGGAAGTGCAGATCTCCTTCAACCTGACCGACCGCGTGGTCGACCTGGTGCGCGAAGGCTACGACATCAGCATCCGCATCGGCGGCTCCATCGATCCGAATTTCGTCGCGGTCAAGCTGGCCAGCAACCGCCGCGTGGTGTGCGGCACGCCGGAGTACTTTCATCGCAACGGCATTCCCAAGACGCTGGAAGACATCGCCAACCACAACTGCCTGTCCTTCAACCTGCAGGGCGGCCAGCAGCGCGGCTGGTATTTCCAGCAGGGCGGCAAGCCGGTGATCATCAAGACCGCCGGCAACCTCGACTGCAACGACGGCGAACTGCTGCACCGCTGGGTCAGCGAAGGGCTGGGACTGGGCTGGCGCTCAACCTGGGAAATCGAGTCGCAGCTGGCCTCGGGCGAACTGCTGACGGTGCTGGACGAGTTTGCGCTGCCGCATTACGACATCATGGCGGTCTATCCGCAACAGCGCCACCTGCCGGCCAAGGTGCGTTTCTTCATCGATCGCCTGAAATCGATTTATGCGCAGCCGGACTACTGGAGCAAGGGTTGAAAGTTCGTGCCGGAAAACAAGACTGATTGCCGAAATGTAAGTTCCGTAACAATCTCGCCCGCCTGCCGCGAACCGGTCAACCGAGCCGATCGCTGTATCGTTTTAGTGTAGTCAACCGCACATATGCAACTACTGCGAAGTACTACACTGAATACACCAACCAACACAATGAGGCAGCTATGACAATCCGCAAAACAACTCAACAAGCCATGCTGGCAGCAGCCATCGGGGGCACGCTCCTGCTCGGCGGCTGTGCGGCGCCTTATGGCGGACAAGGTTACGGCAGCCAGGGCTACGGCAACCAGGGTTACAGCAATCCGCCGCCGCAGACCTACCCTGCTTATCAGCAAAACCAGGGCTACCAGCAAAACTACCGGGACAACCTGGGCGTGGTCGACGCCATCGATGTAGTCAACACTCCTAGCCAAGGCATAGGCGGCGCGGTCGTGGGCGGCGTGCTGGGCGGCGTGGTCGGCCACCAGGTCGGCCACGGCAATGGCAATACCCTGGCGACTATCGCCGGCGTAGTCGGCGGTGCGGTAGTCGGCAACCAGCTTGAAGCACGCAACAGTCCCGGCTCCACTTCTTACAACGTGCGCATACGCATGAATAACAACGGCTATCAAACCATCAGCGTCAGCAATCCGGGCGACCTGCGGGTTGGCGACCGGGTGCGGGTCGATAACGGCCAGATTTCCCGTTACTGATAGCGCGCGGCGATTTGCGTGAGGCAGCCCGGCGGCCGCAGTTCTGCTTTTCCGGGCCATGCCTGGCTGGTGGTTGGCATCCGGCGCCTGCCGGATGCAAAAAAACAAGGAGGCATCATGAACATGCAACTTAAACCGCTGTGGCTGTCGCTCTTTATCGCCGCCAACGCCTTTGCGCTGCATGCCAACGCAGCTGAGGAAAACGTGCAATACAAAGACCCGCCGCGCTGGCGGGTGGAAGACCGGACGCCGCAAGCCCGTTTCCAGACCATGAAAAAGGAAAATACCAACGCCTATGCGCAAGCCGTCAACGATTGCCGCGCGCTGCGCGGGCGTGCAGCCGGCGATTGCCGCAAGGAAGCCCGCATGAATTTCGACCGCGACATGCAACGTGCGCGCGAAATGACCAGCCGCAGATAGAACTCACCAAGCGCGATCAAGGCAGTTTCGCGCAAGCAGGGGGACCGGAAAGGCCGCATATGCGGCCTTTCCGGTTTTTGGCGCTTGCCGGGAGCGTTGCGGGGCAGAGGATTGCTGCGCCGCCGCCGCTTGCCGCAGTGGGCGACTCTCGATCTTTCAAGTAAGAAATTGTCAACAATTGTTATTTTTATAATTTTCAGATTGCCACTTCAAGGGCTGGGCGTTAATAATGCCGCTGCAATAATCAATTGATTTTTTAGCATCTCGACACGGCCTGAAATTCGATGTTATTGCGCGTTTGGTTTGCTACGCGGCCAAGGCGCCGCAAGCAGCATTTTCTTAATCTTAAGGAGCGAATATGGCTATCCAGCAGTTGTCCATGAAAGAAATCGATGAAGTAAGCGGCGGTTGTTGCCTGTTCAATTGGTTCAGCAACTGTTTCAGCAATTTTTTCAAAAGCTGCCGCCCGGCGCCGTCAAAGAACTGCGGCCGTCCAACGCCACCCACGCCGCCAGCCCCAATCGTCCCCTGAACGCAACTCCTGAAAAACACGGCAATCTTTCCTGCCGTGTTTTGCGAACGGGATCGATTCATTCCGCAATCTTAAAAATCACAATTCACCGCTTTCCATATTTTCGATCATTGGAAATTTCCCGGGTCCATTTTTTTCCGGCCTGGCCTGCTTGTTGCTGCGGCAGAATTTCTCACGGTGATCTCCCATCAGGGCACGCAACTCGCGGATGCTCAGATCGCTCACCTCGTGCATCCGGATCAGCAGCATTGCACCTACCGGGAAACGGCGATGGCGGATGTAGCTGAGGACCGGCGGCCCGACTTCGAGCAAGTACGCCAATGCCGCGTCATTTTTCAAATCAAGCTTTTCGATCAATGCATCAAGCAGACGATTCGGATCGTAAGTTGCCTGCTCGTTGAGTTTGATGCTGGTGCGCACATCTGGGACAGTGGTGCTGTTCATTATTAATTGTTTTCCCTGCTGTAACAAAAACATCTTCGGTTGCGCCAGCGGAATCAGATAAAGACTCCCGCTCTCGCGTCCGTTCCGTACCAAGACGCCATGCATCGGCCCGGGCAGCGCGGCAGAGCGTTCGAAAAGCTACCCTGGCAAACGCCGCGAAAATTTTTCACGGTTATCCATCGGCCTGGCTTTTCAAAAACGGAAAGCGCTTGATCGCAGTTGACAGTGGAATCCAAGAAGCTCGATGAAATAACAATGTTTAACTATTAAATACGCGACACGTCCCATTCCATGCATTACCGCCCTCAACCAGGTTGTCCGGCTTCAAGGAAATCGCGATTGTTACCTCACGATTTACTTACGCCTGGCGCACACGTGCAATCACAATCGCCGCAATAGCGCCACGATCATCGTGTATCTGGATTTTTTAGAGTGGTCGATTATTTTCCTGCCGGCATCGCCGGTTTGTCTTGGGCGCCATCAGCTATCGCGGCACACGCTCCAGGCGGTAGCCGCCCCCATAGACCGAATGCAGCCGGTAGCCGTTTTCCGGCCGCAGCTGCAACTTGCTGCGTATGCGTGAAACGTGCGTGTCGATGGTGCGGGACGGGGTATTGATATCGCGCGACCAGACTACTTCCAGAATCTGCGCGCGCGAAAGCAGGCAATCGATATTGTTGAAGAAGAATAGCGCCAGCTCGAATTCCTTTTGCGTCGCATCGATCGGCTTGCCGGCCAGTGTCAGGAGGCCGGAACGCATCTCGAATGCATAATCGCCGAATACCATATTCCGGCTTATGCCTTGGGCAGGATACGCGCGCCGCAGCATGGCCTGCACGCGCGCCGTCAATTCGCCGGGACGGATCGGATTGACCATGTAGTCATCGGCGCCGGCGTCCAAGGCTTCAACGATGTCGTCTTCACCGGAACGGCTGGTGACGAACAGGACCGGCAGCGTCACGGAAAGCTTGTTCCGCACCCAGCGCAGCACTTCCAGCCCGCTCAGGTCCGGAACCTGCCAATCCAGGATCAGCATGTCGTAACGTTCCTTATCCAGCTGGACCAGGATCTCCTTGCCGTTCCTGAACGCGTGGCAAACGTGTCCGCAGGCGGTAAGTATTTCGCAAATTAAACCGGCCTGGCTGGGATCGTCGTCAAGGACTGCTATTTTCATATCGTTCTAATATCTCCGCGCCTATTGTCGGTGGATTGGCAGACGCTGGAAATACGAAAAAACAAAGTATTTGACGATGATGTTTAAACAGCGGCGATCAATGATCGATAAATGTCATGCGGAAGTGTTTTCGCGCCGGGTTGAATCACTCCAGAATTGGCGCCGGACTTCGCTGCGCCGCCAGCGCACGCAGGTCGCCGGCAACCTGGGCCAGCACCGGATCCCACTCGCCGTAGCGTTGTTGCCGGTACAGCCTGGTCGCCGGGTACCATGGACTGTCGGTCCTTTCCAGCAGCCACAGCCAGCCGGGATTGACATCGAGCAGCACCCAGGCCGGCACGCCAAGGCTGCCAGCGAGGTGCGCCACCGAAGTGCAGACGGTGACGACCAGGTCAAGATTGCACATCATTGCCGCGGTATCGTCGAACGAGATGAATTCAGCGCTATGGTCGACCAGTTCAAGGCCCGTGCCCCTGGCCAGCGCGACTTCTTCCGGCGCTTCCAGCTGGAGATTGTAAAAATCGATTTCCGGCATCGCCCCGAATGCTTGCGCGCAGGACCGGACGTCGATCGCCCGCAGCGGATTGCGCTGATGCGTGCGGCTGCCGCTCCAGGCCAGCCCGACCCTGAGCTTGTCGTGCCCGCCGAGACGCTGCCGCCATTGCGCCGCCAGCGCCGCATCAGCCTTCAGGTAGGGTATGTCACGGCCCAGATCTTCCAGGGTAATGCCAAGCGCCAACGGCAGGCTGCATAGCGGCAGGTGATAGTCAAACTCAGGCAAGGACTGGGTATCGTGCGGAACAATCTCCTCCGCATGCATGTCCATCGTCCGGCTGAACAGGGAAACCAGCTCAGCGAAGCAGCAATAAATCAGCCGGCCCCCGCCTTGCTTTACGCGCTCGGCGATCTGCGGCAGGAACCGTACGAACTGCATGGCATCGCCGAATCCTTGTTCGCCCCAGACGAAGAGCGTCTTGCCGGCCAGGTCCTGGCCCTGCCATTGCGGCTTGGCGATGCCATGCTTCAGATCGCGCATTTCCTGCGATCCGGCCCAGCGCGCTTCGTAATTGATCCAGCCTAGGCGATAGTCTCCGCGCAGCAGCTGGATCATGGCCAGCGACCAGGTGACCCCCGCATTCCCGGGAGCGCAATGGACGGCGCGTTCCGCCATTGCCTGGGCGTTGTCCCAGCATTGCAGCTCTTTCAGGACATTCGAATAAGCCTGCATCGCGACCGGATAATCCGGCGCCAGCGCACGCGCGCGTTCAGCCGCGATCAAGCTCGCATCCAGTTGCCGGTATCTCAGATAGACATCGGACAGGTTGGTCCAGGCCAGCGCATTGTCGGGCGCGTCGCGAATTGCATCGTCCAGCAGCCGCTTGGCTTCGTCGTAGTTTCCTGTCTCCATGCATATCGCCGCTGTGTTGTTACGCAGCATAGGCAAAGACGGATCCAGTTCGCCGGCATGGCGGTAAGCATCGAGTGCGGCCGCATAGTCGCGCCGGTTGTGCAGCACCAGGCCGAGCAAGAACCAGTTCATGCCAATTTCCGGCGCCCGCTCGCAAAGATACTGCGCGACTTCCCTGGCCTGTTCAATCCGTCCCAGCGCAAGCAGGACATTGACCCACTCTTCCCGCCAGCTCGCAGCTTCCGGCTGCGCCAGATGCGCGCGCTCATACCATATGCGGGCGTCTTCAGGACGGCCCAATTCTCTATTCAGCCGGGCCAGGTCGAGCATGGCGCCTGCAAATCCAGGCGCGCTCGCCAGCACGCCTTCCAGCGTGCCGGCCGCTTCGTCATGACGTCCGCGCAAGCGCAATACCTGGCTCAGGCGCAAACCCGCTTGCGGATCGCCAGGAGATATTGCCTGCCATTGCGCGATGGCCTGCGCCGCGGCGATCAGATCGCCGCACTCGAGAAATGCATCAACAAGGGCAGGAAAGGCAGCGGTATCGTTCATAAATCCGAGGGAACGGCTTATCGCAGGCCGGCAGGAAACGTTCAATGCCTACCCCGGCCGGCAATCCGCTTCGTGCTCATGAATCCGCCGGATCGCCACTCCGGTTTTTTGAAAATGTGAATCAAGGCGTACCTGTTTTTGCAATATCTTCGCATTCCTGCCGATTCCAGTAAGTGCTGCGAAGCAGCTTGCCGTCGTCGTATTGCACCTGGTATTGACACGTGACGATCTGGCCGCCGCGCCGGAAATGGAAAATATAGTTCCAGGTCTTCACGCCAAAAACGCCTTCGCTGAAGTGCGGCGATCCCAGCAATTCACGCACCTGGTTTTTTGTCAGGCCGGGAGCGACATTGCGCAGGTTTTCAAGCGATACGAAACTGCCTTCCTGCAGATAGGCAGAGGCAGGATCCGGGAAACTGACGGCTTCATCTTGCGCCGATGCAGCGCAAGCGGCCGTCAACAGCGCGCCTGCGAATGCAGCTGTGCGCATGCCGCGCAGCGTGTTCGATTGTTGTTTCATCTTTTTCTTCCTGCAAACGCGTTGAGCTGCTTGACGCCATGGCTTGTCCGATTCGGCGCAAGCCATGGCTTTCATCGTTACCACTGGAAGCCGGCGCCTACCACGGCTCCCGTCTTGCCGCGGCTATTCGATGTTGCGGCAGCCTTATAGACCCAGCGTCCATTTTCGGAAACCGTCGATATGCCCAGCGCCAGTCCGGTCTGCCCTTGATAAGTACTGCCCGCCAGCGACACCATGTTCTTCCCGGGCGAGGTTGGCTGCGGCAATCCGGCAACAGCCATCGCCGCGGCAGTGCCGCCGTCGGCGTCATGCCGATTGGAATCGACCGTATTCTGCAGGCCCTGGACACGGCTGTCGGTGTACTGGTTCGATTGCGTCACGGCATTGCCAATTCCTGCATTCATCTGCGAGACATTGACCGCGTCGGTAGGATTGACCCCCGCAGCGACATTCGTGACGCGGCGCTCGTTGCCGGCGGAACCTACCGACATCGTGTTGACTTCGTTCGCTACCGAATTGGCGCCCACCGCAACCGAATTGCTTGCCGTCGCTTGCGCCCCCGCGCCAACTGCCGTGGCATTGGCCGCAGTTGCAGTAGCAGCCGCGCCCAGCGCGGTTGCGCCGGCAGCATTGGCCACCGAACCCTGGCCTGCCGCGGTCGAATTCTGGCCGGTAGCGACTGCGTTGGTGCCTACCGCCAGCGAATTGGACCCTGCTCCGCCGACAGCGCCGGCAAACACGTTGCCTTCACTGGAAGCAATCGGCGACCTGGCAGCCGCAATTGCGGTGGAAGCCGAGGTCGCCAGCGCCGTCACACCGCTGTTGATAGTACTCAGCCCGGTTGACAGCGAAGTGATGCCGGTCGAAGTCGATGTCGACAACGATGTTACGTTGCTGTTGGTCGTGCTCAGGCCGGTTGAAGTCGAAGTCGACAGCGAAGCAATTCCGGTCGAGGTGGAGGTCGACAGCGATGTTACGTTGCTGTTGGTCGTGCTCAGGCCGGTCGACGTCGAAGTTGACAGCGACGCCACGCTGCTATTGGTCGTGCTCAAACCGGTAGAGGCAGACGTTGACAGCGACGCCACACTGCTATTGGTTGTGCTGAGCCCGGTTGACGTCGACGTCGACAAGGAATCCACATTGCTGTTGGTCGTACTCAATCCAGTCGAAGTCGAGGTCGACAGCGATGCCACGCTGCTGTTGGTCGTGCTCAGTCCGGTCGAGGCCGATGTAGACAGCGACGCCACGCTGCTGGTGGTTGTACTGAGGCCGGTTGACGTCGAGGTCGACAAGGAGTCGACATTGCTGTTGGTCGTGCTCAAGCCAGTCGAGGTCGACGTTGACAGCGACGCCACGCTGCTGCTGGTTGTGCTGAGGCCCGTTGACGTCGAGGTCGACAGCGAATCCACGTTGCTGTTGGTTGTGCTCAAGCCGGTAGACGTAGACGTTGAGAGCGACGCCACGCTGCTGTTGGTTGTACTGAGACCGGTTGACGTCGAGGTCGACAAGGAATCTACATTGCTGTTGGTCGTACTCAATCCAGTCGAAGTCGAGGTCGACAGCGATGCCACACTGCTGTTTACAGTGCTCAGACCGGTCGACAGTGAATCGACATTGCTGCTTATCGTGCTCAAGCCCGTCGAGGTCGAGGTCGACAGCGATGCCACACTGCTGTTGGTTGTGCTGAGACCGGTTGACGTCGAGGTCGACAGCGAATCCACGTTGCTGTTGGTCGTGCTCAAGCCGGTAGACGTAGACGTTGAGAGCGACGCCACACTGCTGTTGGTTGTACTCAGGCCGGTTGACGTCGAGGTCGATAACGAATCCACATTGCTGTTCGTCGTGCTCAAGCCCGTCGATGTCGAGGTTGACAGCGATGCCACACTGCTGGTGGTTGTGCTGAGACCGGTTGACGTTGAGGTCGACAAGGAGTCGACATTGCTATTGGTCGTGCTCAAGCCGGTCGAAGTCGACGTTGACAGCGACGCCACGCTGCTGGTGGCTGTGCTGATACCGGTTGACGTCGAGGTCGACAGCGAATCCACATTACTGTTCGTCGTGCTCAAGCCCGTCGAAGTCGAGGTTGACAGCGACGCCACGCTGCTGGTGGTTGTGCTGAGACCCGTTGACGTCGAGGTAGACAGCGAATCCACATTGCTGTTCGTCGTGCTCAAGCCCGTCGATGTCGAGGTTGACAGCGAAGCCACGCTGCTGTTGGTTGTACTCAAGCCAGTCGAAGTTGAAGTCGACAACGAAGTCACGTTGCTGTTGGTCGTGCTCAGGCCTGTGGAAGTCGACGTTGACAGCGATGCCACGTTGCTGTTGGTTGTACTCAAACCAGTCGAAGTTGAAGTCGACAACGAAGTCACGTTGCTGTTGGTCGTGCTAAGACCAGTCGAAGTCGAGGTAGAAAGCGAATCCACATTGCTGTTGGTCGTGCTCAAACCCGTCGATGTCGAAGTCGACAGCGATGCCACACTGCTGCTGGCCGTGCTCAAGCCGGTTGAAGTCGAGGTGGACAACGAATTGACATTGCTGTTGGTGGTGCTCAAGCCGGTCGACAGCGAACCAAGCTGCGAAGTGACCGAACCGACCGACGAAGACAGCGAAGTCAGCGCAGTATTGGTTGCGTAAAGCTGTGAGCCGTTGATGGCGTCGGTGCTGGCAGCGCTGATCTGGCCTGCAGCCACATTGGTAACTTGACGCTCCGATCCTGGCGCACCCACGCTTACCACGCTGGCAGGGTTGGCTCCGGCAAAATTGTAGGTCTGTCCGCCAATCACGGCACTCGCGGTTGGATTCGGCGCCGCGGTGACGGAATTCGCACCCAAAGCCACGGCATTGTTATCGACGGCGACGGCGCCGGTGCCAATGGCGACAGCGTCGGTACCGCTGGCTATCGAATCGACGCCGGTCGAATTGGCATGGAAGTATTTGATGCCTTGGCTGTTGATGCTATCGATCGCGGCGCCAACATTATTCACCGTGCTGGTAGTGCCATTGGCGTTGTACATGGTGTAAGACGGCGCACTGATCGCGCCGGTCGCCGGATCGTAAGACGCGCCGCCGCCGAGCGCAGAGGCTGTACTGTTGCCCAAGGCATTTGTATTGGTCTGTATTGTGCTGATACCGGTCGATAACGATGTGATGCCAGACGATGTCGAGGTCGACAGCGACGCAACGCTGCTATTCGTTGTGCTCAAACCTGTCGAGGTTGAAGTCGACAACGAAGCCGCGTTGCTGTTGGTAGTGCTCAGGCCGGTCGACAGTGATGTGACGCCGGTCGATGTTGAGGTCGACAGCGATGCCACGTTGCTATTAGTCGTGCTCAAGCCGGTCGAAGTTGACGTCGACAGTGATGCCGCGCTGCTATTAGTCGTGCTCAGGCCAGTTGAGGTCGAAGTCGACAATGAAGTCACGTTGCTGTTGGTCGTGCTCAAGCCCGTGGAGGTTGATGTCGACAATGAGGTCACGTTGCTGTTGGTGGTGCTCAGGCCGGTGGACAGCGATGTTATGCCGGTCGATGTCGAGGTAGACAGCGATGCCGCCCTGCTGTTCGTCGTGCTCAAACCCGTCGACGTCGAAGTGGACAACGAGGCCACGTTGCTGTTGGTTGTGCTCAGCCCAGTCGACAACGATGTGATGCCGGTCGATGTCGAGGTAGACAGCGACGCCACACTGCTGTTCGTCGTGCTCAAACCCGTCGAAGTCGAAGTGGACAACGAGGCCACGTTGCTGTTGGTTGTGCTCAGGCCAGTCGACAACGACGTGATGCCGGTCGATGTCGAGGTAGACAGCGACGCCACACTGCTGTTCGTCGTGCTCAAACCCGTCGAAGTCGAAGTGGACAACGAGGCCACGTTGCTGTTGGTTGTACTCAGGCCAGTCGACAACGACGTGATGCCGGTCGATGTCGAGGTAGACAGCGACGCCACACTGCTGTTCGTCGTGCTCAAACCCGTCGAAGTCGAAGTGGACAACGAGGCCACGTTGCTGTTGGTTGTGCTCAGGCCAGTCGACAACGATGTAATGCCAGTCGAGGTCGAGGTAGACAACGATGCCACGCTGCTGTTAGTCGTACTCAAACCAGTCGAGGTTGAGGTCGACAACGAAGTCACGTTGCTGTTAGTCGTGCTCAAGCCTGTGGAGGTCGACGTCGACAACGATGCTACGTTGCTGTTAGTCGTGCTCAAACCCGTTGAAGTCGAAGTCGACAACGACGAAACGCTACTGTTGGTTGTGCTCAGACCGGTTGAAGTCGACGTCGACAGCGATGAAATGCCGCTGTTGGCCGTGCTCAAGCCGGTTGAGGTCGAGGTCGACAACGAATTGACGCTGGTAGACAGGGACGATATGCCACTGACAGCAGTATCCAGCTTGCCTGCCACCGCATACAACTGGCTGCCATTGATGGCATCGGTGCTGGCCGCGGAGATCTGGCCGGCAGCGACATTGGTTACCTGGCGCTCAGCGCCGGCAGAGCCAACGCTGACGACGCCCACCGGCGCATTGCCGGCGAACGTGCCAAACGTGGTGCCGCCAACGGTGGCCGAACTGACCGGTACGGCAGCAGCGGTTGCCGAATTCGCACCCAGCGCCACCGAATTGTTCGTGGCGGCCACGGCATTGGGGCCAATGGCAACAGCGTCGGTTCCGGTCGCTTTCGAATCTGCTCCGGTCGAATTGGCATGGAAGTACTTGATGCCCTGGCTATTGATGTTGTCGATCGCCGAACCGACATTATTGGCGGTGGCGGTAGTGCCGTTTGCATTGTAGGTGGTATAGGACGGCGCGCTGACCGTGCCGGTCGCCGAATTATAGGTGGCGCCACCACCCAGGCCGGCTGCAGTGCTGGTCCCCAGCGCATCCACATTGGACTTCACTGTGCTGATGCCGGTTGACAAGGAAATGATCCCGGTCGAGGTTGAAGTCGACAGCGACGAAACGCTGCTGTTGGTCGTGCTCAGGCCGGTCGAGGTTGATGTCGACAGCGAGGCCACATTGCTGTTCGTGGTGCTCAGGCCTGTCGAAGCCGAGGTCGACAGCGACGAAACGCTGCTGTTGGTCGTACTCAAACCGGTCGAGGTTGATGTCGACAGCGAGGTCACATTGCTGTTCGTGGTGCTCAGGCCTGTCGAAGCCGAGGTCGACAGCGACGAAACGCTGCTGTTGGTCGTGCTCAGGCCGGTCGAGGTTGATGTCGACAAGGAAGACACATTGCTGTTCGTGGTGCTCAGGCCGGTCGAAGTAGACGTCGACAGGCTGGCAATATTGGAACCCACCGTGCTTGCCACCGTATACAGCTGGCTGCCGTTAATGGCATCCGTGCTGCTGGCGCCTATCAGGCCGGCGGCAACGTTCTGGATCCGGCGCTCCGAACCGCTCGCTCCTACGCTCACTACGCCGGCGGCAGAACTTGCGCCGGCAAACGTTCCAAATGTCGTGCCGCCTATCGTGGCGCTGCTGACGCTGCCGGTGCCGCCGGTGGCGGATGACGCGGTTCCGGTTGTGGTCGCTCCTTGGCCTAGCGCCACCGAACCCGCCACGCTGGCGTTGGCGGCATCGCCAAGCGCAATGCCGGAAGCAGCACCGACCGCGGCGCCGCGCCCGACAGCAATGCCGGACGTGGCCGTAGAAGCAACGGTGGACTGCCCACCGATCGCAATGGCGTCGGCTGCGGCAGCTGACGCGCCGGCAGTGGTATTGGTGCCTAGCGCCGTTGCCCCAGCTCCGGTCGCACTTGTCGTGCGGCCGATGGCCGAGGAAAAATCGCCGGCCGCGTTGGCTCCGGAACCGACGGCGACGCTGCGATTCCCACTGGCGGTGGAATTTGTACCGAGAGCCAGGGCATTTACCGCATTGACGCCGGTCGTCGCGGCATAGCCGAATGCAGCTGAAGTCGCACCCGATGCCGTCGCCAACGTGCCAAACGCCGTGGAGCCGCTACCGGTAGCTGCGGCGCTATTGCCGAATGCAACGGAAGGAGAGGTAGCGCCTCCCCCTGTGGCAATCGCATTCGTTCCTATAGCCATATCGTTTGCGAGGGAAGCCTTGGCATTTTGACCGATGGCGACTCCAGCGGCCCCGCCTGCGCTGGCAGAATCACCCAGTGCAACGCCAAAAGAACTGCTGGCTGTGGCCGCCCGGCCGATGGCAATGCCGGAATTAGCGGCGCTCGCCACCGACGACTGGCCGCCTATGGCAATGGAATCGCTGCCGGCCGCGCGCGCACCCATGGCCGCATTCCCGCCCAACGCCGTGGCGCCTATGCCCGAAGCGACAACATAATTGCCGCTGGCGAAACTGTTGCCGCCGAGCGCGGTGGCGTAGTTTGCGGTCGCTTGGGAGGCGCTGCCCAGAGCGGTGGCAAACTGCCCGCTCGCTATCGTCGCCTGGCCAAACGCCGATGCGGCCGTGTTGGTCGCCTGGGACGAGGTGCCGAACGCCGTCGAGTTCACACCGCTAGCCGTGGTTGCCCCACTGGTTGAATTGCCGCCGATGGCAACTGCTCCGTTTTGCGTCGCGGTCGGGCTTTGGCCTGGGGTATTGGTGCCGGTTGGGTCCGAGCCGATAGCAATAGCGTTGGTGCCGGCCGTAGCATTGCCACCGCCAGCTTTATATTGCGCGTGAGCGGAATTCATTCCAGCTCCCGCCACCATGATCACGATCACTGCCGCACCGATTGCAGACGATTTACTCCGCTTGCCGCGGCCCGCCGTATTTTCGGAGACGGCGATCCAGGTCCCAAGCGCTTCGCTATAGACGGTGCGGTAAATTCTATTCATGGTTAGCTCTATATAAAAAATCGGTACGGCTTGTGTGATGAATCAGGCAGATCGTGCAGACGATGTCGAATACCTAAAATCGCATCAGGAAAAATCCGGATGAGATGCTCGTGTCGGCAGATTTTTTGGGGAATACGGAGGGGATACTACAAAAAAACAATAGTTAAAATTCGACCTGGAAACGTAAATTGACAATTCATGTCTATATGTGACATTCGTTGACAAATATTGTGATTAAATAACGACATTTATTTTCTTTACAGAAAATTTAATTAACCACCAGAATCTCTTTGTTCTCTATAGCAATACATAAAAGAACCTGGGTTTAAATTTCCTCAAATCAAGTTAACATTTACTTTTTAAAACTTGATCATTAAAACCGCCCATGTTCCGGATTTTGCTTTTTCATTTTTAAATAAAATAATTAAGCTGAAAAAACCCGGCAATCATGAAATTTATTTGATTATTTTTATTCAATTGATCTATCCGGCAACTACGGCTGCCAAATTTTTCGCTTGCGGCTTTCAAAAAAACATCATTAGAATGGCAGCGCCAAAACAATGCTTGAACCACAAGGAATCTTCCATGAAACGCATTTTCAATCTCATCCCCGGCTTGTTCATCTGCCTGCTGGCAAGCATGTCAAATGGCGCAATTGCGCAGGAAAGCACATCGGCTGACGCGCTGATCCAGAAAGGATTGGTAATTTTGCAACAGATCGACGGCAACGCCACGGGCGACGTCTGGGAGAATGCGGCCAGCTTCGTGAAAATGCGGATTCCCAAGGAAACATTCGTCAAGAACATGAACCAGGCGCGATCCGCCATAGGCGCCGTATCCGGGCGCCGATGGGCGTCGGTGGTACGGATCCGCTATGACGCCGATATCCAGAATACGCCGGCCGGGCTGTACGCCAATATCGACTATGCAACCGACCTCAAGGACGGCCATACGGTTTTCGAATTGATCAGTTTCCAGCTTGATCCGAACGGGGTGTGGCGGATGACCGGATATGTTCCGCGCGACAAACAATAAGGTAAGCGCCAAAAAGAAAGCCGCCAGCCGATCATCCGGCGACGGCTGCATTCCTCGATATTAAGAACCCTTGCGTGCTGCAACGCTCGCGGTTTAAACCTGCTGAAGCGCTTTAATTACTTAAGTCAATTACTTAAGTCATTCACGATGGCAGAGAGCCTGCTGAATATTTCCTCGTCGCAATATGCTCATTCGCATTTCCTTCCAATTGATTGTCAAAACTATCGCTGCGCGCTCCGATTTTATCCATTCACTTTCCCATTGGATAATTAAAAATTTCCAATGAGCATCATTAATTGCTTTGAATATCAAATCCACATAAACAATTCGATGATTAAAAATGTCAACTATTGTTAATGTTGGCATTTCTTTATTGCCAGGATCAAAGTGCACGAACATAATATTTTTGCAATAATAAATTTGATTTAATATTCTAACAATTAAATATTATTGCGGAGTAATTTCAGCATGGGATAAAGAGGCCGCCATTATTGGCGGTTTTTATTAATCAAAGGGAATAAATATGGCCATTCAGCAATTATCAATGAAAGAAGTTGAACAAGTCAGCGGCGGTTGCTGCCTACTCGATCTTTTCGCTGCCTGCCTTAGCAGCCTCTTCGGTGCCTGCGCCCCGGTTAAACCGGTCTGCGGCACTCCAACACCTCCTCCGGTAGTTATTCCTCCGACAAACGGCGGCTCAACCTGAATTAAACTTTCCGGTTAAAAACACGGCACATCCTGCCGTGTTTTTTTCATTTCAAAAGCAATATGTCCCTATTCCGAGAACAGGCGCTTGCCGCCCAGCAGACCAAATGGCTAGGCGACATCGTTCTGGTCCGCCCGCTTTCGTTCACCTTCCTGACTGCCTTCGCCGTAGTGCTGGCGGCTATCATCTGCGCCTTCCTGGCTTGGGGCAGCTACACCAGGCACAGCACCGTCAGCGGCCAGCTGATCCCGGACGCCGGCCTGATCAAGATTTATGCGCCGCAGAGCGGTATCGTCATCGAGCAGCACGTCAAGGAAGGCCAGCAGGTCAAGGCCGGCGAAGTGCTGTACGTGCTGTCCAGCGAGCGCCAAAGCAGCACCCTGGGTGCGACCCAGGCGGCCATCAGCAGCCAGGTTGAGCAACGCCAGGCCAGCCTGCGCGATGAAATGCAAAAGACGCGGCAGCTGCAGCAGGAAGAGCATACCGGCCTGAACAATAAAATTGCCGCCCTCGGCAATGAACTGGCCAAGCTGGACAACCAGATCGCGGGTCAGCAGGACCGCGTCAAACTGGCGCAGGAAACCTTGCAGCGTTACCAGGGCTTGCTGCAGCAAGACTACATCTCGAAAGAACAATTCCAGCAAAAGCAGGAAGACCTGCTCGACCAGAAGAATCGCCAGCAGAGCCTGGAACGCGACCGCATCACTGTCGGCCGCGAACTGTCGGCGCAGCAAACCGAACTGAGCGGCCTGTCTTTGAAGCAGCAGAACCAGCTGGCGCAAATTGACCGTACGCTCACCAGCACCGGCCAGGAACTGACCGAAAGCGAAGCCAAGCGGCGCATCGCCGTCACTGCGCCGGAATCCGGCACTGCGACGACAGTGATTGCCGACGCCGGCCAGTCGGTCGACGGCAACCGGCCCCTGGTCAGCATCGTGCCGGCCGGCGCCGCCTTGCGCGCCGAACTGTACGCGCCGAGCCGGGCCATCGGTTTTGTGCGTCCCGGCGACCAGGTCTTGATTCGCTATCAAGCCTACCCGTACCAGAAATTCGGCCATCAGAAAGGCGTGGTGGAATCGGTGGCGAAGACGGCGCTGCCGAACAATGAATTGAACACCATCGGAACTCCCGCCGGCAGCAGCAACAGCGAACCCATGTATCGCATCAACGTCAGGCTGGCGTCGCAGCAAGTCACCGCCTACGGCAAGCAACAAGCGCTGCAGGCCGGCATGCTGCTGGAAGCCGACGTCCGGCAAGAAAAACTCCATCTCTACGAATGGGTGCTGGAACCCCTCTATAGCCTGACCGGCAAGCTTTGACCATGCTCAATCGACTCTCTTTCGGCCTGGCGCCGGCCTTGCCGCTGATGCTGCAGACCGAAGCAACGGAATGCGGCCTCGCCTGCGTGGGCATGGTGGCCGGCTACCATGGCTACCGCACCGACCTGGCCACGCTACGGCGCCGCTTCCCGGTTTCGCTCAAGGGTTCCACCTTGCGCGACCTGATCGCGATCGCCGGTCAGCTGGAGCTTGCCACGCGCCCGCTCAAGCTTGATCTCGAGGACCTGGCGCAGCTCAAGCTGCCCTGCATCCTGCACTGGAACCTGAATCATTTCGTGGTGCTGCAGGAAGTCGGCCCGCGCTCGGCGACGGTCTACGATCCCGCCTTCGGCATCCGCAAGCTGCCGATGGAGGAAGTGGCCAAGTCCTTTACCGGCGTAGCGCTCGAACTGTGGCCGAATCCCGGCTTCAAGCAGGCGGAAGAGAAACAGACGGTGCACTTGCGCGCCTTGCTGGGCCGCGTCACCGGCCTGTATCGCTCGTTCAGCCAGATCCTGCTGCTGTCGCTGGCGCTGGAAGTGTTTGCGGTGGTCAGCCCGTTCTTCCTGCAATGGGTGATCGACAATGTGCTGGTCTCCGCCGACCGTGATTTATTGACCACCCTGGCGCTCGGCTTCGGCCTGCTGATGCTGATGCAGCAGGCCGTCAACATCGCTCGCAGCTGGGTCCTGATGTACATGAGCACGACCCTCAATGTGCAATGGCAAGCCAATGTGCTTACCCATCTGCTGCGGCTGCCGGTGGCTTATTTTGAAAAACGCCACCTGGGCGACGTGGTCTCCCGCTTCGGCGCGGTCGGCGCCATCCAGCACACGCTGACGACTTCGTTCCTGGAAGCGATCCTGGATGGCGTGATGACCGTCGTCACGCTGGTGCTGATGTTCATCTACAGCCCGCTGCTGGCCTGGGTTGCGATCGGCGCAATGGCGTTGTACGGCCTGGGGCGCTGGGCCTGGTTTGCGCCGCTGCGCCACGCCACGGAAGAACAGATCATCCATGCGGCGAAACAGCAAAGCCATTTCCTGGAAACCATACGCGGCGTCAAGACCATCAAGCTGTTCCAGCGCCAGGACGAGCGCCGCGCCAGCTGGCTGAGCTTGCTGGTCGACCAGGTCAACGCCGACCTGCGCACCCAGAAACTGAACCTGCTCTACAAGTCGCTCAACGGCGTGCTGTTCGGCATTGAAAACATCCTGATCATCTGGCTCGGCGCCAGGATGGTCATGGACGGCAATTTCACGGTAGGCGTACTGATGGCCTTCAATGCCTACAAAGGCCAGTTCGACAGCCGGGTCAGCTCGCTGATCGACAAATTCGTCGAGGTCAAGATGCTGCAGCTGCAAGGCGAACGGCTGGCCGACATCGTGCTGCAGCAGCCGGAAACCGCGCATGGCCGTCTCGTCGGCGAGCAGGAGGCGCCGCTGACGCCGTCGCTGGAGGTGCGCGGCTTGCGCTTCCGCTACGCCGAGCAGGAGCCGTATGTACTGGACGGCGTCTCGTTCCGGATTGCCGCCGGCGAATCGGTCGCTATCGTCGGGCCTTCCGGCGGCGGCAAGACGACATTGATCAATATCCTGCTGGGGATCCTGGCGCCGACCCAAGGCGAGGTGCTGATCGGCGGCCAGAGCGTCAGCCATGTCGGCCTGGACGCACTGCGCCGGATGATCGGCACCGTGCTGCAGGACGACGTGCTGTTCGCCGGTTCGCTGGCGGACAACATCAGCTTCTTCGATCCCCAGGCCGACCATGCCTGGATCGCGGAATGCGCCCGGCTGGCGGCGATCCACCACGATATCACCGCCATGCCGATGGGCTACAACACGCTGGTCGGCGACATGGGAACCATCCTCTCGGGCGGCCAGAAACAGCGGGTGCTGCTGGCGCGCGCGCTTTACAAGCGGCCGCAGATCCTGTTTCTGGACGAGGCCACCAGCCATCTCGATATCGAGCGCGAGCACCTGGTCAATGCCGCCATCAAATCCATCAACATCACGCGCGTGATCGTCGCGCACCGGCCGGAAACCATCAACAGCGCCGACCGCGTGATCAACCTGGCGGGCGGCAAAGTGATCGACGACCTGCGCTTGCCTGCGCAGATGGAAGAAACACCGGCATGACAGCTTCGGTAAAACGCGCGTCGCGTCCGAGGTTATGGCCGCTGCTGGCGCTGGCTTTGCTGGTCTCTGCGCCGAGCCGCGCGGACTCCATCTGGGCCGATCCTTTGCGCACGGCGAATGCAGTGACGAACACGCCTGCCACGGCGCTCCTGGCCGGCAGCAACAGCTGCGGCTTCAGCCCGCAGCTGCCCAACCCGCTGACCCTGCTGGACGCCGTCGAGCGCGCGTTATGCCGCAATCCGCAAACCCGCCAGGCCTGGGCCAATGTCAAAACGCAGGCGGCAGCGCTAGGCGTGAGCCGTGCCGCCTATTTGCCGACCCTGACCATGGGCGGCAGCTGGAGCAAGACCGACAATCGCACTACTTATCCCGACTTTCCGCAAGCCGATTCCTCGCTCAAGACGCACAGCAGCGACATCAACCTGAATCTGAGCTGGGTGCTGTACGACTTCGGCCTGCGCGCCGCCAACCTGGAAAATGCGCGGCAGCTGCTGAATGCCGCCAACGCGGCCCAGGACGACACGCTGCAGACGGTGTTCCTGAATACCGTGCAAAATTTTTACCAGGCGCAGGCGGCGCAAGCCATGCTGGCGGCAACCATGGATGCGGAACAGGCCGCCCAGCGCAGTTTCCAGGCCAGCGAAGCCAAGCATGCCGCCGGCGCCGGCACGCTGGCAGACAAATTGCAGGCCCAGACTTCCTACGCCCAGGCCAGCCTGAAACGGGCGCAAGCGGCAGGCGACCTGCAGAGCGCCATCGGCACCCTGGCCATTACCATGGGCTGGCGGCCGGACACGGCGCTGACGCTTGCCGACCTGGGCCGGCAAGCCGCCGACGCGCCGCTGTTGCAGCAAGCCGTCGGCGACCTGATCGCCGAAGCGGCGCGGACCCACCCGAAAATCCTGGCGGCGCGAGCGCAACTGAAATCGGCACAGGCCCAGGTCGACGCCGCCCGCGCCGACGGCCGGCCGACGCTGTCGCTGTTTGCCACCGGCGACCGCAACGACACGCCGATCAACCAGGTATCGTCCAGGCAGACCATCGCCAGCCGCAGCATCGGCCTGCAGATCAACATTCCCTTGCTCGACGGCTTCAGCCGCAAATACAAGGTGCGCGGCGCGCAAGCCCAGGCCGAGAGCAAGCAGGCCGACCTCGATAATATCGAGCAGCAGGTGATGCTGGAAGTATGGAAAAGCGACCAGGCCTTGCGTACCGAAGCCGAAAACCTGAACACCACCGACATTCTTTTACGCAGCGCGAAACAGTCTTTCGATGTGGCGCAGGGGCGCTATAAGGCGGGAGTGGGAAATATCCTTGAGCTGCTGAAAGCGCAAAGCGACCTGGCGTCGGCACAACAGCAACGCATCCAGGCACTGACCAACTGGCAAACCGCAAGACTGCGGCTGGCGGCAAGTTTGGGACAGCTACGAATGGATGGGATTTAGCGAAGCTGGCGGCTTACTTGTGGCCGCCAAAACAAAAAAGCCCGCTTGCGCGGGCTTTTTCATTCTGGCGTCCCCAGGGGGATTCGAACCCCCGTACTCACCGTGAAAGGGTGATGTCCTAGGCCTCTAGACGATGGGGACAGTAATCTGTCCGTACTGGCCTTGCTCTTACTTATTACTGCTGACAAAAAACAATAAAGGCCGCATCGGGCGGCCTTATCGATTGTATCGAATACACTCAACACCGAAAATCTGCGGTCAATTTCTGCCCGTTTACCTGTCGATGCCAAAAGAATTCTGGCGTCCCCAGGGGGATTCGAACCCCCGTACTCACCGTGAAAGGGTGATGTCCTAGGCCTCTAGACGATGGGGACATTTTCTGTCCGTACTACGTTGCTGCCTTACTACTATGTGCTGGTGGAGGTAAGCGGGATCGAACCGCTGACCTCTTGCATGCCATGCAAGCGCTCTCCCAGCTGAGCTATACCCCCGTTTGCAGAAGCGAGATTATAGCAAGCTTATTTAGAGCTTGTAAATCCCGATTTGCAGATTTATTGCAGTTTTACGCCAGATACGGTTGCAAACGTGCGATCACGGCCTCACGGCCCAACAACTCAAGCACCGCATCAATCGCCGGTGTCTGCAACTGTCCGGTCAGCATCAGGCGCAGCGGCATCGCGATCTGCGGCATCTTCAGCTGGTGCGCCGCCAGCACTTCCTTGATCATCGGCGACAGGCTTTCCTTGGTCCACTCGACCGTCGCGCAGCGCGCGGCGAAATCGGCCAGCGCCGGTTTGACCGCGTCGGTAAAGTGCTGCGTCAGCAATGCCGCATCCGGCGCCGGCCGGCGATAGAACAGCATGGCCGCGGTTGCGATTTCATTGACGGTATTGGCGCGCTCTTTCAGCAGGCCGATCACTTTCGGCAGATCCGGGGCGCTGCTGAAATCGGCCCCGTCCTGTTCCATCAGCGGCTTGACCATCGCCGCCAGGCGCGCATTGTCGGCCAGCTTGATGTAGTGATTGTTGATCCACGCCAATTTTTCAGGATTAAATTGCGCCGGCGATTTCGACAGGTGATCGAGGTCGAACCAGCTGCAAAACTGTTCCATGCTGAAAATCTCTTCGTCGCCATGGCTCCAGCCGAGGCGCGCCAGGTAGTTCAGCATCGCTTCCGGCAGGTAGCCTTGCGCCGGATAATCCATCACGCTGACAGCGCCGTGGCGCTTCGACAGTTTTTCACCGTCCGCGCCCAGGATCATCGGCACATGGCCGTACAGCGGCAAGGCCGCGCCCAGGGCTTTCAGGATATTGATCTGGCGCGGCGTATTGTTGACATGATCGTCGCCGCGGATCACGTGGGTAATCCCCATATCCCAGTCGTCCACCACCACACAGAAATTATAGGTCGGCGTACCGTCCGGGCGAGCGATCACCAGGTCGTCCATTTCGCGGTTCGAGATGGTGATATTGCCCTTGACCACATCATCCCAGCTGACGTCGCCGTCAAGCGGATTTTTGAACCGCACCACCGGCTTGCGGTCGGCAGGAACCGGCGGCAAGGTCTTGCCCGGCTCCGGACGCCAGGTGCCGTCGTAGCGCGGTTTTTCGCCGGCGGCGCGCATGCGTTCGCGCATCGCTTCGACTTCTTCCGGCGACGAGTAGCAGTGATAAGCCGTGCCCGCTTGCAGCATCTGCCCGATCACTTCGCGATAGCGGTCCATGCGCCGCATCTGGTAGAACGGGCCTTCGTCGTGCTGCAAACCCAGCCATTGCATGCCGTCGACAATCGCCTGCACCGCCTCGGGCGTCGAACGCTCGAGGTCGGTATCTTCGATGCGCAGCACGAAAGTGCCGCCGAAATGGCGTGCATAAGCCCAGGAAAACAGCGCGGTGCGGGCGCCGCCCAAGTGCAGGTAACCGGTTGGGCTAGGAGCAAAACGGGTGCGTACCGGTTTCGATGAAGCAGTAGATGCTGGAGTGCTGGCAGTCATGATAAATAAAAACGGCCTTGGATTGCCAAAGCCGTTATCAAGGAAAACCTCATTTTACCGCGTTGCAGCAGCGGATGGAAACGGCGATGGCCGGGGTTATCGGCTATTTGACGGTGACGTTGATGGTTTTGCTCAGCTCAGGACCGTAAGACTGGTGGGCGCCGTTGGCGAATTGCATGGTCAGCTTGTATTTCCCTGGCGGCAGCGTGACGCTGGTTTCGGTCTGCCCCTTGCCAAAATGCAAATGCTTGTCGTCGATCGGGATCGATTGTCCGGCCGGGATGCTGTCTTCATTGATCAGCAGGTGATGGTGGCCGGTATTTGCCGTCATGTCGCCGGCCGGCTTGACTTCCATGCCGCTGACGCCGAACTTGACGGTGAACGGGCTGCTGACTACCGCGCCGTCGGCCGGTTCAAGGAAGGAGACCGATGCGGCCTGGGCCATTTGCGGCAACAGGCTGGCGCTCAGCAGGGTCGCGGAAAACAGTAGCGAAAAAATTCGTGATTTCATTGCCTTGTCCTTTAGGTGGAAAATGCGGTGAAAAATGCGGTCGAAAACCTACATAAAATCCGTGCAATGCACCGGGTGCAATAATACATCGCTGCCATAGATAAGGAGACCACCATGCAAATTGCCCATGGCAATCTGTTGACCGGGCTGCCGCCGGACAGTTCAGCAGAAGTGTTCGAACTTCTGCATCAGCACGGCGGCCTGAAAATCGAGCGCGTCGTTTCCAGCGGCCAGGCCAGTCCGCCCGGCTTCTGGTACGACAGCCAGCAGGAAGAATGGGTGCTGCTGCTCAGCGGCAGCGCCGGACTGACGCTGGAGGGCGGTGCCGCTGAACACGTCATGCGGCCCGGCGCCTGGCTGCACATCCCCGCACATTGCCGCCACCGCATCGAATGGACCGATGCGGCCCAGCCCACCATCTGGCTGGCGATCCACCATGATGTTCCCGGCGCGCCTTGACAAAGGCGGCCGCCGCAGCTTCGCCTTAGTCGTTCTTGATCACGATGGTAGGAAACTTGCTGCTCATGTCCTTGGCCTTTTCCGCCACCTTGATCGCCACCTTGCGCGCAATCTCTTTATAGATGTGCGCCACCGGGCCGTCGGGTTCGGCCACCACGGTCGGCTTGCCGGAATCGGTCTGCTGCCGGATCGACATGGTCAGCGGCAAGGCGCCGAGGAATTCGACACCGTACTCGCCGCACATCCTGGCGCCGCCGCCTTCGCCGAAGATGGCTTCGGCGTGGCCGCAATTGGAGCAGATATGGGTGCTCATGTTTTCCACGATGCCGAGGATCGGGATGCCGACCTTCTCGAACATCTTCAAGCCCTTGCGCGCATCCAGCAAGGCGATGTCTTGCGGCGTGGTGACGATCACGGCGCCGGTCACCGGCACTTTTTGCGACAAGGTCAGCTGGATGTCGCCGGTGCCGGGCGGCATGTCGACGATCAGGTAATCGAGGTCGCGCCAGTTGGTCTGGTCCAGCAGCTGCTGCAAGGCCTGGGTGACGATCGGGCCGCGCCACACCATGGGCTCGTCCGGATCGACCATGAAGCCGATGCTCGACACTTGCAAGCCATGGTTTTCCAGCGGCTCCATGGTCTTGCCGTCCTTGGTTTCAGGGCGGCCGCTGATGCCCATCATCATCGGCTGCGAGGGGCCGTAGATATCGGCGTCGAGGATGCCGACCTGCGCGCCTTCCGCCGCCAGCGCCAGCGCCAGGTTGACCGCGGTTGTCGATTTGCCGACGCCGCCCTTGCCGGACGCCACCGCGATGATGTTCTTGATGTTGGACATCAGCTTGACGCCGCGCTGCACCGCATGCGACTGGATTTTCGAATAGACATGCGGGGTGGCCTTGCCGACCCCGTCCAGCGCGCCGACCGCGGCCGCGGCGGCATCGCCGATCAGCGCAAACTGGCTCTTGGCCGGATAGTCCAGCTCAATGTCGAACAGCACATCCGCGCCCTCCAGCCGGATATTCCTGGCCGATTTGCTGCTCACCAGGTCCTTGCCGGTATTCGGGTCGATCACACTGGACAACGCTGCCTTGACCGCTTCAATCGTGACGCTCATTGCTTTTCCTCTGCACGTTCTTGATAAGATGCGCCAAGTCTAAACCAAATCGCCGCTTTTCCGCTGCCGCTGCTACGGCGCAAACGAGGACAGGCGCAAGGATTAGAGCAGAGACCGGCCTGTCACTGCTAAAATCACTCTTTTATTCCAACCAGCAGCGCTTGCCGTTGCAAAATCATTGCCAAATGAGCATTACTTTGACTTCAACTCCTCGCCAGCTATTCGTCACCACCGCCCTGCCTTACGCCAATGCAGCGTTTCATATCGGCCACATCATGGAATATATCCAGGCCGACATCTGGGTGCGGTTCCAGCGAATGCAGGGGCATGAAGTCAATTTCGTCGGCGCCGACGATGCCCATGGCGCCCCGATCATGATCGCCGCCGAAAAGGCCGGCATCACGCCGCAGGAATTCGTGGCGCAGATCGCCGCCGGCCGCAAGCAATACCTGGACGGCTTCCATATCGCCTTCGACAACTGGCATTCGACCGACGGCCCGGAAAACCACGCGCTGTCGCGCGACATCTATCGCAAGCTGAAGGCAGCGGGTTTCATCTCGACCAAGACCATCGAGCAGTTCTTCGACCCGGTCAAGAACATGTTCCTGCCGGACCGCTACATCAAGGGCGAATGCCCGAAATGCGGCGCCAAGGACCAGTACGGCGATTCCTGCGAAGTGTGCAGCTCGGTGTATGCGCCTACCGACCTGAAGAATCCCTACTCGACGCTGACCGGCGCGACGCCGGTGATGAAATCGTCGGAACACTTTTTCTTCAGGCTGTCCGATCCGCAATGCGTCGAATTCCTGCGCGGCTGGGCCCTGGGCAACGCCGACGGCAAACCGCGCCTGCAATCCGAAGTCGCCAACAAGGCCAAGGAATGGCTGGAAAGCGACGGCGGCATGGGCGATTGGGACATCAGCCGCGATGCGCCTTATTTCGGCATCGAGATCCCGGATGAGCCGGGCAAGTATTTCTACGTCTGGCTGGATGCGCCGGTCGGCTACCTGGCTTCGCTGAAAAACTATTTCGGCAAGACCGGGCGCGACTACGACGCCTTCATGGCCGATCCGAAGACCGAGCAGTATCACTTCATCGGCAAGGACATCACCTACTTCCATACGCTGTTCTGGCCGGCGATGCTGCACTTCTCGGGCTTGAAAGTGCCGAACAACGTCTTCGTGCACGGCTTCCTGACCGTCTCCGGCGAAAAGATGTCGAAATCGCGCGGCACCGGCATCTCGCCGCTGCGCTACCTGGAACTGGGCATGAACCCGGAATGGATGCGCTACTACATCGCCGCCAAGCTGAGCGCGAAAGTGGAAGACATCGATTTCAACCCGGAAGATTTTGTCGCGCGCGTGAATTCCGACCTGATCGGCAAGTACATCAACATCGCCAGCCGCGCCGCCGGTTTCATCGCCAAGAAATTCGACGGCAAGCTGAGCACTGCCTGGGCCACCGGCAGCGATCCGTTCCTGGCCAGGTTGCGCGGCGTCGCCGGCGATATCCAGGCGCTGTACGATGGCCGCGAATACGGCAAGGCGCTGCGCGCGGTGATGGAGCAGGCCGACCTCATCAACGCCTACGTCGACGCCAACAAGCCATGGGAGCTGGCCAAGGACCCCAGCAAGGAAGCGGCCCTGCACGAAGTCTGCAGCCGCTTGCTGGAAGCGTTCCGGATCCTGACCATCTACCTGAAACCGGTGTTGCCGGCGCTGGCGGCGCAGGTCGAAAATTTCCTGCAAATCGAACCGCTGGCGTGGGCCGATGTCAGCCGGCCGCTGGCTGACGGCCATCGCATCAACGCCTACTCGCACCTGATGACCCGGGTCGAGCCGAAGATGCTGGACGCCTTGTTTGACGCACCGGCTGCTGCGGTCCCGGCAGAAGCCGCCGCCGCGGATAACGCCGGCAGCGCCATCGAGCCGCTGGCCGCCGAAATCAAGATCGACGATTTCGTCAAGGTTGACCTGCGCATCGCCAAGATCGTCAATTGCGAACATGTGGACGGTTCCGACAAGCTGCTGCGCCTGACCCTGGATGTCGGCGAAGGCCGTTTGCGCAATGTATTCTCGGGCATCAAGTCTTCCTACCAGCCGGAAGAACTGGTCGGCAAGCTGACGGTGATGGTGGCCAACCTGGCGCCGCGCAAGATGAAGTTCGGCATTTCGGAAGGCATGGTGCTGGCAGCCTCGGCCGCCGACGGCAAGGCCAATCCGGGCATCTATGTGCTCAATCCGTGGCCAGGCGCCGAGCCGGGCATGCGCGTCAGCTAAGCGCCGCGCCGGATGAACCTGCAAGTCCGCGAAGCCAATGCCGACGATGCCGCGCTGATCGCCGGCCTGACTCGCGCCTGCTGGGCCGAACGGGTCGCGGCCAGCTCCAGCGGCCATCGCGAAAGCACGGAACGGGTGCTGCACGACTTGCAGCGCGGCGGCGGCTTCATCTTGCAGCTGGACGGAAAACCGATCGGATCGGCGCGCTGGCTGCCGACCGACACCGAAACCGACGTCTGGGAAATCCTGCGCATGGGCGTGCTGCACACCTATCGCGGCCAAGGCCTGTCGCAGCACCTGATGGAAGCGCTGATCCACCGCGCCCGCGGCGCCGACGTCAATGAACTGCGGCTGGCGGTGCGCGCCGACCAGACCAGGGTAGTCGACCTGTATGCGGTATTCGAATTCGAGCTGGCGCCGGAACTCGAATACACCCGCGCCAACCCGCTGGAAGAACCGCCTATCGTGATGCGGCGCTGGCTGAAACGCTAGCGCGCGGCATCAGTCTCCGTAGATCAGTGTCCGTAGACCTGCGACACTGAAGTGCCGGTCACCAGTCCGCTGGTGATATCCATGTGCACATTGAAGAAAGCCTGGCTGGCGTCGCTCTGGGTATAGCGCCAGTCCCACACTTCCTCGTTCTTCCTTGTAAACTGCACCACGGTGCGCGGCCTGCCGAGCATCCTGCGCACTTCTTCCTTGTTCATGCCGACCTTGATCCTGGCGAAATTCTCTTCGGTCAAGACTTGCTTGTAATCGCTCAGCTTGCCGTCCTTGCCGATGTAGAAGATCCAGGTGCGGGCGCCGGCCGGTCCTTTCGGATATTCCAGGGAGCGCTCGCCGCTTTCCGCTTCCCATACGGTATCCGGCTGGCCCATGGCGTTGCGGACGTCCGCTTCGGTCGATACGCCGCGGCTCAATTTTTCCAATCCGGCCTCCTGTATGAAATTGCCATTTTGATCACAAGCCGCGACCATGAACGGCAGAATGACTGCCAAAACGCTGCGTACCCATAATTTCATGCTGACTCCTTCATCCGGTATTGCCCAAGTATATCGCTCATCAATTGCCATATGCATATTGGCGCCGACGACAAACCGCTGCGGCGGCCGGGAAATAGCATAAAATAGCGGCTACTCCCACCGGATTATCAAAGCAACCATGAAATTCTCCAAACAAATCAACGGTTATCAGTCCGACATCACCAAGTTCGTCGAAGAACTCAAGCAAAACAATCCGAAGCTGGAAGAACAGCAATTGGCCGGCCGCGCCCTGCTGTGGGACAAGACCCCGATCGACCTCGACAGCCAGCTGCGCACCAAGGAATCGCGCGTCGATCAACAACCCTACGTGTACCAGAACAATCACTAAGTTCCTGCCGGATATCAGATGAGCCAGAATTTGTCGGATGCCGCTGAACTGACGCTGGAGGGCCAACCCGATTCGACGCCAAACGTGATCGACGGCGTGGCTTTTGCGCGCCTTTACGGCGAGCCGCTGTTCCGCATGCCGACCGATCTCTACATTCCGCCGGATGCGCTGGAAGTCTTCCTGGAAGCATTCGAAGGCCCGCTCGACCTGCTGCTGTACCTGATCCGCAAACAGAATTTCAATATCCTCGACATCCCGATGGCGCAAGTCACCTTGCAATATCTGGAATACGTCGACCAGATCCGCATCACCAACCTGGAGCTGGCGGCCGAGTACCTGCTGATGGCCGCCATGCTGATCGAGATCAAATCGCGCATGCTGCTGCCGGTCCGCAAGACCGACAGCGAAGAAGCCGAAGATCCGCGCGCCGAACTGGTGCGGCGCCTGCTGGAATACGAACAGATGAAGCTGGCCGCGCGCGAAATCGACGCCCTGCCGCAGCTCGGGCGCGATTATGTGCGCACCCAGATCTACATCGAGCAAAGCATCGTCACGCGCTGGCCGGAAGTCAACTTGGACGACCTGCAGGCAGCCTGGGCCGACGTCATCAAGCGCGCCAAGCTGACCGCCCACCACACCATCAGCCGCGAAGAACTGTCGGTGCGCGAGCACATGACCGGGATCCTGCGGCGGCTGCAATCGGCGCGTTTTGTCGAGTTCGCAGAGCTGTTCGATCCTTCGCGCGGCGTGCCGGTGCTGGTGGTGAATTTCATCGCCATGCTGGAGCTGGCCAAGGAAACGCTGATCGAAATCACCCAGGCGGAACCGTTCGCGCCCATTTACGTACGGCTGGCCTATTCGCCGACTTACGCGCCGGCATAACCGACGACTTCGCTGCCACACGGCGATGCACCGCATCCTCCCAATAAAAACAACTTACCTCCGATTTAGACATGAAAATCATCTCCTCGATTGAAGAGCTACGCGACCAGCTGCGCGGCCAGCTGCGCACCGCTTTCGTGCCGACCATGGGCAACCTGCATGAAGGCCACCTGTCGCTGATGCGGCTGGCGAAGAAACACGGCGATCCTATCGTCGCCTCGATCTTCGTCAATCGCCTGCAGTTCGGCCCCAACGAGGATTTCGACAAATATCCGCGCACCTTCGCCGCCGACGTCGAAAAGCTGGAAAAGGAAGGCGTCTACGTGCTGTTCGCGCCGACCGAAAAAGACTTGTATCCGGAACCGCAGGAATTCCGCGTGCGGCCGCCCGACGACCTAGGCAATACCTTGGAAGGCGAATTCCGCCCCGGCTTCTTTACCGGCGTGACAACCGTCGTGCTAAAACTGTTTTCCTGCGTCCAGCCGCGCGTCGCGGTGTTCGGCAAGAAGGATTACCAGCAGCTGATGATCGTGCGCAACATGGCCAAGCAATTCGCCCTGCCGACTGAAATCATCGCCGCCGAAACCTGGCGCGCCGACGACGGCCTGGCGCTGTCGTCGCGCAATATGTACCTGTCGGCCGACGAACGGGCAGAAGCGCCGGCGCTGTTCAAGACGCTCAACCAGGTCGCCGAGGAAGTACGCGCCGGCCACCTCGACATCTTTGAACTGGAGCGGCAGGCGATGGCGCAGCTGCGCGGCCGCGGCTGGCTGCCGGACTACATCTCGATCCGCAAGCGCTGCGATTTGCAGGCGCCGGCCGCAGGCGACCTGGCGCAAGGCGAAAAGCTGGTGGTGCTGGCCGCCGCCAAGCTGGGCGGCACGCGCCTGATCGACAATCTCGAAATCTGAATCCGGACCCGACAGTGCAGCAGCCCGCCCGCATCAAGACATCGCGCAGCTGGACTGCCACGGCGGCGGCAACCGTGCTGTCGTGCGCTGCTGCAGCGGCGTCCGCGCAAGGCATCAGCGTGCGGGACGATGCGCAGCATGCGGTGGTGCTGCCGCACCCGGCGCATCGCATCGTCAGCCTGGCGCCGCACGCTACCGAACTGCTGTTTGCAGCCGGCGCCGGCGCCTACGTGGTCGGCGTCAGCGACTACAGCGACTATCCGCCAGCGGCCAAGCAGATACCCTCGATGGGCAGCAGCAGCGCACTCGACATCGAACGGATCGTTGCCCTCAAGCCGGACCTGGTGGTGGCCTGGAGCAGCGGCAATTCCGCCAGCCAGGTCGCCAGGCTGCGCGCCATCGGCATCCCGGTATTCGAAAGCGAACCGCACCAGCTGGAAACCATCGCCACGTCGCTGCTGAGGCTGTCGCAGCTGGCCGGCACCGAGGCCAGCGGTGCCGCCGCGGCCGCCGCGTTCAAGGCGCGCCTGGCGCAGCTTGATGCGACCTACCGCCAGCGGCCGCCGGTGCGGGTGTTTTACCAGATCTGGAAAAAACCACTGATGACGCTGAACGACAGCCACATGGTGTCGAGCGTGATCGCTTTGTGCGGCGGTGAAAACGTGTTCGGCAAGCTGCCGCAGCTGGCGCCTACCGTCAGCACCGAAGCCGTGCTGCAAGCCAATCCGGAAGTGATCTTTGCCGCCGACGGCGGCAGCTCGCCCAGCGCCGGCTGGCGGCGCTTCCCCGGCATGGCGGCGGTCGCCGCCGATAACCTGTTTACCCTGACGCCGAACTGGATGAGCCGTCCCGGCCCGCGCATACTGGATGGCGCTGCCGAGCTATGCCAGAAACTGGAGCTGGCGCGCAGCCGGCGCCGGTGATCCTGCCGCCGCCCTAAACCTAAAGCACGCTGGCCACCGGCATGAACAAACGCCGTGCGCCGTTTTCCACTACCTCGAACGAACAGCCGAACGCAGCCTGCAAGATCTCCGGCTGCAGTATGCTGCCGGTGGGCCCTTGCCAAGCCTGGCCATCGCCCAGCAACAGCACATGGCTGGCGTAACGCGCCACCAGGTTGATGTCGTGGCAAGCCGCGATCACTGCTTTTTGCGGCTGCAGCGCATTGGCTACCTTATGCAGCAACTCCATCACCACGATCTGCGCCGCGGCATCCTGGTGCGCGGTCGGCTCATCCAGCATGAACAGCAGCGGATCCTGCACCAGCAAGGTCGCCAGCGCCACCCGCTGCCGCTCGCCGCCCGACAGGCGCATCACATCGTGCGTGCTGAAAGCGGCCATCCTGACCTGGTCCAGCGCCTGCATCGCCAGCGCGCGGTCATCCTCCATATCCCAGCCGAAACCGAACTGGTAGGGATGGCGGCCGGCGACCACCGCCGCCAGCACGCTGCTGGAAAACGCATCGGCCTGCTGCTGCGCCAGCAAGCCGCGCAGGCGCGCCAGCTGCTGCGCCGACGTAGCCTGTATGTCACGGCCTGCAATCAGTACGCGGCCGCCGGCCGGCCGTTTCAAGCCGGCCAGCGTATGCAGTAAAGTGGTTTTGCCGATGCCGTTGCGGCCTAGCACGCACCAGAACTGGCCCGGCGCGACTTGCCAGTCCAGCCTGCTGCACAAGGTTTTATGGCTGCCGCCGCTGCCCACACCCACGGTCAGCTGTTCGGCGCTCAGCAATGGCGGCGTGGCGTCGTTCATGCGCGGCTCCGCGCCAATAGCCACAGGAATACCGGCACCCCGACCAGCGCCGTGACCACTCCCACCGGCAGCTGGGTCGGCGCCACCACGGTGCGCGCCGCCAGGTCCGCCAGCGCCAGCGCGGCGCCGCCTGCCAGCACGCTGGCCGGCAACAATATGCGCTGGTCGTTGCCGACCAGCAGGCGAATCGCATGCGGCACCACCAGGCCGATAAAACCGATTGTGCCGGCCACCGTGACCGCAGCCGCCGTCGCCAGCGAGGCCGCGCACAGGGTCAGCAAACGCAGGCGCAACACCGGCACTCCCAGCAGTTGTGCAAATCCTTCACCGCGCGCCAGCAGGTTCAGCTGGCGCGCGTTCAGGGTACTCCAGATCAATATCAGCAAAAGCAGCACGGCCGCCGGCAGCAGCAGGCGCCCGTCTTCCAGGTCGCCCATCAGCCAGAACAGCATGCCGCGCAATTGCCCGTCAGGCGCCAGCGTCAGCACCAGCGTCACGATGGCGCCGAAACCGGCGGCGATCATCACCCCGGTCAGGATCAGGCGATGGCCGCTGTGCTGGCCGGCATCCGGCAGGCGGCGCAAAGCCTGCCGCGCCAGGCCGAACAACAGCAGCACCGCCAGCCCGGCGCCGAGCGCCGCGCCGGATGCGGCGGCGGCGTCGCCCATGTAGCCGAAACGGCCGGCCACCAGCAAGGCCGACAAAGCCCCGGCCGCGGAACCTCCGGACAAACCCAGCACATAGGGATCGGCCAGGGGATTGCGCAACAGCACCTGCATCAGCGCCCCGGCCAGCGCCAGCAGGCCGCCGACGATGAAAGCCGTCAGCGCCCGCGGCAGGCGCAAGGAAAGATAGATCTGATCCGCCGCCCAAGGCCGCCCGCAACCGCTGCTGCCGCACAGCACCGCGAGCGACAGCACCAATCCCGCGACTGCCGTCAGGCAGCACAGGATCAGGATGGCGCGGCGCAGTGTGGTGATGCTAGTCAATGGTGTGGGTCATCCGCTGGCAGACAGATCGGTTTCTATCATTGCTGCCAATTTACACCAACAAAGACGCCGCGTGACGGCTGGTTATAGCCATAAGCGGTCTGGTAGTCGCGGTTGAACAGATTGTCGATGCGGCCGAACAAGGATACTTCCTTGTTCAGCTGGTAACGCGCATTGGCGTTGGTCAGCCAGTACGTACCCAGCCGCGGATTGCCAGGGATGTCGCTGCGGCTGTCGGTGTATTGCACATCGGCGCCGAGGCGCCAGGCGCCGAAGCTCTTGGCTGCTCCCAGCGAACCCAGGGTCTTGGCGCGGCGCACCAGGATCTTGTTGCTGGTCTCGTCTTTCGGATTCTGCAAGGTCAGGCTGGCGCGCCAGTCGATGGCAGCCAGCACGGTGCTGGCGCTCAATTCCAGCCCCTGGTTCTTGGCGCGGGCGATATTGATCGTTTGCGAAGTCAGCGGATCGTAGCCGAACTGGTCGCGGGTACGGGTATCGAACAAGGTTGCTCGCAGCAAGGTAGCGCCGGCGGCATATTGCGCACCCAGCTCGTAGGATTTCGAACGTTCCGCCTTGAGGTTCCGATTGCCGTAAATCGGCTGGTACAGCTGCGCCGGGGTCGGCGCATTGAATGCAGTCGATGCGTTGGCGATCAGCTTGACGCTATCGGTCAGGGCAAAACCGTAGCCCAGGTAGCCGGTGTTGTCCGAACCGGAACCGCCGACATCGTCATGGCGCAGGTTCAGCTGCAGCTGGTGCGGGCCGATCTTGCCGAGCACGCCGGCATAGACGCTGGAGGTCGAGCGCGAAAAGCTGTCGCTGGAATTGCCGTAGCTGCTGTTCGAGCTGACATCGGCCTTTTCGCGGCCGGCGTCGACGCCGGCAGTCGCCGTCCACATCGGCGACAGGCGCAGTTCGTTGGCCCACTGCAGCAGGTTCTGGGTGCTCTTGTAGGCGTTGCTGCTGTCGCCGAATATACTCTGGCCGTCGAGATTGTCGCGATTGATGTTTTGCGACAGGGTCAGCGTCGAAGTCCAGTCCTGGGTAAAGCGGTTCTTGCTGAACAGGGCCAGCGACTGACTCTTGGAGTGGCCGTTGTTCTGGTCGGTCGGCGTGCCAAAGGCGTCGTCGTAGGTGTATTTGGCATCGTTGGCATAAATGCGGACGCCGATTTCATTGCCGGCGCGCCATTCCTGCGATACCGAACCCGAGACGCTGGTATTGCCGTCGCCGTTGCGGTCGGGATTGACGTTCGGGCTCTGCAAGGGATTCTGCGCCGAAAAGCCGTTGGTCTTGAAGCGTGTCAGCGACAGTGCGTAGCGGGTGTCGCCGCTCTTGCCGCTGACGCCGGCATTGCCCTCGTACGTGCCGCGCGAACCGGCTTCGACCGATGCGTTGAACGCCGGTGCGCCGTTGCCGCGCTTGGTGAAGATCTGCACCACGCCGCCGATTGCGCCGGAGCCGTAGATCGCTGACACGTTGCCGCGCACGATCTCGATGTGGTCGATCTGGTCCGGCAGGATATTTTCAAGCGCAGGCAGGCCGAACGAAGCCTGGCGCCGGATCGGCACGCCATCGATCATGATCAGCGTTTCCGACGAATTGGCGCCGCGCATGAACAGCGAAGCCTGCTGGCCTGGGCCGCCGGCGCGGGTGATCTGCAAGCCGGCTTCGCGTTGCAGCAACGCCGGCAAGTCCGGCGCCTGCGAATTGCGGATGTCTTCGGCGCTGATGACCGTAGTGTGCGGCAAGGCGTCGATTTGCGGCTGCTCGATCCGGGCCGCGGTCACCACCACTGGCACCAGCGTTTGCTCCTGGGCGGTTTGCGCCGATGCGGCGGCAGTCGAAAGAATGGCTGAAGCCAGCGCGAGCGGCTTCAAGGTCGCGCCGCAGCGGCGTGATAAAGATGATGTCATGGTCGATTACGATAAGAGTCCCCGGCCTGCCTCCCCGCAAGCCCGGTTTAACGGTAGTAGCAAATAAGCCTTTTACGAAGGCCTATTCTTTACTCCACCTGCTTTGGCCGGTATCCGGGCTGACAAGTCGGAGCGCATAACCTTCCCAAGCCAGGCTCAGTGGTAGTAGATACGCCCTGCCGACCGGAGGAATCCAGGAATGGAAACCACCAGCGACGCTTGTTTTACCGTTGCGGGGGCAGCACACGTTGTGCCGGCGATCTTGTCGAGTCGCCTGGCGCCGTGTTTCCCGTTTAACTGCGGACATGGACATGTCCGCGTGCACCAAAACCCCGCCATTGTACGGCCCGCGCCGGTTTGCAGCAATTGCCGCATGCCGGAAAGAGATCACGGTGTGGTTAAATTCGCATTCCCGCGGTACAGGGCCGCGACCATGTCGGACTGCGTCACCATGCCGACCAGGCGCCGCTGGTCGTCGACAATCGGGATGTGGTGTATGCCGGAATCGGACAAGGGCTGTACCAGCTCGACGATGTGAGCGTCGGTCACCGCGCTCTGCACGGCGCTGGTCATGATCTGGCCGACCACTTCCGGCTTGTCGGAATGGGTAGTGGTGGTGCGCTGGATGAACTGCTTCAGTTTCTGGTCGAAGCCGGTGTACACCTGCAGGTTCGCCTGCCGCATGAAATCGGTCTGGGTGATGATGCCGACCAGGCGCCGCGCCGAATTGATCACTGGCAGCGCCTTGATCCGGTGCTTCAGCAGCAGAGCCCAGGCATCTTCCAGCGAGGTGCCGTACTCGACGCTGACGACATCGCGCGACATGATGTCGGCGCAGGTGATCGCGCCGAAACGGCGCCGGTAGGCATGCAGCTCGGTTTGCAGGATCAGGTTTTCCAGGTCGTCGCGGCTGACATCGAGCACCTGGTTGTACTGCTGCAAGACATGATCCAGGTCTTCCTGCGTGAAGCCGATGCGCCGGCCGCTGGGCTGGTCCTTGGTCTGGTGCAGCTTGCCGGGATCGACGTGAGCCACATGCGGATAGCGGCGGCGGGTAGCGTTATTGAACAACAGCGCCACCAGCAGCAGCAGCAAGGAATTCAGCAGCACCGGCGCCAGCACGAAATGAAAACCCAGGCCGGTCACCGCCGGACCGCCCAGCACCGCGGTCAACGCCACCGCGCCGCTGGGCGGATGCAGGCAGCGCAACGCAAACATGGCGCCGATCGCCGCCGACACCGCAATCGAGGTGGCAAACAAAGGATCGGGAATCCAGCGCGCGCAAGCGACGCCGATCACCGCTGCGACCAGGTTGCCGCCGATGATGGACCACGGCTGCGCCAGGGGACTGGCCGGCACGCCGAACAGCAGCACGGCGGAAGCGCCCATCGGGGCGATCAGCAACGGCAGCGCCGCCGTCGGCCCCAGCACCCAGTGGCTTGCCAGCCCGGTCAGCAAGATCCCCAGCAAGGCGCCGCAGCAGGCGCGCATGCGTTCGGTGCCGTTGACCATCACCTGCCCCGGGACAAAACCGCGCAGCCACAACCAGAATTGATCCATCTTTTTTACTTTCGTTTTTCTTGTGGCGGACTAGCCGCCGTATGCGTAGGTAAACTTGTTGTTGACGATCCGGCCCATCACGCGCGAACGCTGGTCCAGCCCGACATGGTCCTTCGGATTCATGTTGACCACGCCTTGCGGGATGGTCAGGTCATGGGTGTTTTCCAAGGCGTTGCGCAGCGCCGCGCGGAATTGCCTGGTGCCGGGCTGGCCCGATTTCAGCGCCTGCGGCACGGCATTCGCAACCAGCATGTATGCGCCCCAGGCATCGGCGGCGAACTGCGTCATGGTATCGGCGCCGTAAACCGCTTCATAACGGCGGGTAAAGTCCAGCGCGGTCTTCCTGACCGGGTTCGAGGCGGGCAGCTGCTTGGCCACCACCGCCGGCCCGGTCGGGAAGAAAGTGCCTTCGACATCCTTGCCGCCGACTTTCAGGAAGTCCGCGGTGGCGATGCCATGGGTCTGGTAGATGCGTCCCTTGTAGCCGCGCTCGACCAGGGTCTTTTGCGGCAGCACCGCCGGCGTCGCCGACGCCGCGATCAGCACCGCGTCCGGCTGCGCCGACATGATCTTGAGGATCTGTCCGGTGACGCTGGTGTCGTTGCGGTTGTAGCGCTCGCCGGCGACCACCTTGATTTTCCGCAGCTCGGCCAGGTGCGAGAATTCGCGCCACCAGCTGTCGCCATAGGCGTCGGCAAAACCAATGAAGGCCACTGTCTTGATGCCGTTGTCGGCCATGTGCTGGGTCAGGATGGTCGCCATGTGCGAATCGTTTTGCGGCAGCTTGAATACCCAGGCGCGCTTGGCGTCCTGCGGCTCGACGATGGACGCCGAAGCCGCCAGCGCCACCATCGGCGTTTCCGCCGCGGCCGCCACCTCCAGCATGGCCAGCGCCGCAGGCGTGGTGTTGGGGCCGACGATCAGGTCGACCTTTTCTTCGCTGACCAGCTTGCGCGCATTGCGCACCGCGTTGGTCGGATCGGAGGCGTCGTCCAGGATGATGTACTCGACCTTTTGTCCGGCAATCTCTTTCGGCCACAGCAGGATGGCGTTTTTGGTCGGCGCGCCGATAGCGGCTGCAGGGCCGGTGACGGCGATATCCACGCCTATGCGGATTTGCGCCGCAGCCGGGACGCTCCACATGGACAAGGCAATGGCGGAGAACGTCAGATAAGCGCTTGCGATTCTGTTCATCGAATATCCATCCTGATGGCGTGACATGGGGGAGTTTTCCACAAGGACAGGATTCTACTGGAATGTGACAGCCGGCACGTTTGCATCACTGCGATCTTAGCCGCCATGGCCTGGCCATTCATTGACCCAAGGCAAGAACCCTATTCCCGTCATCATTGGCAATGACAATCAGAAAAGAAAAGGACCGGCTTTGAAACAAGCCTTGATTTTTCCAATAATTCATATGATGATATGGTCACATTACGATAAAAATATGCCGTTGGAAGAGACAAAATGTTCAATAAATTGAATGCCAACCGGACGTCCCTGAGCGATACCGTCGCCCAGGAACTGCTGAAAAAGATACAAACCGGCGAATTCGGCCCGGGCGCGAAGCTGCCCACCGAACCGGCGCTGTCCGAGCAGTTCGGCGTCAGCCGCACCGTGGTGCGCGAAGCGATTTCCCGCCTGAAGAATGAAGGCGCGGTCGAGCCGCGCCAAGGCAGCGGCGTCTATGTCAGCGAACAGGGCCATCTGCGGCCCTTGCGCATCCAGTTCGACCAGGCTTCGTCGGCCGACGCCGTGCTGCAGATCGTCGAACTGCGGCGCGCCATCGACGCCGAAGTCGCGGCGCTGGCCGCTACCCGCCGCACGCCGCGCCAGATGAAAGCGATAGAAACCGCGCTGAAAGGCATCGCCGCCGATGTGAATGCCGGCGGCGACGGCGTGCTGGCCGACGTCATGTTCCACCGCAGCATCGCCGAAGCCACCGGCAATCCCTTCCTGCTGCAAACGCTGGCCTTCCTCAGCCAATACCTGGAAGCCGCCACCGCGGTCACCCGCAGCAACGAAGCAAGGCGCGACGATTTCATGCGCCAGGTCTATGAAGAACACGCCGCCATCGCCGCCGCGATTGCCGCCGGCGACGCGCTGGCCGCGCGCAACGCGGCGCAAAACCACATGTTCAACGCGGCGCGCCGCATGGCGCAGGGCGCCGCCGACACCAAGGCTGCGCAGAAAACCAAGAATGCTGCAAAAACCCGTTAATCAGGATCGACAATGACAATCAATGTAGGTGTAATCGGCCTTGGTGCCATGGGCTTGGGCGTTGCCCGTTCTTTGCTGCGCGCCGGCTTGCGTGCGCATGCTTGCGATGTCAGGCCGGAAGCATTGCAGCAGTTCGCCAGCGAAGGCGGCATCGCCTGCAAGACCCCGGCTGAACTGGGCGCGTTATGCGAAGTCGTGATTACGGTGGTGGTCAACGCCGCGCAAACCGAACAGGTGCTGTTCGGCGAGCAAGGCGCTGCTGCCGCCATGCAGCCCGGCAGCCTGGTGATCGCCAGCGCCACGGTCGCGCCGGAATACGCCGCCGGGCTTGGCGAACGGCTGGCTGCGCAACGCTTGCTGTTCCTCGACGCGCCGTTATCGGGCGGCGCCGCACGCGCCGCTTCCGGCGAGATGACCATGATGACTTCCGGTCCGGCCGCGGCGTATGCCAAAGGCGAAGCCGTGCTGTCGGCAATCGCCGGCAAGGTGTACCGGCTGGGCGAAGCGCACGGCATGGGCTCCAAGGTAAAGATCATCAACCAGCTGCTGGCCGGCGTGCATATCGCTGCCGCGGCGGAAGCGATGGCGCTGGGACTGCGCGAAGGCGTCGACGCCGATTCCCTGTACGAAGTGATCACCAACAGCGCAGGCAATTCGTGGATGTTCGAGAACCGCGTGCCGCATATCCTGAAAGCCGACTACACGCCGCTGTCCGCGGTGGATATTTTCGTCAAGGACCTGGGGCTGGTGCTGGATACCGCGCGCACCAGCAAATTCCCGCTGCCGCTCTCGGCCGCCGCGCACCAGATGTTCATGATGGCGTCCACCGCCGGCCATGGCGCCGAGGACGACGCCGCCGTGATCAAGATCTTCCCCGGCATCCAGTTGCCGACGGCGCAGGAGTAAACCATGCCGGCACAGACAAGCCCCCTGCTCGGCTGCATCGCCGACGATTTCACCGGCGCCACCGACCTCGCCAACATGCTGGTGCGCGAAGGCATGCGCACCGTGCAGACCATCGGCGTGCCGGACAGCGCGCCGCAGGACGTGGACGCCATCGTGGTGGCGCTCAAGTCGCGCACGGCGCCTGCGGCGGAGGCCGTGGCCGATTCCCTGGCGGCGCTGCGCTGGCTGCAGCGGCAAGGCTGCCGCCAGTTCTTTTTCAAGTACTGTTCCACTTTCGACTCTACCCCGCAGGGCAATATCGGCCCGGTGGCCGACGCCCTGCTGGACGCCTTGGGCAGCGATTTCACGATAGCCTGCCCGGTATTCCCCGAAACCGGACGCACCCTGTATCGCGGCCACCTGTTTATCCAGGACCAGCTGCTCAGCGAATCGGGAATGCAGAACCATCCATTGACGCCGATGACCGATCCGAACCTGGTCCGCGTGCTGCAGCAGCAAACACCTTCCAAGGTCGGCCTGGTCGGTTATCCGACAGTGTCCCAGGGAACCGGCCAGATCCGCGCCGGCTTCGACGTACTGCGCCAGCAAGGCGTGCGCATGGCGATTGTCGACGCCCTGGAAAACCAGGACCTGTACGCCATCGGCGCCGCCTGCGACGGTTTGCCGCTGGTTACCGGCGGCTCCGGCATCGCGCTCGGCCTGCCGGGCAATTTCGTGCGCGCCGGCCTGCTCGATCCGCAGCAAGGTGCGGCAGCCAGCGAACTGCCGGCGGTAGAGGGCTTGTCGGTGGTGCTGGCCGGCAGCGCATCGAAAGCTACCAACGCCCAGGTCAAGGCGTGGCTGGAAAAGCGCCCGGCGTTCCGCATCGATCCGCTGGCGCTCGCCGGCGGCGAACCGGTGGTCGCACAGGCATTGGCCTTCGCGCGGCAGCATCTGGATAAGCAGCCGGCGCTGATCTATGCCACCACCACGCCGGAACAAGTGAAACAGGTGCAGGCCGAGCTCGGCGTCGAGCGCGCCGGTTTGCTGATCGAGCAGGCGCTGGCCGATATCGCCGCGGCGCTGCTGGCCAGCGGCGTGCGGCGCTTCGTGATCGCCGGCGGCGAAACTTCCGGCGCAGTGGTCAAGGCGCTCGGCGTGCGGGCTTTGCGCATAGGCGCGCAAATCGATCCCGGCGTGCCGGCGACGGCGTCGATCGGCGCTACGCCTTTGGCGCTGGCGCTCAAGTCGGGCAATTTCGGCAGCATCGATTTCTTTGAAAAGGCGCTGCTTCAGCTGGGTGAAAATCGGCTAGGCGGAACACGACCATGAGCACTCCCAAGAACCAGGCAGGCGCCGGCGCCATGCTCAAGGAACAGGCGCTGCGCGAAGAAATCTGCGAGATCGGGGCCAGCCTGCATCAACGCAATTACACAGTAGGCGCGGCAGGCAACATCAGCGCCCGCCTCGACGACGGCTGGCTGATCACGCCGACCGACGCCTGCCTCGGCAGGATGGCGCCGGCGCAGATCGCCAAGGTCGACCTGAACGGCCGCTGGGTCAGCGGCGACAAGCCGTCGAAGACGCTGGCCCTGCATCGCGCGATCTACGACAACAACCCGCAGATGCAAGCCGTGGTGCATACCCACTCGACCAGCCTGGTGGCACTGACCCTGGCCGGCGTCTGGCATGACAGCGCGGTGCTGCCGCCGATCACGCCATACCAGGTGATGAAGGTCGGACGCATCCCGCTGATCCCGTATTGCCGCCCCGGCGATCCGCAGGTTGCGCAGCAAGTCAGCTTGCTGGCGGCCAGCGTGCGCGGGGTATTGCTGGAACGGCTGGGACCGGTGCTGTGGCACGAAAGCGTTTCGCAGGCGGCGTACGCGCTGGAAGAGCTGGAAGAAACGGCGCGCCTGTGGCTGATGGCGAAGGATAAACCGGAGCCTCTGGGCACTGAGGCACTGGATGAGTTGTATCGGGTATTTGGAGCGCGCTGGTAAATGTTGACAAATAAGTTCAACAAATAGAAACGTCCGGCTTTTAAAATTAAACTGGTGGAGACAAGATGTCAGCAACGATTATAAAGAAAGGCGCGCAGGCAACTGCAAGCCTGCCGGCCGAACAAGCCGAAAACCTGTACAAGAAAGTATTCTGGCGCTTTGTGCCGTTCATCATGCTGTGTTACGTGGTGGCCTACCTGGACCGCGTCAACGTCGGTTTTGCCAAGCTGCAGATGTCGCAGGACCTGGGGTTCAGCGAAACCATTTTCGGCCTCGGCGCCGGCATCTTCTTCCTCGGTTATTTCCTGTTCGAACTGCCCAGCAACCTGATCATGAACCGGGTCGGCGCCAAGCTGTGGATCGCCCGCATCATGATCACCTGGGGCATACTGTCGGCCTGTTTCGCCTGGGTCCAGACGCCTACCCAGTTCTATGTCCTGCGCTTCCTGCTGGGCCTGGCGGAAGCCGGTTTCTATCCCGGCATCATCCTCTACCTGACTTACTGGTTTCCCTCGCACCGGCGGGCCAAGGTGGTCGCCACCTTCATGGCGGCGATTCCGGTATCCGGCATTTTCGGCAATCCGCTGTCGGGCTGGATCATGCAATCGTTCCACGGCTCCAGCGGCTGGCACGGCTGGCAATGGATGTTCATGATCGAAGCGATACCGGCAATCCTGGTTGGTATCGCCGTGTTTTTCGTGATGGACAACAGCATCCGCAAAGCCAAGTGGCTGACTGAAGCGGAAAAGGATTTCCTGGAAGCGGAAATCCGCGCCGACCAGAAAGATAAGCAGAGCCCGAAATCCACCGCAGCCGTATTCAAGGATATCCGCATCTGGCACATGTGCCTGATCTACTTCTGCATCGTCATGGGCCAGTACGGCCTGACGTTCTGGCTGCCGACCCTGGTCAAGGCTTCCGGCGTCGTCGGCGATTTCAAGATCGGCCTGATCAGTGCGATTCCTTTCGTGTGCGCCGTATTCGCCATGATCCTCATCGGCCGCCGCTCCGACCGCCTGCGTGAACGGCGCTGGCACCTGATCGTGCCGGCCCTGCTGGGCGCCGTCGGCTTCGTGGTGTCCGCGATTGCCGCCGACAATACCGTGATTGCAATCGCTTTCCTGTCGCTGGCCGCGATGGGCGTGCTGACCTGCTCACCGCTGTTCTGGTCGCTGCCGACCGCCTTTCTGTCCGGCACCGGCGCTGCCGCCGGCATTGCGGTGATCAACTCGGTCGGCAACCTGGCCGGTTTCGTCAGCCCGTTCCTGGTCGGCTGGCTGAAAGATACGACGCACAATAACCAGACCGGCATGTTCATGCTTGCAGGCATGCTGGTGATAGGTTCGATCGCCATCTTGCGCACGCCGCCCAAGATGGTCAACCGCTAACCATGCATTTTCCGGGAGTCCAGCAATGCCGCGTTTTGCCGCCAACCTCACCATGATGTACAACGAGCACGCTTTCCTTGACCGCTTTCCGGCTGCGGCCAGGGATGGTTTCAAGGGCGTCGAGTTCCTGTTCCCGTACGAGCATGCCGCCGCCGAATTGCAGGCCAGGCTGCGCGACAACGGCTTGACGCAGGCGCTGTTCAACGCACCTCCAGGCGACTGGGCCGCCGGCGAACGCGGCATTGCCTCGCTGCCGGGACGCGAAGATGAATTCAAGCGCAGCGTCGCCACCGCCCTGGAATATGCGCAAGCGCTCGGCAACCAGAAGCTGCACGTGATGGCCGGCCTGATCCAGCCGCAGCAGGACCGCGCCCGCCATCGCGCCGTGTACCTGGAAAACCTCGCCTACGCGGCGGCGGAAGCGGCTGTGCATGGCGTCACGATCGTGATCGAGCCAATCAACACGCGCGACATTCCCGGCTTCTTCCTGAACCGCCAGGACGATGCCCAGGCGATCTGCGCCGAGGTCGGCGCCCGCAACCTGCAAGTGCAGTTCGACCTCTACCACTGCCAGATCGTCGAAGGCGACCTGGCGGTCAAGCTCAAGCGCGACATGGTACGGCCGCAGGCCGGCATCGGCCACATCCAGGTCGCCGGCGTGCCCGAACGGCATGAACCCGATATCGGCGAAATCAATTATCCGTACCTGTTCGAGCTGATCGACACCCTCGGCTACCAGGGCTGGATCGGTTGCGAATACCGGCCGCGCGCCGCCACTTCCGACGGCCTGGGCTGGCTCAAGCCGTGGTTATAAACAAGCTTCGAACAACGCTCAATAAGGAATTGCCATGCAAGTAGTCATCACCGGCGGCGCCGGCTTCCTCGGCCAGCGCCTGGCGCGCAGCCTGCTCAAGCAAGGCAGCCTGCCGGACCGCAGCGGCCAGCTGCAAGCCATCAGCAAGATCACCCTGGTCGACGTGGCCGCCGCCGCCGGCTTCGACGACGCCCGGATCGAGCAAGTCACCGGCGACATCACCGAGCACGCTTTGCTGGAGCGCGTGATCACGCCGCAGACGGCGGCGGTGTTTCACCTGGCGGCGATTGTCAGCGGCCAGGCCGAAGCCGATTTCGACCTGGGCATGCGCATCAACCTCGACGCATCGCGCCTGCTGCTGGAACGCTGCCGTTCCTGCGCCAATGTGCCGCGCGTGATTTTCACCAGTTCCGTCGCCGTATTCGGCGGCGTGCTGCCGGCCGTGGTGCAGGACGATACCGCGCTCAATCCGCAATCGTCTTACGGCACGCAAAAGGCGATCGCCGAACTGCTGCTCAACGATTACAGCCGCAAAGGATTTGTCGATGGCCGCGTATTGCGTTTGCCGACCATCAGCGTGCGGCCCGGCAAGCCCAACCAGGCCGCCTCGTCTTTCGCCAGCGGCATCATCCGCGAACCGCTCAACGGCCAGCCCGCCGTTTGCCCGGTAGCGCCGGATGTACGCCTGTGGCTGCTGTCGCCGCGCAAAGTGATCGCCAGCCTGATCCACGGCTACACGCTGCCGGCCGAAGCCTTCGGCAAGAGCCGCACCGTCAACCTGCCGGGGATCTCGGTTACCGTCGCCGACATGGTCGCGGCATTGGAGCGGGTCGCAGGCAAACAGGTCGCGGCGCGGGTGGAATGGGTCCACGATCCGGCGATCGACCGCATCATCTCAAGCTGGCCGGGAGCCTGGGACGCCAGCCGGGCGACGGCGCTGGGTTTTACCGGCGACGCCGGCTTCGACGACATCGTGCGCGCCTACATGGAAGACGATTTGCCGGCGGCGTAAGCCTGCAGCGGCTGGCTGCCGCCGATTGACCGGCGCATGCATGTTTTTTTGACATGCGCTTAACTTGCGGACCATACGGCAGCGGTACGGTAAGATTGTCACTTTATGACTTTTGCCCAGCCGACATGAAGACCAGCTTTTCCCCTTCCATAGTCCGCTTGCTGATGGGCATGCTGTGCAGCTTGCTGCTGAGCCTGGTGCTGGCCGGCGCCGGGCCGGTTCACGCGGCCGCGGCCGCGGCGGCTTCCGCCAGCGGCGCCAGCACCCCGCCCGCCGCAGCGCCGGCGCCCTCCGCGCTGGACTCGCTATCCAAGGTCCTGCAAAGCAATCCCGCCACCGGCAGCCTGGTAGCCACGCTGATCCAGGCGGAGCAGCAGAACAGCAAGGCGTCGCCCGAACAAAAGGGCTTCATCGGCCTGATTTCCAATAGCCTCGATGCTTTCCAGGCGCACCTGAAGCAAGTCGTCACGCCGGAAAAATTCTGGAACCAGCAGTTTTCACTGGCCTGGGGAGACCTGTCGACCATCCTGCAGCGCCAGGAGTCGGAAACCGGATGGCAGGCGCTGGCCAGCTTCCTCGCCATGCTGGCCCTGTTCGGCGCCGTCGCCGTTGCCCTGTACTATCTCGGCAAGTGGCTGCAGCGGCGCTTCAAGGTCGAGACGAAGCTGTCGTCCGATCCCAGCATGAAGGAATTGCTGCTGTATATCTGGCGCCATATCGCACCGATATTGCTGGCGCTGGTGGTGGAAATCTCGGTCACCATCAGCCTGGATAGCGCGCACGGACAATCGCTGGGACGGACCCTGGCCACCGTGCTGCTGTACACCCTGGTCGGCGCGCGTCTGTTCCAGGCCGTCTGCGCCATCATTTTTTCGCTGTCGCACGGCGGCCACCGCATGGTTGCGGTGCATATCCTGTACCAGCGCGGCTTTAACCTGCTGTATGTGATCGGCTGCGCCGGCTGGCTTGGCGACGCCCTGGACAATCCTCATGTGAACCAGATCATCGGCGTCCACCTGGCCGGCGTGACGGCGACCCTGGCCAGCCTGGTGGCGGCGATACTGGGCGGCATGTTCGCCCTGCTGTTCCGGCGCCCGGTGGCGCACATCATCCGCAACCGGCCGCTGGCGGTGCGGCGCGACCATCCGGCGCGCATGGAAACGCTGGAAGTGATCGCCGCGTTCTGGTACATACCGATCCTGCTGTTGAGCGTCACCGTCAGCGTCGCCACCATCCTCGATTTGTCGAGCAACAATTCGGCGCTCAACCATGCGCTGGCCAGCGCGGCGCTGCTGATCGCCATGTTTTTCATCAGCGCGCTGCTGCAGCGCGTGCGCGCCCGCAAGACGACTGCGGTGGCGACGCGGCGGCAATCTCCTTACATCCTGCGCCTCAGCAACGTCGGCTTCAGCCTGCTGCAGTTGGCCCTGTGGATTGGTTTCTTCGAACTGCTGACCAGGATCTGGGAACATTCGCTGCTGGAATTCGCCAACGCCACCCTGATCGGCCAGATGATCGTTTCGGCGCTGGGCAAGATCGGCCTGACGCTGGTGGTGGCCTGGCTGGTCTGGATCCTGCTCGACACCTTTATCCAGGAAGCCATCAATCCGACCCGCAACAGCCGTTACGCGCGCAAGAACCCAAGCACCCGCATGCGCACCATCCTGCCGCTGCTGCGCAATGCGCTGATGCTGCTGATCCTGGCCATCACCATCATCACCACGCTGGCCAACCTGGGCATCAATGTCACGCCGCTGCTGGCTTCGGCCGGGGTGGTCGGGCTAGCGTTCGGCTTCGGTTCGCAATCGCTGGTGAAGGACCTGATCACCGGCGTCTTCATCCTGATGGAAGATTCGATGTCGGTCGGCGACTGGGTCGATGTCGGCAACGGCCATGCCGGCACGGTGGAAAACATGACCATCCGCACCGTGCGCCTGCGCGACAGCAACGGCTCGGTGCACAGCGTGCCGTTTTCACAGATCACGGCGATCAAGAACGATTCGCGCGAATATACCTATGCCTCGCTCAAGCTGAGCATCACCCACGATTCAGACGTCGACCATGCGCTGCGCCTGATGCGCGAAACCGGCGCCGAAATGCTGGAAGACCGCCGCCTGCGCAGGCTGCTGCTGCAGCCGATCGAGATCTACGGGGTCAATGGCTTCGACTTGAACGGCGTGGCGCTGCTGGCCGGCATCCGCACCAAGCCGCAAACCCAGAATGAAGTCACGCGCAGCTTCAACCTGCGCATCAAGAAAAAAGTGGATGACGACCCAAAGGTGCATTTCGCCACCGAATGGGCGAATTTTCCGCTGGCCGCGGCAGACACCGCGCTGCCGGATTCCTCCCCGGCAGCGCCTGCGGCCGGCGCCAAGAGTTAGTGCGCGACCTTATTTGATGCGGCAGCTGAGCAGCCAGTAGTATTCGAGCCGCAGGATGCGCAGTTCGCGCGTGAGCGGCGCCAGCTTCTTGCGCAAGCCGCTGTCGGTCGGGAAATTCTTCATGACTTCGTAGCGTTCGCCGTTGGGCAGGGTGCGGAACTGGTAGGTATTGCCATCCGCATCGGTGCGGGCGATCGGCGTGCTTTGTTCCTCGACGTAGCCGTTGTCTATCATCACCAGCAAGATATCCTTGCCCAATTTTTCACGCAGCTGGGCGATGAAGCGCACCTGGTCCTGGCGCCCTACGTGCGACCACCAGAAACCCAGGAAACAGGCGGTGAACGGACGGTCCGGCTGGAATGTATTGAGGTCCGCCAGCGCGAAAGTCGCCTTGCCGGCCGGCAGTTGCTTGGCCTTGGCCAGTTCGATCATCTCCGGGTTGATATCGGTAGCGTAGACCGATTTTGCCGAAGCGGCGATCTGTTCGGTCCAGAATCCGGTGCCGCAGGCCAGCTCCAGCACATCGTGGCCTTCCATCAGTTCCTGCACCCGCACCTGCAGGGTCAGCAGTTCATCCTGGCGCTCCGGGCGCTGGTAAATCTCTTCGTAAGTCGAAGCGCGTTTGGCGTAATAAGCCACCATATCTGTATTAATCATTTTCCCGACTCATTTCCTAATTGCTTAACTTCCGTTTTTTCCAAATTGACGAGCGCCGCACTCGCGGCGACCCGATAGCGCTCTGACAGCGCGTCATACAGCGGCGGCACAAACAGCCGCGACACCCGGCTGGCGATCAGTGCCGTCGCCATCAGGGAGATCACCAGCACATGGCCGTTGATCATTTCCATCACGATCACGAATGCGGTGATCGGCGATTGCGTGACGGCCGCCAGGTAGCCCACCATCGCCAGCGCAATCAGCATCGGCAACGGGGTGTGGCTGAACACCTGGTGCAGCAGGTTGCCGAAACCGGCGCCGATCGACAGCGACGGCGCAAAAATGCCGCCGGGGATGCCGGGCAGGTAGGACGACACCATCGACGCCATTTTCAGGAAAGGATAAAACACTGACAGCTGCTGCTGCCCTTCCAGCACGCCCTTGGCCTCGACATAACCGCTGCCGAAAGTGGCGCCGCCGGCAATCACGCCGATCACCGCCACCAGCAAGCCGCACAGCGCGCCGAAAGCGATCGGGCGGGTGCTGCGCAGATGCTGGACCCGGGCCGGGATCCAGCGCTTGGTATTCAACAGCAGCCAGCCGAACATGCCGCCGGCGACGCCGGTCAGGATGCCGGTAACCAGCACTGCCAGCGCCACCATGTCGGTCATTGTGCTGTCGATCTGTATCGTGCCGAAATAGGTATAGTTGCCGTTCAAGCCGAGCGCCACCGCGCCGGCAAAAATAATCACGGTAATGACGACGCCGCTGGCGCGATGTTCAAAGCTGCGCGTCAGTTCTTCAATCGCAAACACGATCCCGGCCAGCGGCGTATTGAAAGCCGCCGACAAGCCGGCCGCCGCCCCCGCCAGTATCAGGCGCCGTTCCAATGCCGCGCTGGCGCGCGGATAAAGGCGCCGCAGGTTGAACATCAAGGCTGCGCCGACCTGTACCGTAGGCCCTTCGCGGCCGATGGTGAAGCCGCCCAGGATGCCGATGAACGACACCCCGATCTTGCCCGCCAAGATTTTCAGCGACAGCAGCGATTCACCGCGTTGGCTGGTGTCTTCTTCCAGCGTCGCGATCACTTGCGGAATGCCGCTGCCTTCGGAACCGGGAAAATAACGGCGCGTGGCCCATACGCACAAGGCGCCGACCGCCGGCGTGATAAACAGCGGCAACCAGAAATGCGACTGCTGCATGGAACGAAACATGCCGAAGCCGACATCCATCAGCCAGGCGTAGAGCACCGCGATCAAGCCTACCAGCACCGCGCCTAGCCATAAAATGCCGTATTTGCGCCAGGCGCGCCGCAGCTGGCGCAGCGTCTGGTCGGAAAAACTGGGAGGCAGCGGATTCATCGGATTTGGGCGCAAAGACATGATTATAAATTATCGCCGGGCAAATCCCCCAATACGATATCGGCCAGGGGCGGCGGAGGAGCAGCAGAAACGCGCCAAGAGGCGTATGATCTTGTGTTTGCAATAATGAATCGGCCCTCGCCCTGCGCAGGCTGGTTACGGTAATCAGTGCCCCGTTCCCCCAACCGGCGGTTCCGCCGATAAACAACAATATGGCTATCCATTCCGCCTCCGCTCACTCGAGCGACCAGGTTTTACCGTTCCGTGAATCCCTGCTTGCCATGCTCGGCATCGCCTTTGTGGTGATGCTGGTGGCGCTGGACTCGACCGTGGTCGGCACGGCGTTGCCGACCATCGTTGCCGAATTAAAAGGTTTTGAGCTGTACGCCTGGGTGGCGACCTCTTACCTGCTGACCTCGGTAATCACCGTGCCGATTTTCGGGCGGCTCGGCGATTTTTACGGCCGCAAGCCCTTCGTGCTGGTCTCCATCCTGCTGTTCACCACCGCCTCCATCTTGTGCGGCATGGCCAACAGCATGCTGTGGCTGGTGATCGCGCGCGGCTTGCAGGGCATCGGCGGCGGCATGCTGGTGGGCACTGCGTTCGCCTGCATCCCCGACCTGTTCCCCGGCGCCCACGTGCGCCTGCGCTGGCAAGTGATGATGAGCACGGCGTTCGGCATCGCGACCGCGGTGGGACCCTCGCTGGGCGGATTCCTGACGCAATACTGGGGCTGGCGCTGGGTGTTTTACGTCAACCTGCCGGTCGGCGTGCTGTCGCTGTTCTTCGTCTACAAATACCTGCCGCACCTGCGCCATACCCATCCTGACGCCAAGATCCGCCTCGACTGGCCGGGCGCCCTGCTGATCACCGCGTCGCTGGGATGCCTGCAGCTGTTCGTCGAGATGCTGCCCAAGCATGGCTTGTCGCTTGGCATGCTGGGCCTGCTGGCCGCCAGCATCGTGGCCTTCGTCGCCCTGTGGAAATGGGAGCATCACACACCGCAGCCGATCCTGCCGTTCGACTTGCTGGTCGACCCCAGGCTGTCGATCCTGTTCCTGCTGTCGGTGCTGAGCGGGTTCTCCATGTTTTCGCTGATGTTCTATGCGCCGCTGCTGTACCAGGGCGGTTTCGGCCTGTCGCCGCAGGAAGCCGGCCTGCTGATCACGCCGCTGGTGGCCTGCATCATGCTCGGCAGCATTTCCAACGGCCGCATCATCACCAAGATCAAGAATCCGAACGTGATGCTCTACATCGGCTTCAGCCTGCTCGCGCTGTCCTGCCTCGGCGTGGTGATCTCGAACCGCTGGACCTCGCATGGCGTGATCGCCGCGTTCATGCTGATAGGCGGGCTCGGCCTGGGATTCATCCTGCCCAACCTGACCATCTTCATCCAGCAGGAAGCCGGCCGCGAGCACCTCGGCATCGCCACCGCGCTGATGCAATCGCTGCGCATGATCGGCAGCATGCTCGGCACCGCGATCATCGGCACCCTGATCAACCACATGTACGCCGGCAGCGTGCGCCAGGCGCTGGCGCAGGACAAGGCGGACAGCTGGTTCAGCAGTTTTGCCGACCCGCAGATCCTGATCAGCCATGAAACCCAGGCCACCGTGCTGGCGCAGCTGACGAACGCCGGCCACCAGGGCCCGCTGCTGCTGGAAGCGGCGCGCGAAGCGCTGATCGGATCGATCCATATGGGAGTCGGGCTGGCGGTGGTGGTCACCGTGATCGCGTTGTGGCTGGTAAGCAAAGTGCCGCTCATTACCTTGCATGCCAAGGTCGAAACGACTGTCGTCTCCGAGTAGCATAAGCCGGTCCAGGGCGGCGCAACCAGACTGCTCTGCCTGGCTCCAGGCGCTTGTTGCCGATAGCGGAGAACCTAACAAACCGTTACATCTCACACCGCCTGGAAGCACCTGTATCAATCTCCCGATGGCATTCTGACCTCGTAGCAACTCAAACAGGAAAGAAGGTCAACATGAAAAAGCTCATCGGATTAATCGTGCTCGGCATCACTTTGTGTACCGCGGTCAGCGGTTGCGTGATCGTCCCGGCACGCGGCTATTACGCACCGCATCCCTACTACTATCGCTGATCGGCAATGCGGCGCCGGCAGTATGGCTGAGCCCGCATGCCTTTGACACACAAGAACAATTCCGGAGGTCCCATGAAAACAATCCACAAACTCGTGCTTTCCTTGCTGCTGGTCCCCGCGGTGCTGCCGCTCGCCGCGCAAGCCGACGAACCGGGCCACCACGGCGCATACCTGCATGCGCTGGCTGACCTGCACGCCGCCCGCTGGCTGATCGACCACCGTCCCGGCGACAACTGGCAGATGGGCAGGAACGAACAGCTGGCGCTGGCGGAAATCGACGCGGCAACGCGTGAAATCAGCCAGCTTGCCCAATATGTAGGCAAAGATATTTACCAGGAAGAACGCCCCGACGCCCGCCTCGACCACCGCGGCCGCCTGCACGACGCCATCGACGCACTGGAACGCGCCCGCAACGACACCGGCCAGCGCGAAGACGATCCGCGGGTGCTGGAACTGCAACGGCATGCGATGCATCGCATAGAGGTGGCGAAACGTGCTACCGAGGATGCTGTGCGGGATGCCGGGTATTGAAGACTGGCGCAGCGCCGGCATCAGTCGAGCGCGGCGGTATGTACTCCGTGGTCCGTTAAATGGGGTCAGAGTAATTTTCGCAAAGGACGCGAAAAAAAACTCCGACCCCATTTAACTGCAGTGGTTATAGCTCGTACATGTCCTTTTCGCCATTCATCACCTGCTCGATCAGCTTCCGATTCATGGTCGGGGCCAGCAGCTCGATGAAGGTATACACATAACTGCGTAGATATGCCCCCTGCTTGACTGCCGCCCGCGAAATGTTGGTGCCGAACAGGTGCCCAACCGGAATCGAACGCAAGCCGCCGTCTCGCTCCGGATCGAACGCCATCCCGGCGATAATCCCCACCCCCATGCCCAGCTCGACATAAGTCTTGATGACATCGGCATCAATCGCCTCCAGCAGCACATCCGGCTTCAGGTTGCGCAAAGAAAAGGCATGGTCGATCTTGGTCCGGCCGGTAAACGCACTATCGTAGGTAATCAGCGGAAAAGCAGCGATCTCTTCCAGCGTGATCGCCTTCGATTGCAATAAAGGATGATCCGGCGGCACCACCACCACATGCTCCCACTGGTAACAAGGCAAGGTCACCAGGCCGTCGGCGTTGACGATAGCCTCGGTCGCCAAGGCCAGGTCAGCCTGGTCGTTGCGCACCATGTCGGCAACCTGCTTGGGATTACCTTGCAACAAAGACAACCTGACCTTGGGAAACTTCAAGGTAAACGCCTGCACAACCTTAGGCAGCGCATAACGCGCCTGGGTATGGGTAGTGGCGATCGTGAAACTGCCGCTGTCATGCGCCGCATATTCGTTGCCGATGCGCTTGAGGCCATCGATTTCCTGCATGATCAGTTCGACCGAGCGCAATACCGCCCGCCCCGGCTCCGTCAGTCCGCGGATACGCTTGCCGTGGCGTGTAAAAATATCAACGCCCAGTTCTTCCTCCAGCTCGATGATCGCCTTGGAAACACCCGGCTGCGAGGTATACAATGCCTTCGCAGCCTCGGTAAGGTTGTAGTTCTGGCGCACCGCCTCACGGACAAAACGGAACTGATGGAGATTCATGGATTTTCCTTGGTTTTCTTTATATGAGAATCTATCCGGTCCAACCGGGAAACTTGATAAAAAACAAATCTCGGTACATTTCAAAAAAACAACTGCACCTCGACGCCCCTGCTTCCAGCTCCCGAAAGCAAGCGTATTTGCCGTATTTGCATATATCAAATGCGCATATAAGCAAATAAATAGTCTGTAGTTGGAGATATATGTGAAGTTTATTACGATTCCAGGTGTTTCGTACGAGGTGATATGACTGTTTCTTATGTAGTGAGCGGTTTTGCCGTCGGAGTATTGGTTGGATTGACTGGCGTCGGCGGCGGCTCGCTGATGACGCCTCTGCTCACCTTGCTGTTCGGCATCCATCCAAGTGTCGCGGTTGGCACCGACCTCGCGTTTGCGTCGGTGACCAAGGTCGCCGGCACCGTCGCTCACCGCTCGCGCGGCACCGTGCGCTGGGATATCGTCAAGCTGCTGTCGCTGGGCGCGCTGCCGGCCGCCATCGCCACCGCGCTGGCGCTCAAGTACCTGGGCGGCATCAGCGCCGAAATCGGCCAGGTGATACGCTATTCGATCGCGGGTTCGGTATTGCTGACGGTGATCGCCCTGCTGTTCAAAGGCAAGCTGCAGCATTGGCTGAACGCCCATCCGGAAAAACATTTGCAAGGCAGGAAGCTGACAGCGGCCACGGTTTTTGCAGGACTGGTGCTTGGCGCCCTGGTCACCATGTCGTCGATCGGCGCCGGCGCAGTGGGCGCCACCATCCTGGTGCTGCTGTATCCGCGCCTGTCGCCGGCGGAAGTCGCCGGCACTGACATCGCCTACGCCGTGCCGCTGACCGCGATCGCCGCCCTCGGCCACTGGTGGCTGGGCTCGATCGACTGGAACCTGCTGGGTGCCCTGCTGCTCGGCTCGGTGCCTGGCATCACGCTTGGTTCGCTGGCGGCGCGCGCGGTACCGGAAAAATTCCTGCGCGGCCTGCTGGCGCTGACGCTGACCAGCGTTGCGGTAAAACTGATTTACTAAGTTACGAAAGGATTGCGCCAGCGCAGTCCCTGCATCTATTTATAAAGGCGTGGCCGGTTCATGACGAATTTGGCCGCAACCCATAAGGAAGACGAAGATGTATCGCTACGATCAATACGATCACCTGATAGTCAAGGAACGGGTCGCGCAATACCGCGACCAGGTAAGACGCCGCCTGGCGGATGAGCTGACGGAAGAAGAGTTCCTGCCGCTGCGCCTGCAGAACGGCCTGTACATGCAGCGCCATGCCTACATGCTGCGCATCGCCGTGCCGTATGGCATGCTGTCTTCGCCGCAGGTGCGCATGTTCGCCCACATCGCCCGCAAGTACGACCGCGGCTACGGCCACCTGACCACGCGCCAGAACATCCAGTTCAACTGGATCAACCTGGAACAGTCGCCGGACATCCTGGCCGAGCTGGCCACGGTTGAAATGCATGCGATCCAGACTTCCGGCAACTGCATCCGCAACACGACCTCGGACGAACTGGCCGGCGTCGCCGCCGACGAGATCATCGATCCGCGCCCTTACGCTGAAATGATCCGCGAATGGAGCACCTTCCATCCCGAGTTCGCCTTCCTGCCGCGTAAATTCAAGATCGCCATCAGCGGCGCCGAGCAAGACCGCGCCGCTACCGCCGTGCACGACATCGGCCTGCATGTGGTGAAAAATGCCGAGGGCGAAGTCGGCTTCCGCGTATTGGTCGGCGGCGGCATGGGCCGTACTCCCATCATCGGCAGCGTGATCCGCGAATTCCTGCCGTGGCAGCATGCGCTGACCTACCTGGAAGCGATCCTGCGCGTGTATAACCAGCACGGCCGCCGCGACAACAAGTACAAGGCGCGCATCAAGATCCTGGTGAAAGCCTTGGGCGCCGAGGAATTCGCGCGCCAGGTCGAAGCCGAATGGCTCGACATCAAGGACGGCCCGGCTACGCTGACGGCTGAAGAACTGCAGCGGATCGCCCAGTATTTCACGCCGCCGCCATACGAAACCCTGCCTGCCGGCGACGACGCCTTCGAGGCGCATAAGGCAGACAACAAGGCGTTCGCCAACTGGCTCAAGCGCAACGTCAAGGCGCACAAGGTAAGTGGCTATGCCGCCGTCATCCTCTCGGTCAAGAAAACCGGCGTGCCGCCTGGCGACATCACTGCCGCCCAGCTCGATTTCGTGGCCGACCTGGCCGACCAGTACAGCTTCGGCGAAGTGCGCGTGACGCACGAGCAGAACCTGGTGCTGGCCGACGTCAAGATCAGCGAACTGTTTACAGTGTGGCAGGCAGTCAAGGCGCAAGGACTGGCGACGCCGAACATCGGCCTGCTGACCGACATCATCTGCTGCCCCGGCGGCGATTTCTGCTCGCTGGCCAACGCCAAGTCGATCCCGATCGCGCAAGCCATCGCTGAGAAATTCGACAACCTCGATTTCCAGCATGACATCGGCGACATCGAACTGAATATCTCGGGCTGCATCAATGCCTGCGGCCATCACCACGTCGGCAATATCGGCATCCTCGGCGTCGACAAGGACGGCTCCGAGTGGTACCAGGTTTCCATCGGCGGCGCGCAAGGCAACAACACCAGCATCGGCAAGATCATCGGGCCGTCGTTCTCGGCGCAGCAAATGCCGGTAGTGATCGAGCGCCTGCTGAGCGTGTATGTGCAGCAGCGCACCGAAGAAGAGCTGTTCATCGATACGGTGCAGCGCCTGGGCATCACGCCCTTCAAGGAATTTGTCTACGCCAGCCCGATCCCGACCGGCTACACCCATGGAGAGGACGCCTGTGTCTACTAATATCATCAAGAACCGCAACGTCGTCGCCGACGACTGGAGCGTGCTGCGCCTGAACGAAGGCGACAGCGCCGACAGCGTCAGCATCCCTGCCGGCCGGGTAATCGTGCCGTTCAGCGTCTGGACCGCCCAGCGCGCGCAATTGCTGGAGCGTGCGGAAGTAGGCGTATGGCTGGGCAGCGATGCGCAAGCGGACGTAGTGAAAGACGACCTGGCGCGTTTTTCCCTGATCGCGGTCGACTTCCCCAAATTCACCGACGGCCGCGGCTATTCGATCGCCTATAACCTGCGCACCCGCCTTGGCTACAACGGCGAACTGCGCGCCATCGGCGATGTCTTGCGCGACCAGCTGTTTTACATGCAGCGCGTGGGTTTCAACGCCTTTGCGGTACGCGCCGACAAGGACATCAACGACGCCCTCAAAGGCCTGACCGATTTCTCGGAAAAATACCAGACTTCGTGGGATGAGAAAACGCCGCTGTTCCGCCGCGTGCAGCGCCAAGCCGTGAGCCAGGACTGACCATGAACAGCCCGACCTCATCACTGCCGGAACTGGTCGCCGCCACCAAGGCGACGCTGGAAAAAATCGCCGCCGAATATACGCCGGCGGTGTTCGCTTCCAGCCTAGCGGCCGAAGACATGGTGCTGACCGACCTGATCCTGCGCAACCGGCTGCAGGGCAAGATCGCCATCTTCACCCTGGAAACCGGGCGCCTGCATGCCGAAACGCTGGGTATGCTGGATCGCATCAAGGAAACCTACGGCTACGACGTCACGCCATACCGGCCGCAGCCTGAAGCTGTGGCTGCCTATGTCGAACAGAACGGCTTGAACGCGTTTTACGACAGCATAGAGATGCGCAAGGAATGCTGCCGGATCCGCAAGATCGAACCGCTGAAGCGCGCCCTGGCCGGCAACAAGGCATGGATCACCGGCCAGCGCCGGGCGCAATCGCAGACGCGCGCCGAACTGCATGTGCAGGAACAGGACGAAGCGCACGGCATGGCCAAATTCAATCCGCTGGCCGACTGGTCGGAGGACGATGTCTGGCAATACATCCGCGGCAATAATGTGCCGTACAACCCGCTGCACGACAAAGGTTATCCGTCGATCGGCTGCGAACCCTGCACCCGCGCCATCCAGCCGGGCGAAGACGTGCGCGCCGGCCGCTGGTGGTGGGAAAATCCCGAATCGAAGGAATGCGGCTTGCATGTGGTCGACGGCAAACTGATCCGCATCAAGTCCGCCTCTCAGCCAAACGCCTGAATCATCGCATCTTCAAATGACAAGAACCGACATGAACACAGTTGTTGAAAAATTTTTCCTGGACAAGGCCGCCAACCGCCATCTCGACTGGCTGGAATCGGAAGCGATCCACATCATGCGCGAAGTGGCGGCCGAGTGCAGCAATCCGGCATTGCTGTTTTCGGGCGGCAAGGATTCTGTGGTGCTGTTGCGGATTGCCGAGAAAGCGTTCCGTCCTGGCAAATTCCCTTTCCCGCTGGTGCATATCGACACCGGGCACAATTTTGAAGAAGTCATCACCTTCCGCGACAAGCGCGTTGCCGAGCTGGGTGAACGCCTGATCGTCGGTTCGGTCGAGGATTCGATCAAGCGCGGCACGGTGCGCCTGCGCAATCCGCTGACCGATTCGCGCAATGCCGCGCAAGCCGTGACCCTGCTGGAAACCATTGCCGAACACAAGTTCGACGCCTGCATCGGCGGCGCCCGCCGCGATGAAGAAAAAGCGCGCGCCAAGGAACGCATTTTTTCGTTCCGCGACGAGTTCGGCCAATGGAACCCGAAGGCGCAGCGCCCTGAGCTCTGGGATCTCTACAACACCCGTGTCCATCCAGGCGAAAACATGCGGGTATTCCCGATTTCCAACTGGACCGAGCTGGATGTCTGGCAATACATCGCGCGCGAAAAACTTGAACTGCCGCCGATCTATTTCGCCCACCAGCGCCAGGTGATCCCGCGCAACGGCCTGCTGGTGCCGCTGACCGACCTGACGCCGGCCAGGGAAGGCGAAACCGCGGAACTGCGTGAAGTGCGCTTCCGCACCGTCGGCGACATTTCCTGCACCTGCCCGGTCGCCTCCGACGCGGCTACCGTGGAAGCCATCATCGCCGAAACCGCGGTGACGCAAATCACCGAACGCGGCGCTACCCGGATGGATGACCAGACGTCGGAAGCCTCGATGGAAAAACGCAAAAAAGAAGGATATTTCTGATGAACGCCGTTGTAAACACCGTTGCCAATCCCGTCACCGCCGACAACGCGCCGCTGGAACGCGGCCTGCTGCGTTTCATCACCGCCGGTTCGGTAGATGACGGCAAGAGCACGCTGATCGGCCGCCTGCTGTTCGACAGCAAGGGCATTTTCGCCGACCAGCTCGACGCCATCTCGCGCGCCAAGCACAAACGTACGGTGGGCGACACCATCGACCTGTCGCTGCTGACCGACGGCCTGGAAGCCGAGCGCGAACAAGGCATCACGATCGACGTCGCCTACCGCTATTTCGCCACGCCGAAGCGTAAATTCATCATCGCCGACACCCCGGGCCACGAGCAATACACACGCAACATGGTGACCGGCGCTTCAACCGCGGATGCGGTCATCATCCTGATCGACGTTTCCAAGGTGAAGCTGGGCGACGACGGCAGTGTCGAACTGCTGACCCAGACCAAACGCCATTCGACCATTGCCCACCTGCTGCAGATCGAGCACGTGATCGTCGCCGTCAACAAGATGGACCTGGTGAATTACGACCAGGCCGTGTATGACCGCATCGTTGCCGCCTACCAGGAATTTGCAGCACAGCTGGGCTTGCGCGACGTCCGTCCCATCCCGCTGTCGGCGCTGGCCGGCGACAACGTGGTGGCAGCCGGCGACAACATGCCGTGGAACCAGGGCCCGACCCTGATCGAGCTGCTGGAATCGCTCAGCGTCTACGACGAATCTCACGACGAGCCGTTCCGCTTCCCGGTGCAGCTGGTGGCGCGCCACAACGGCCACGAAGCCAACGACTTCCGCGGCTACATGGGCCGCATCGAAGCCGGCAAGGTGCACAAGGGCGACAAGCTGGTGGTGCAGCCGAGCGGCCAGAGCGCCACGGTGAAAGACATCCTGGTGCTGGAAGGTTCGCTGCCGTCGGCCGTGGTCGGCCAGTCGGTCACCTTGCTGCTGGACGAATACCTGGACATCTCGCGCGGCGACATGCTGACTTCGATCGAACGTGCGCCGGCATTGCTGAAAACCGTCAGCGCCGACCTCTGCTGGCTGTCGGAAGACGCGCTCGACCTGCGCCGCAAGTACTGGATGAAACACAGCACCAAACAGGTCGCGGCGCGCATCTCCAAGGTCGATACGCTGCTCGATATCAACACCCAGGAACGGCGTCCGGCCGAATCGCTCAAGCTGAACGACATCGCCCGCGTCTCGCTCAGCCTGCAGCAAGCCATCGCTGCCGATTCCTACGATGCGATCCGCGCGACCGGCGCTTTCATCCTGATTGATGAAGTTACGCACCAGACCGTGGCTGCCGGCATGATTCGCCTGCAACCCGGACTCGACTGACTGACAGCGACAGATTGGACAGGCAAGCCATGCAAGCTACTCACTCCTCCCGCCAACCTGCCTACGGCAAGGTTTACCTGATCGGCGCCGGCCCCGGCGCGGCCGACCTGATTACCGTGCGCGGCGCCAGGCTGCTGGCGCAGGCCGATGTCGTCTTGCATGACGCGCTGGTCACCGAAGAGATGCTCGCATTGTGCCCGCAAGCGTTGAAGATCGCGGTCGGGAAACGCTGCGGCAAGCTGTCCACCGCGCAGCAGTTCATCAACAAACAGATGATCGACAATGCGCGTAAATACGCAGTGGTAGTCCGTCTGAAGGGCGGCGACCCGATGCTGTTCGGCCGCGCCGATGAAGAACTACGGGCGCTGGAACAGCATGGCATCGCAGTCGAAGTGGTGCCAGGCATCAGTGCCGCGCTGGCGGCAGCGGCAACTTCGCAGCAGCCTTTGACCAAGCGCGGCGTGGCGCGCAGCGTGGCCTTCTTCACCTCGAGCACGGCTCCCGGCGAATCGGATGAAGTCAATATCCCTTCTTGCGACACGCTGGTGCAGTACATGGGCGGGCGTGAAGCGGCGGCTACCGCGCAGCGCCTGCTGGCGCAAGGCCGTGCTGCCTCGACCCCGGTTGTCGTAGTGGAAAACTGCAGCCGCGACAACCAGCGCATCCAGCGCTTGCGGCTGGATCAGCTGGAGTCAGGCTTGCAGCTGTGCGAAGGCCCGGTGCTGGTGATGATAGGCGAGGCTTTGGCAAGCCGCGCCCGGCAAACGCTGGAAACCGGTCGGCAAGACCGGCAGGATGCGGCCTGACGCCGTCAGCGTTCACCGCAGCGGTTTGGCGTGCGCCGGCGAGGCCAGCGCTTTTTGCAGGACCTGGCCGGATTGATCGGCACGCTCTTCAGGCGACAAAACATTGATCCAGCTGACCAGGCCGGCGGCGGCTACGGTCAATACCAGGAATACTGCAACTCTCTTGTTCAAAAATTCCCATTTCATTTCTTGCTCCTTCTTGCTCCTTAGCGGCAGCATCGGCCCGACGTTGCTGCAATGCCGGGAAACTGCCGCATTCAAATAACCAGCCGTCCTGCCGCCAACAGCGGCAGGATCCGGCTTTCAGACTTCGGACTGCAACCGGCGCTCAGCGCCCGTTGAGATTGCGCGCCGCCAGCACGCCGTAGACGCCGACCTGGCGCTCGCCGTGGCCGGCTTCACGCTTGGCGGCATTTTTTGCGTTGCCGGAAAGCGCCGATGCCTGGCTTGGCGTCCAGCCGAAAGTCCAGCTGCTGCCGCTGCTATTGCGATTGTTCGAGCTCATGCCCAGCAGGGTTTTGATAGTCATCATTTCACCTTTTCATGTGCTGCTTCCGATTCGGAAACAAGGTCAGCATGTAAAGCGTGGCGAGGTGCCGGCATTGGCACGGACGACTGCGAAAAGACATTCCGCCAGTCGATTGCAAGCTGTCCAGCCTGGCCAATCGACACCGGAACGGTGGGATGGCTAGACGGGGACAGGCAAACTCACGCCTGCTTTACTATTTTCTGGTGCTAATTTTTTAGTCCGGTAGCGCGGACAACTGGAACAGTCCATTTCACTAACTCCTGGTTATGCCGGCTGCGCCGCGGCAGCATGCCGGGCGCGAGATGCGGTGCGGTCCTGGACAGGACGCGCCGAACGCTGAGGAATGCTTTCCCAGCGTACGCTGCGCACGCTGATTTCCTGCGCCAGGCGGGTGACCAATTGCACCAGTCCGCCGCGTTCCCGCACCGAGCACATCACTTCGACCGTGATGCTGGTCAGATGCGCTTGTATCGCAGGCTCGCTGCCCTGGTAAGTCACGTCATACGCCGACAGCAGCCGCCGCATCAGCTCTTCGAGCTTGGCCACTTCCGAACTGCGGCAAGTGGTCACGATACGGTATGGCAAAGCTGTCTCGCCGCTGTCGCCGGACGCAGCAAAACGGCGCTTGTTGAAAAATGCATGCAGTTTATCGAATGGCATGGCGATCTCCTTCCCACTTCCGTCAGCCGCGCTGCCAGGCGCATTGCCGCGGCCAGCGTCAAGCCTGTGCGCCTGAAGCAAGCACATGGCCAGACACAGCCGTACGCAATCCGCCGGATGGCGGCACGAAAAACGGTCTTGCAAAAAAACGGATGGGAGTATCGCTGCGGCATGGCTTGCCGCGATACTACAGCTCGCATATAGCACAAGCTGTAGCGGAGGGAGGTCTGCTAAGGGTTATGCGCTATGTGCCGGGCTGAGGGCCCATCCATGTCTACTACTAGAACAACTGTCCAAGATATGGACCTCCATGTGATGCAATGCGGGGATTATATTTCCGGCTAGCTATTCTGTCAAGTAAAAACCCTTTACTTTCGCCACAAAATATGTATTGCCGAACCATCACACCGATGACGGCCGGCGTTCGGCAGAATTAATAGGAACTGATTTTCAGCACCCGCAAAGTATGCAGGACCGATCCGTGCCGGCAATCCAGCACCCGCAAGCGCCGCTCCAGGTCCTGGTGATCCCGGGACGCCGCAAGATAAGCCTGTTCCGAATCTGCTGCGCCGTCGCCCGACGCAGCCAGCTTTTGTACCAGGCGCTGCAATTTACCATTAGAAAATATATTAGAAAACGCCATATCGAACTCCCAGCGGCGAGCCTAAAAATCGGAGGCTCCGTAACCGATTGCCATGGCTGTAGAATAGGTCCGCCCAGGTTTTTCTTAAAGCCGTATTAACTATCCCCAATATAAGTTTTTTTAACATGAAAACACGACTGCCACCGCTCAAGCCGCTGCGCGTATTTGAAGCCGTTGTACGGACCGGCAGCCTGACGCTGGCGGCCGCCGAGCTGCACCTGACGCACAGCGCGGTGAGCCAGCAGATCAAGCTGCTGGAACAGCATTTCGACCAGACCCTGTTTGTCAGGGGCCAGCGCGGCGTCGAGCCGACGGCGGCGGCGCGGATATTTTTTGCCGACGTCAAAGCCGGCCTCGACCGCATCGCGCTGGCGGGCGAACAGCTGCTCAATACCGGCAAGGTGCGCATCATCCGCGTCAGCTGCACGCCATCCATGGCGATGCGCTGGCTGATTCCGCGGCTGTCCTCGTTCCAGATAGAAAACCCGCGTGTCGAAATCCGCGTCACCACCTCGACCGTCGCCGTCGACGCCATCAAGGAACCGTTCGATGTGCTGATACGGCGCAGTCCCATGCATCGCGCTGAGTACGAGTGCATACGCTTCCTGGACGACGTGCTGACGCCGGTAGCGTCGCCGCGTTACCTGCAGCAGCACCGCTTCAAGGCGCCGGCCGACCTGCTGCAGGCATCGCTGCTGCACCTGTCGAGCCGCTCGGAAAGCTGGACGCGCTGGTTCAGCGCAGTCGGCGTGGCGGTCAAGGGCCAGCTTCCCGGCCAGATCTATGAACATTTCTTTTTAAGTTTGCAGGCAGCGCTGACCGATCTTGGGGTAGCGCTGGGATCGCTGGCCCTGATCGAGGACGATCTCGCACATGGCAGCCTGTTGCCGCTGTTCCCTGACCTGCTGCTGCGCGACAAAGGATTCCACTTGCTGTTCCGCCCCGGCGGCCAGGATCCGGTGCTGGCGAATTTTATCGGCTGGCTGCAAACGAAGGGACAGCAGACCTGCGCCAGCATTACCCAGGCGGCAGAGTAGAAAGGCAGTAACGGACGATGGCGTCCTGTACGTCGGATTGTTCGCCTACCGCCTGCGCCACCGTGATGGCCAGTTGCGGATGCTGCTGGCGGGCCTGTGCGATCAATGCCGGCAAGTCGCGCCGCACATGGCCGCCCTGCCCCAGGAATACCGGCACCACGCTGGCTTCGCTGACGCCGGCGGCAACCAGCTGCTGCAGCAGCTGCGGCAGGTCGGGCTGCATCAATTCAAGGAAAGCCAGCTTGACCAGCAGCTGCGGCCGCTGGCGCTGGATCAGCTGCCGCAGGGACTCGAACGGCGCGGCCCAGCTGGGATCGCGGGCGCCGTGGGCGAACAGGATAAGCGCCTGGCGAGGTGTGGAATGAGAGGCAGACTGAGACATGGTTCACCCTATCTTCAAGCAAGGTGTGGCGTCAGTTTCGCTCGATCTTCCACAAGGCGCCGATGGCGATCAGCAGGAAGATGGTGCTGGGCAAGGCCGCGGTGAAAAAAGGCGGCCATGTGTTGAGTAAACCGAGATGCGAAAACAGCGTATTGACCAGCTGGAAACTGACGCCGATCATGATGCCGGTAAAGATCTTCAGGCTGACGCCGCCGGTGCGGAAATGCAGGTAGGCGAACGGCAGGGCCAGCGCCATCATCACGAAGACCGACAAGGGGTACACCAGCTTTTTCCAGAACGCGATGTCGTAGCGCTCGGTGTGCTGGTTGTTTTCCGCCAGATGCTGGGAATAAGACCACAGGTTGTAAGCCGACATATGGTCCGGGTCGGCAAACAGGACCGACAGGATTTCCGGCGTGATTTCCGACACCAGCTCCTTGTTCGGGAATTTCTTGGTAGCGATCGAACTGGTGATGTCCTCAGTCGAGGTGCCGTTGACAAAATCGGTCTGCACCACGTCTTCCATGTTCCAGGTGTGCTGGCCCTTGTAGTCAGCGTGGCCGGCCAGGATCAGGGCCGTCATGTGCAGGTTGCGGTCGAATTCGTAAAGCTTGACGCCGATCAGCCGGCCGTCCGGGCGGATTTCGCCGATATTGATGAAGCGCGAGCCGACGATGTCGCCGCTGGTGCCGCCGGTCCGTATTACATCCTTGCTCCACAAGCCGGTCTTGAATTTCTGCGAGATCGACGAGCCCTTGGCCTCCAGCTTCACCTTCTCGGCAAACTCGGCGCTCTTGGGCGACACGAATTCCCCGATCAATACCGTGGCGACCACAAACAGCAAGCCGATCTTGACCAGGATCCTGGCGGTCATCATGGTCGACATGCTGGAGACGCGCATGATGGTGAATTCGGAACGCGCGGCGAATTGCGACAAGGTATAGATGGTGCCGATCAGGGCCGCAATCGGCATCAGCTCATAGGCGTAGCCCGGCAAGCCAAGCACGACGAAAAAGAAGGCGTGCTGCAATTTATAGCCGCCGCGGCCGACCGACGGCAGCTCGTTCATCAAGTCGAAGAAGGCGAACAGCGCCAGGAACGCCGCCAGCGTGAACAGGACGGACCGGACTATCTCGGAAGTGAAATAACGCTGCAGGACTTTCATGTTGCCGCCGTTTTCTTGATCGTTTTTTTGTTTTTAAGCAGGCGTGCGTGCTTGACAGCGGACCACATGACCAGAGGGTGGCAGCGGCTATTGACATTGAGCCGCCACAGGAACAGCAAAGCGATGATGGCCAGCACCACCAGGTGCATCGGCCACCAGCCGACGCCGAACGACATGCGTCCCTGCACTACCGCGGCCTGGAAGATATTGGTCACGTTGCTGTAGGTAATGAACAGCAGCAGCGCGATCAGCAGGCTGGCCGAACGCCCTACCCGCGGATTGACAAAACTCAGCGGTATCGCCAGCAGCATCAGGCATAGCGCCATCAGCGGCAGCGACAGGCGCCACAGCAGCTCGCCCATGTTGAAGCCGTTGCGGTCTTTCAGCAGGTCGCCGGTGGGCAAGGCGCGCGCCGACTTGTCGCCATTGACCGCTTGCGAATTGCTGGCCACCAGCACGCCGTATCGCTCGAACTCCATGACCCGGAACTCGTTCTGGCTGGAGAGGACGTCATAGCGCCGCCCTTTCGACAGGATCAGGAACTTGTCGCCGTTCTTGTCCAGCTCGACATTGCCTTCCTTGGCCACCACGATGCTGTTCTTGCCGTCCTGCTGGGTATTGACGAAGACATTCTTGACCTTGCTGGCGTCGCCGGTCAGCCCTTCGACGAAGTAGATGCGGTTGGCCGACGCCGATTCCTGGAACTTGCCGGGCGAAACCCGGGAAATGTCTTCACGCTTCTCGAAGCGTTCGCGGTATTGCGCGCTCTCGCTGTTGGCCCACGGCGTCGCCACAAAACTGAGGAAAGTGGTCAGGACGATGATCGGCAGGCCGAACCACAGCACCGGCTGGATCCAGCGCACCAGGCTCTGGCCGGAAGCGAACCAGACCACCATTTCCGAATCCTGGTAGCTGCGCGTGACCACCAGCAGCACCGAGATATAGCCGGTCAGGATCAGCAGGATCGGCATGTAGTTCAGGGACTGGAAACCGATCAGCGCGACCACGTCCTGGGACGCAATCTGTCCTCCGGCTGCTTGTCCCAGAATCTTGATCAGCATCACCGTGATGATAATTGTGAAGAGCGTAGTGAAAACTGCACCGGCGGTGCTAATTAATTCGCGTCGTAGTGCGCGCTGAAAGATCATTGGGGAATATAATTGCGGATCAAAAAAAGGAGTAAGTGATGGACTTTAGCATAAAAACCATTGACGCAAAAACCTCAATTGCCTCTCTGAAAGCCGGCTGTATCGCAGTCGGGATCTATGAAAACAAGAAACTCTCGCCACAAGCGCAAGCTCTTGACAAATCTGGTGAAATCACTGCTGCACTAAAGTCCGGAGATATTTCCGGTAAACCAGGCTCCACCCTGCTGCTGCGCAAAGTCGCCGGCGTCGCCGCCGAACGCGTGCTGCTGATCGGCCTTGGCGCGGACGGCGAGCTGAACGACAAGGTGACGTCGATGGCGGCCCTGTGCGTGGCGCGCGTCCTGGCGACGCTGGGCGGCGCCGACGCCCTGCTGGCGCTGCCGTTTGACGCCGTCAAGGAACGCGACCTGGCATGGGCCATCCGCAGCAGCATCCTGGTGCTGCGCGACAACAGCTATCGCTCGGACACCCTGAAAAGTAAAAAAGAGACAACATCCGGCATCAAGAAGGTCGCCTTCCTGGTCGCCGCCGCCAAAGCCGCTGTCGCCAAGGACGCCCTGGCGCAAGGCGTGGCGCTGGCCAACGGCATCGACCTGACCAAGGAACTGGGCAACCTGCCCGGCAATGTCTGCACCCCGACTTACCTCGCCAACACAGCCAAGAAACTGGCCAAGGAATTCAAGCTGTCGGTCGAAGTACTCGACCGCAAGCAGCTGGAAGCCCTGAAAATGGGCAGTTTCCTGTCGGTTGCACGCGGCGGCGGCGAAGCGCCGAAGTTCATCATCGTCAAGCACCTGGGCGGCAAGGCCAAGGATGCGCCGACCGTGCTGGTCGGCAAGGGCATCACCTTCGACACCGGCGGCATCTCGCTCAAGGGCGGCGCCGGCATGGATGAGATGAAATACGACATGTGCGGCGCCGGTTCGGTGCTGGGCACCATCCGCGCCATCGCCGAGCTGAAGCTGAAGCTGAACGTGATCGGCGTCATTCCTGCGACTGAGAACATGCCGTCCGGCACCGCCACCAAGCCGGGCGACATCGTCACTTCGATGTCGGGCCAGACCATCGAGATCCTCAACACCGACGCCGAAGGCCGCCTGGTGCTGTGCGATGCGCTGACCTACGTAGAGCGCTTCAAGCCGGCAGCCGTGGTCGATATCGCGACGCTGACCGGCGCTTGCGTCACTTCGCTCGGCCACCACAATTCCGGCCTGTTCACGCGTCACGACAGCGCGCATGACGCCCTGGCGGAAGAGTTGCTGAGCGCCGGCAAGGCGACCGGCGACACCGCATGGCGCATGCCGATCGAAGACGGCTACCAGGAACAGCTGAAGTCGAATTTCGCCGACATGGCGAATATCGGCGGCCCGGCCGGCGGCAGCATCACCGCAGCCTGTTTCCTGGAGCGCTACACCAAGAAATACACCTGGGCCCACCTGGATATCGCCGGCACGGCATGGAAAAGCGGCGCAGCCAAGGGTGCAACCGGTCGCCCGGTCGCCCTGCTGACCACGTTCCTGATGAACCGCGCCGCCGCAGCCAAGTAATCAGTACCTGGCATGGCAAACGGGGTGCCGGCAGCAATGCCGGCACCCCGTTTTTATTTCCGCACCCGGATTGCTTAACCCAGCGTCGCGATCACCGGCGCATGGTCCGACGGCTGTTCCCATTTGCGCGGCGCCCGGTCGATGACGCAGGCCGTGCACTGCGCGGCCAACGGCGGCGACAGCAGGATATGGTCGATGCGCATGCCGCGGTTCAGGCGGAATCCCATCTGCCGGTAATCCCACCAGCTGAACAGTTTCTCCGGCTGTTCGAACATGCGGAAAGCATCGGTCAGCTCCAGCCCCAGCAAGCGGACGAAAGCGGCGCGCTCGGGCGGCGACACCAGGTTTTGCCCGACCCAGGCGGCAGGATCGTGGACATCGCGGTCTTCCGGGGCGATATTGTAGTCGCCCATCAAGGCCAGCTTCGGATGCTGCCTGCATTCGTCCTGCAGCCAGTCGTGCAAGGCATCCAGCCACTGCAGCTTGTATTGGTATTTTTCCGATTCGAGCGACTGGCCGTTGGGGATATAGGCGCAGACAATCCGCATGCCGTCTATGGTGGCGGCGATGATGCGCTGCTGCAGGTCTTCATAGCGCGGATTGTTCTTGACCACATCGGTGATCGGATGGCGCGACAGGATGGCCACGCCGTTATAGGTCTTCTGGCCGCTGAACGCCACGTGGTAGCCGGCCGCCTCGATTTCCGCCGCGGGAAATTTGTCGTCGGTCAGCTTGGTTTCCTGCAGGGCCAATACGTCGACCGGGTTATCGGCCAGCCATTGCAGCACTTGCGGCAGGCGGACTTTGAGAGAGTTAACGTTCCAGGTCGCAATTTTTTGCATTATTTCCAGATCCTTGTTTGATTAACGACGATGTTACCGCAAGCCGGCAATGATGTAGAGCCATAAGATTTTCTTTAGCCTTGCCGAAATTATTCTCGCTTGTGGATAATCCGCCAACAGGGGATATTTCCGTCTTCACAAGACTTCATGCGATATCCGCAAAAAACCATGAGCATATTGAAACTACTGTCCTTTTCAGCCTGTATTCTCGCCGCCGGCAACTGTGCCGCCGCCAACCTCGACCAGTCCGGCATCAAGGCCACCGTAGACAGCGCCATCCAGCCGCTGATGCAAAGCTACGGCATTCCGGGCATGGCGGTCGCCGTCACCATCGATGGCCAGAATTATTTCTATAACTATGGCGTAGCGTCGAAGGAAACCCGGCAACCCGTTACCAGCAAGACGCTCTTTGAAATCGGCTCTCTGAGCAAGACATTCACGGCGACGCTGGCTTCTTACGCCCAGGTCGAAGGCAAGCTGTCGTTAAGCGACAGCGCCAGCCAATACCTGCCGTCCCTGCGCGGCAGCAGCTTTGACAATATCAGCCTGCTGAACCTGGGAACGCACACCGCCGGCGGCCTGCCGCTGCAAGTCCCGGACAATATCGGCAATACCGAGCAGCTCATGGATTATTTCAAGCATTGGCAGCCGGCCCATGCCGCCGGCACATACAGGAAATATTCAAATCCGAGCATCGGGTTGCTCGGCATGATTGCCGCCAAGAGCATGGATATGTCTTTTGAGGACGCGGTTGAAAAGAAGCTCTTCCCCGAATTGGGAATGACGCACAGCTATATCAATGTGCCAGCCGGCCAGATGCAGGATTATGCGCAAGGCTACACCGTAAAAGATGTCCCGGCCAGGGTGAATCCAGGCGTGCTGGCGTCTGAAGCCTACGGAGTGAAATCCGGTTCGGCCGACTTGATCCGCTTCATCGGCGCCAACATGCAGGCAATCAAGCTGGAAGCGAAATTGCAGCGCGCGATCACCGGCACGCATACGGGATATTTCGGCTCGGGAGAATTTACGCAGGACCTGATCTGGGAACAATATCCCTATCCGTTAGAACTGAAGCAGCTGTTGGCGGGCAACGCCACCACCTCCCTCTACGACGAATTGCCAGCTGCGAAGCTAAGCCCTCCGCTGCCTCCGCAAGCAGATGTGCTGATCAACAAAACCGGCTCCACCAATGGCTTTTCAGGCTACGTGGCTTTTGTGCCGGCCAAAAAGATCGGCATCGTGATCCTGGCGAACAAATCCTATCCCATCGACCAGCGCGTCACTGCGGCATACCGGATATTGACCCGGCTAGATAACGAGGCCGCATCGAAAAATTGATTGTCAGCCGCAAAGGAATCGAACCGGATGGCGCTGGCGGCGCGGCGGCGCGGCGGCGCAATTCCGGCCGCGCCAACTTTGCTCCCAAGAAAGCCCTGGAATCCGGTAATATTCTCGTATCGATTTGTCATCAGGCATATCAGAGTCAATCTACCAGAGACCACATGCGAATTGCCAAACTACCTGCCAGGCTTTCCCTCTGCTTGCTGGCCCTGACCCTCGCAGCCTGCTGCCGGACCAGCCAGACCACTTGCGACGCAACCACGTCGAGTACCGAAGCCGGCAGCACCGACGGCAGCGGCAGCAAGGTCCGTTTCAACCAGCCTGGCGCCATCGCCGTCGATGCCGGCGGCAACCTGTTCGTAGCCGATACGGCCAACAACACCGTCCGCAAGATCACCGCCGCCGGCGATGCGAGCACGCTGGCCGGCAGCGCCGGCAATAGCGGCAGCAGCGACGGCAACGGCAGCCTGGCGCGCTTCAACCAGCCGGGCGGCATCGCTGTCGATGCAGCCGGCAACCTGTACCTGGCCGACACCCAGAACCATACGATCCGCATGGTCACCAGCGCCGGCTTGGTGACCACCATCGCCGGCCGCGCCGGCCAGGCCGGGCAGGATGACGGCACGGCGGGCAACGCACGCTTCAACCAGCCTTGGGGCGTGACGCGCGATGCCGCCGGCAATCTCTACGTGACCGATACCGGCAACGCCACGGTGCGCAAGATCACCGCGGCGGGCGTGGTGACGACGCTGGCGGGCAGCGCCGGCAATCAAGGAAGCTCGGACGGCGCCGGCACCCGTGCGCAATTCAACCTGCCGCGCGGCATCGCTCTCGACAGCGCAAGCAACCCCGCAGCTAACCTCGCAGTTAATATTTATATCGCCGATACCGGCAACAACACGATCCGCAAGATTGACCAGAACGGCGTCGTCAGCACCTTGGCCGGAACCGCAGGCAGCTCAGGCAGCGATGACGGCAGCGGGCAGCGCGCCCGTTTCAGCCAGCCGTACGGCCTTGCAATAGACAGCTCCGGCAACATCCGCATCAGCGACAACGGCAACCAGCTGATCCGCACCGTGTCCGTGACCGGCGTGGCCAGCACTCTGGCCGGCGCGGCCGGAACCGCGGGCGACGCCAGCGGCAGCGGCAGCAAGGCCAGCTTCAACCAGCCCAAGGGTGTCGCTGCCGATGCAGCCAACAACATCTATGTCGCCGATACCGGCAACAACCTGATCCGCAAAGTGACGACCGATGGCCAGGTCAGCACCTTGTTCAGCAGCGGCAGTTCTTCATCCTGCCTGTGCCTTTTCAAGTTCTAGCGCACAGCCCGCCGGCAACGCCTGCCTTGCCTGGATAACAAGCCCCGCGGGCGGCGTCTGCCGCCCCTGCTCCTCTCCGCGTACAAATCGCAACAAACGCGATAAGCCTGTTGACATTGCCCCGGCCCCATCTGTAGTATGCATATACATGGATGCATATGCATCAAAAAGGACTGCCCATGATGAAAAACGAATGCAGCTGCACGACGCTGCGCCAGCTGACGCGCAAGATGACCAATATCTACGATCACTATCTTGCCGCCGACGAACTCACCATCAGCCAGTACTCATTGCTGGCAAGGATCGGCAAATACGGTCCGATCGGGGTAATCCCGCTGGCGCACAACATGGGCATGGACCGCAGCACCATGAGCCGCACGCTCAAGCCCCTGATCAGCGCCGGCTGGATCGAGACCGTCGACCTGCCGCTGGAGATGCTGACCGACAAGCGCTCCTTCGGCGTCCGCCTGAGCGCGGAAGGCGGACGCAAGTGGCGGCAGTCCAAACCCAACTGGCGCAAGGCGCAAGATGTCATCAATACGATATTGGGCGACCAGACCCATCATGCGCTGATGAACCTGGTCGATGATGCAAACGTGAAATTCGAACAAAGCGAAAACGCCATTTTATGAACCAGACCATACAAGCCATCATGTCGCGCACACGTTTCAGCTACGTGTGGATCATCGTCGGCATCACTTTCCTCGTATTGCTGGCCGCCGCCGGCATCCGCGCCACGCCGTCGGTCATGATCCTGCCGCTGGAACATGAATTCGGCTGGAGCGTCACCACCATCTCTTTCGTCATTTCAGTCAACATCGCGCTGTACGGCCTGATCGGGCCGTTCTCGGCGGCCGCCATGCAGCGCTACGGCATCCGCCCTATCGTGCTGGGGGCGCTGGTGCTGCTGGCGGTCGGCACCTTCGTCAGCACCTTCATGACCATGCCCTGGCATATGGTGCTGGCCTGGGGCATCCTGGTGGGAGCCGGCAGCGGCGTCGCCGCCAATACGCTGGCGGCCACCATCGTCAGCCGCTGGTTCGAAACCCGGCGCGGACTGGCGATGGGCTTGCTGACCGCCAGCTCGGCCACCGGCCAGATGGTGTTCCTGCCCTTGATGGCGTACATGGTTGAACATTTCGGCTGGCGCTCGGTAGCCATCCTGGTGGCCAGCGTAGCGGCGCTGGCGATCCCGCTGGTGGCGGTGTTCCTGCCGGAACGGCCGCAGGACATCGGCATGAAGCGCTACGGCCAGTTTGAAGAGCTGCCGCCGGACACGGCCAGCAAATCCAAGAATCCTTTGTCCATCGCCTTCGAAGCCTTGGGGAAAGCGGTGAAAATCCGCGACTTCTGGCTGCTGTTCTTCAGCTTCTTCATTTGCGGCATGAGCACCAACGGTTACATCGGTTCGCATTTCATCGCCATGTGCGGCGACTACGGCATTTCCGCCGTCGGCGGCGCCAGCATCCTCGCCACCATGGGCCTGCTCGACCTGTTCGGCACCACCATGTCAGGCTGGCTGTCGGACCGTTTCAATGCCCGCGTGCTGCTGTTCTGGTATTACGGCCTGCGCGGCATTGCGCTGATTTTCCTGCCGCACGCCTTCGGCCTCAGTTATTTCGGGCTGCCGGTCTTCGCACTGTTTTACGGCCTCGACTGGATCGCCACCGTGCCGCCGACGGTGCGCCTGGCCAACGATGTATTCGGCCGGCTGGCCGCGCCTATCGTGTTCGGCTGGATCGTCGCCGGCCACCAGCTGGGCGCCGCCAGCGCCACCATGCTGGCCGGCTCGCTGCGCAACAGCCTGGGCAGCTACACCTTGTCGTCGGTATTGATGGGCGCGGCTTGCATCGTCGCCGCGGTGATGGTGTTGCGCATCAAGGGCCACCATGCCGGCGGCGACCTGATACCGGCCATGCCTGTAACGAATCGTTAAGAGCTCCCTGCTTCTTTCCTTCGCCAGGGAAAGAAGCAGGGTAGTTGCCCCAGGCACGCCACTGCTGCCAACACACTTGAACAAATTACGATATCAAGCGCTTTCCTGCCGCTTACAAACCGTTTTGTAACTTAGCCCTGCCATTGCCATTCAGCATCCACAAATAGTTACAATCCGAAACCAAACGTTACCTCACTGCAAGAACCTGCACACTAGAATCGGTATAAATCATATATACAAAGACATTCTGTGCTGCGTACCATAATTCATGCAAGAAAGAGGGCCATATGGGTAGTCGTTTCAACAACCTGACGGTCGTCGAACGCGAGGCCCCTCAGAGGATATTCCGGGAGGAAGATTTGCATCCGCAACTCTTCGCAGTGACCCGGACCGACCGCGCAAAACTGAACGGCCATGCTGCCAAGGTCATATGGCTCACCGGCCTGTCCGGTTCAGGCAAATCGACTATCGCCAATGCCCTTGCGATGGAATTGCACGCAATGGGCAGGCATTCCTACATCCTCGACGGCGATAACGTCCGCGCGGGGTTAAACAGGGACCTGGGATTTTCCGACGCCTGCCGCGCCGAAAACATGCGCCGCATATCCGAAGTCGCCAAACTGATGATGGATGCAGGACTGATCGTTATCACCGCGTTCATTTCGCCGTTTCACAAGGAACGGGAAATGGCCAGGGAGCTGATTGGCGACGCCGATTTTATCGAGGTATATATCAACACACCGCTGGCTGTGTGCGAGCAAAGAGACCCAAAAGGCTTGTACCGGAAAACAAGGTCAGGGCAGTTGAAGAACATGACCGGCATCGACAGTCCCTACGAAGCTCCAGAACACCCAACCGCAGTTATTGACTGCGGCGCCACCACGGTTGAGGCGGGAGTCGGCCTCCTCCTCAACCTGCTTGATCGATCGTCGAAATGATTAATCCGCATTCAATCCGGGAGGACGGCAATCCTCCCGTCATCATCCATTACCACATCTTCAAGAATGCAGGCAGCAGTCTGGATCTGGCGCTGCAGCAGCATTTCGGAAATCAATGGACGACCTACGAAGGCAGTCACGCGCACGATCTGAGAACGAGCGCGGACATAGGCAAGTTCCTGAAAGCCAATCCAGCGATAAGAGCGCTGTCCAGCCATCTGGCGCGGCCGCCGCTGCCGCATGGCAATGCGCTGCCCATCGTTTTCTTGAGGAATCCGCTGTTACGGGCTCGCTCAGTGTACGAATTTACCCGCAAGGATCCGGGGCAGCCATTCAGGGAAGCAACGACAGGTACTTTTGCAGACTACCTTGACTGGGCTTTATCCGGCGCGCCGGGCGGCGTCGTGATTCGCAACTACCAGGTCATCCATCTGTCTTCAGCGTCCTTTGCCGACCAAGGCATACTCGCTGCGCAGGCAAGCGATGCAGACCTGCTGGAAGCACAGGCGCTCCTGCAAAGCTGGAAAGCGATAGGCATAGTCGAGAAATACGCACAATCGCTCGAGGTTATCGAGCATGCATATCGCCAGGTTTTCCCGCAGCTGGCGCTGCAACCGGAACACGTCAATCGCTCAGACACGTCAAGCCAGGAAGATAGCATCAGGGATGAAATCGGCGAACGCCTGTATCTGGAGTTCAACCGGCAAAACCAATTGGACAACCAGCTGTATCGATACGCCACGGAGAGACTTGCAGATTTGTGCGCTGCCTACGAGGTAGGTCAAGCGTATGAAGCTGCGTAGCCGGCAAAGGCGCAGCCTGCAGGTTCCTTGAATCAGCCGTGGCCTGGCCTGGCCTGCACGGCCCTCACGATGTCGTCGGTCATTTGCCGCGAATTCATGATGACCGTGTGGATGGTGGGCAGCAGCTGCACCGGTATTTCCCCCAGCTGTACTTCCTTGACCGACAGGATGCCGTCGTTCGGCTCGTCGCCGAACGGCATCCAGTTGCCGCGCGGCCCCTTGGTGCCGGCATACACGCGCAACGGGATATCCGGAACCGGCAAGGTATCCATGAAATCCTGGCGCGCCAGCAACTGCCCCATCTCGCCGGTCAGCAACCTGAACAGGCGCCACTGCGCCAGCTTCATGGCGTAGCTGGAAGCCTTGGTCGGCGGCGCCAGGAACACGCCCAGTTCCGGCTGCCGCGCCAGGTGCGGCAATGCGGCCCGCGTCAAGACACAGCCGAGCGAATGGCCGATGACGATGAAGCGCTGGTCGCCGGTGCGCGCCGCAATGAATTTGCGCAAGCGTTCGACGCAGGGCTGCCAGCGCTCAAAGGCGGCCGAATAGGCAAACAGATGGGTTGTCATGCCGGCCGCGCGCAGACGTTTGGCGAGCAGCAGCATCGATACCGGCGTGCGCCCCATGCCATGCACCAGGATGGCGTGTACGCCGGCGCTACCGGGCCGTTGGGCGTCCATGGCTGCGGCTAATCTTTCTTTTGCAGCTGCTTTTCAAAAGCGACATCCAGCTTGCTGATGCGCTTCGGTTTTTGCGGCCCGTAAGCGTTGACGAACTTGACGAAATCATCCAGCTCCAGCGCTTCGCTCAAGCGGATCGGCGCTTCGAAGCCGGCGTTCTGCGTCAGGTAAAACAATTCCTCCGCGGTCCTCACCATCGAATAGCGTACATCGGTGCTGCGGGCATTGAGACGTTCGACCGCCGCCGTGGCTCGGGTTGATCTCATTGCGTTCTCCTGGTATTTGACATCTGTTCCAACATTCCTTCGTCTACAGTTCGCGCTGGCTGGCGAAATGGCGGCGCCGTCCGTCCAGCGGATCGGCGAAAGCGATTTCGCGCGCCAGCAGTTTCAAGGGCGCCGACAAGTCGTCGCCCTTGCATGGATGGGCGTCGGGATAAAAGGCATCGTTGATGATCGGTATCCCCAATGCTGCCATATGCACGCGCAGCTGATGTTTCTTGCCGGTCAGCGGCTGCAGCCGGTAAAGGCTGCAGCTCGCGCGCTGCTCGATCAGCTCGATGCGGGTTTCCGAATTAGGCTCGCCGTCCACTTCCTGCATCCGGAAAAAAGGCGTGCCGTCCACCATGCGGCTGCGGTAGACCAGAGGCAGCGCCAGGTCCGGCGCGGTCGGCGCCAGCGCCTCGTAGGTCTTCTCGACCAGCCGTTGCTGGAACAGCGACTGGTAGGCGCCGCGGCTGGCCATGTCGTGCGAAAAGATCACGACGCCGGCGGTTTCCCGATCTAGCCTGTGGATCGGCGTCAGGTCGGCCAGCCCGGTCTTTTTTTTCAGGCGCACCAGCAAGGTCTCGTGCAGGAAACGCCCGCTCGGAATCACCGGCAGGAAATGCGGCTTGTCGGCCACCAGTATCCGCTCATCCTGGTACAGGATGATTTCTTCAAACGGGATCGGCGTTTCGGCCGGCAATTCGCGATAATAAAAAATGCGGGCGCCGCGCCGGTAAGGACTGTCCGGCGCCAGCCGCGCGCCGTCGCCGTCGACCACCTCGCCGCGCGCCATGCGCGCCACCCAGGTGGCGCTGCCGACAGCCGGGAATCGCTGTTCCAGGAAACTCAGCAAATCAGGCCATTCGCCCGCCGGCAGCCACAGATAGCTTGGTGCAACGCCATCGACCACCGGCAGCGGCTGGCGTTGCGGCGCCATCACAGTACCCGTTGCCAATAACCGACGTCGATCCAGCGATCGAATTTCTTGCCGACCTGGGCGAAATGCGCCACCTTTTCGTAGCCCATTTTTTCGTGCAAGGCGACGCTGGCGGCATTCGGCAAGGCGATGCCGCCGATCACCACATGCACCGGCAATTTCTGCAGCTCGGCGATCAAGGCCCGGTACAGCGCGCTGCCGAGCCCCTTGCCGGCAGCGTCAGGCGACAGGTATACCGAAGTCTCCACCGCATGCTGGTATGCCGCGCGCGTACGCCATTTGGTGGCATAGGCGTAGCCGAGGATCTGTTCGTTTTCGACGCATACCAGCCACGGGAAGCTGGCGGTGATATCCAGGATGCGATGTTTTATCTGCTCGGGCGTCACCGGTTCGGTTTCAAAACTGATGAAGGTATCGCGGATGTAAGGATTGTAAATGTCGCAAATGGCGGCGGCATCGGCAATGGCGGCCGGACGGATTGTATGGGTCATGGCAAAAAACTCAGCTTATACGGGTGAATGCACAATCATACCGCGCAATCGCCCGTGCCGAGGACATCGGCCAAATACGCCGCATCAGGCCAGCAAGGCTTCCCTGATCTGCTGCAGGGAGGACGGATCCTCGATCGTGGTCAGGTCGCCCGGATCGCGTCCCTCGCATATCGCCTGGATCGAACGGCGCAGCAGCTTGCCGGAACGGGTTTTCGGCAGCAGGCCGACCACATGCACCCGCGCCGGCCGGCCGACGCTGCCGATCTGCTTGTCGACCACGCCCATGATCTCCGCTTCCAGCGCAGCCCGCGCCTGCGCCGTATCGACCGCCTGCCGCGGAATCACGAAGGCCACCGCCACCTGCCCTTTCAGCTTGTCTTCGACGCCGACCACGGCCACCTCCGATACATTCGGATGGCTGGAAATGCTTTCCTCGATTTCGCGGGTGCCCAGCCGGTGGCCGGCGACATTGATGACATCGTCGGTGCGTCCGAGGATGAAGTAATAGCCGTCGTCGTCGCGGATGCCCCAGTCGAAGGTGGAATAGGCGCGGTTGCCCGAGCCCGGCACTTGCGTGGCCCAATAGGTATCGATGCAGCGCTGGTCGTCGCCATAGATGGTTTGCATGCAGCCCGGCGGCAACGGCCATTCGATCACCACCACGCCTTTTTCATTGGCGCCGCAAAGCGCGCCGGTGGCTTCGTTCAACAGCTGCACCTTATAGCCGTACATCGGCACGCCAGGGCTGCCCAGCTTGCCCGGCCTGCTGTCGACATTCCTGGCGATGGTCATGATCGGCCAGCCGGATTCGGTCTGCCAATAGTTGTCGACGACGGGCACCCCGAGCGCCGATGCAATCCAGCTGGAAGTGGTTTCGTCCAGCGGCTCCCCGGCCAGGTACAGCGCCTGCAAGGACGACAGGTCGTACTTCCGCATCAGCTCCGGCGGCTGCTTTTTCAGCACCCGGATCGCGGTCGGCGCCGAAAACATGCGGGTCACCTTGTACTTTTCAACGATGCTCCACCAGACACCGCCGTCGGGACGGATCGGCAACCCCTCATACAGCACCGTCGCCATGCCCGCGATCAACGGCCCGTAAACGATGTAGGAGTGGCCGACCACCCAGCCGATGTCGGAGGTGCAGAAAAATGTCCCGCCCGGCTTGCTGCAAAAGATGGTGTCCATGGAGGTCGCCAAGGCCACCGCGTAACCTCCCACATCGCGCTGCACGCCCTTGGGCTTGCCGGTGGTTCCCGAGGTGTACAGGATGTAAGAAGCTTCGTTAGATTCCAGCCAGGTCACCGGCACCTTGGCGCCGATATGCTGCTGCCGCAGCTCGGCATAATCGACATCCCGCCCTGCGGCCAGCGCCATCGGCGCCAGGCCGCGGTTGACCAGCAGCACGTGCGCCGGCTGATGCCGGGCCAGCTTGATTGCTTCGTCCAGCAAACCCTTGTACGGCAATATCTTGCCGGCGCGCGAACCGGCGTCGGCCAAGACGATCAGCTTGGGCGTGGCATCGTCGATGCGGCTCGCCAGGCTGTTCGAAGCGAAGCCGCCGAACACCACCGAATGGATGGCGCCGATGCGGGCGCTGGCCAGCATGGCGAATACCGCCTCGGCGATCATCGGCATGTAGATCAGGACCCGGTCGCCGCGTGCCACGCCCAGCCCTTGCATGATGGCGGCCATGCGGTTGACCTCTGCATGCAGTTCGCGGAAGGAATAGGTCTTTTCAGTGCCGGTCTCGGTGGAAATCGCGATCAGGGCGGGCTGGTCGCCGCGCGTCGCCACCCAGCGGTCGACCGCGTTGTGGCACAGGTTGGTGGCGCCGCCGGCAAACCACCTGGCGAACGGCGGCCGGCTGTCGTCGAGCACTTGCGAGAACGGGTGGTGCCAGTCGATGCGCCTGGCTTGCTCGGCCCAGAAGGCGGACGGATCGTCGATCGAGCGCTGGTAAAAGGTGGCGAAACTCATGCTGTCTCCTCGCTTCTTGAAAAGAATCGTAGGGCTGGAAGGCGAACGCCTTCCGCCTTGCATGCTTCTGCGGCATGTCTTGGCAAACCACTGCGGACAAATGCAACAGCGCCCCGTCAAAGCGGGGCGCTGCCTGGTTTAGATCACATACAGGTCAACATACTCGTTGACTGCCATGTCTTCCAGTTTTTTCTGGTCCAGCGACACTTCCAGGATCTTCTGCTGCTGCTTGGCCGACAGCTGGCGCGCCAGGTTGACCTTGAACTTCGCTTCCAGCAGCGGAATGCCATCCTTGCGGCGGCGGGCGTGGCCGATCGGATATTCGACCACGATTTCCTTGAGTTTCTTGCCATCCTTGAATTCCACGGTCAGCGCATTGGCGATAGAACGCTTCTTCGGATCGTGGTAATCCTTGGTGAATGCCTTGTCTTCGACGCAGACGATCTTGTCGCGCAAGACGTCGATACGCTTGTCGGCGGCGATCTTGTCTTCATAATCGCCGGCTGTCAGGCGGCCGAAAATCAGCGGCACCGCAACCATGTACTGGATGCAGTGGTCGCGGTCGGCCGGATTGTTCAGCGGACCCTTCTTGTCGATGATGCGGATGCAGGCTTCATGGGTGCGGATGGTGATCTTCTTGATGTCTTCCACCGACTTGCCGGCCTTGGCCAGTTCGGCGTGCAAGGTCATGGCCGCTTCCACCGCGGTCTGCGAATGGAATTCGGCCGGGAACGAAATCTTGAACAGCACGTTTTCCATCACGTACGATTCATACTTGCGCTGGAACTTGAAAGGCTGGCCTTTGAACAGCACATCGTAGAAGCCCCAGGTCTTGGCGGTCAGCACCGACGGGTAGCCCATTTCGCCGCTCTTGGCGATCAAGGCCAGGCGCACCGCGCGCGAGGTGGCGTCGCCGGCTGCCCAGGATTTGCGCGAACCGGTGTTCGGCGCATGGCGATAGGTGCGCAGCGACTGGCCGTCGACCCATGCCAGCGATACCGCATTGAGGATTTCTTCGCGCGTCAGGCCCATCATTTCGGCCACTACCGCGGTCGACGCAACCTTGACCAGCACCACGTGGTCGAGGCCGACCTTGTTGAAAGAATTCTCGAGGGCGATGCAACCCTGGATTTCGTGCGCCTTGATCATCGCGGTCAGCACGTCCTTCATCTTCAGCGGCTTCTTGCCGGCGGCGATGGCGTTGCGCGAGAGCCAGTCGGCGGTAGCCAGGATGCCGCCCAGGTTGTCGGACGGATGGCCCCATTCCGCTGCCAGCCAGGTGTCGTTGAAATCCAGCCAGCGGATCATGGCGCCGATGTTGAAGGCGGCCTGGATCGGATCGAGCTGGAACTGGGTGCCCGGCACTTTGGCGCCGTTAGGCACCACGGTGCCCGGCACGATCGGTCCCATCAGCTTTTTGCAAGCCGGATACTCCAACGCTTCCAGGCCGCAGCCCAGGGTATCGATCAGGCAGTTGCGGGCGGTATCGTAGGCTACTTTGGATGTGATCTTGTATTTGGTCACGTAGTCGACGATATCGACCAGCACTTTGTCGTATTTTGGGCGGACGTTGGAGATGTGAGCGGACATTGTTTTCCTTGATGATGAAAAATTAAAACGAACAATTACAACCAAAAAATTAAAGCAGAAATACCCAGCCGCTCCTGCAACGCCGTCCCGGTTCAGGGCATCAGCGCAGCTTGCACTCGTTGGCCAGTTGCTGTCCCAGCTTGGAATTGAGCAGCATCGACTTGGCCGGGATCTGGATCCACACCAGGCCGCTGGCCTTGTCTTCCAGGCGCACCGCGCCGGTGGTGGTGCTGACCGTGGTCATCGGATAGCTGCGGCCTTTCCAGGTCAGCTTGACGTCGCTGCCGGCGCCGGCCAGGTCGACCCGGTTGCCCAATTCGCAATAGAAATTACCGGTCAGCAGGCTTGCCGACGGCGCCGGCTCCAGCTTCAGGAGGTTCGGCAAAGCCGGGGCCGGCTTGGTATCGGCCAGCGGCACGCTGGAGCCGCAGGCAGCCAGCAAGGCGGTAAGTGTCAAAGCGGAAGCGATACGGTAAGTATTCAATGCGTTAAAAGCGATCATATGGTCCCGGCCCTAAGGCGTTAATTGAGTAAGCAGCGGATAGTTTCCATCGCTTACGCGATGGAAACATCTATTGGCTCGCTCCTGCGCCAGTATTGCCATTTTGCATACGGGCGCTATTTGCGTTTGCCAATCGGGACAAATTTTAAATCTTCTGGGCCCACATAATTCGCCGATGGACGAATAATCTTGTTGTCTATCCTTTGCTCGATAATGTGCGCCGCCCAGCCGGAGGTGCGGGCAATCACGAACAACGGCGTAAACATGGCGGTCGGCACACCCATCATGTGATACGAAACGGCCGAAAACCAGTCCAGGTTGGGGAACATTTTCTTGATGTCCCACATCACCGTTTCCAGCCGCTCGGCGATATCGAACATTTTCAGGGAGCCGGCATCCTTGGACAGGTTGCGCGCCACTTCCTTGATCACCTTGTTGCGCGGATCGGAGATGGTATACACGGGATGGCCGAAGCCGATCACCACTTCCTTGTTTTCGACGCGCTTCTTGATGTCGGCTTCTGCCTCGTCCGGGTTGTCGTAGCGCTTCTGTATCTCGAATGCGACTTCGTTGGCGCCGCCGTGCTTGGGGCCACGCAAGGCGCCGATGGCGCCGGTGATGGCCGAATACATGTCGGAGCCGGTGCCGGCAATCACGCGGCCGGTAAATGTCGACGCGTTGAATTCATGTTCGGCGTAGAGGATCAGCGAAGTGTGCATCGCCTGCTCCCACAGCGCGGACGGTTTTTCACCGTGCAGCAGGTGCAGGAAATGGCCGCCTATCGATTCGTCGTCGGTTTCGGTTTCGATGCGCTTGCCGTTGTGGCTGTAGTGGTACCAGTACAGCAAGACGGAGCCGAGCGAGGCCATCAGGCGGTCGGCGATATCGCGCGCACCAGGCGTATTGTGGTCGTCTTTTTCCGGCAGGACGCAACCCAGCGCGGAGACGCCGGTGCGCATCACGTCCATCGGATGCGATGACGCCGGCAGCCACTCAAGCGCCGCCTTGACGTTGGCCGGCAGCCCGCGCAGGGCTTTGAGCTTGGTTTTATAGGCATTCAGTTCAGCGCTGGTGGGCAGTTTTCCATGCACCAGCAAATGCGCGATTTCTTCAAATTCGCAGCTGTCGGCGATATCCAGGATATCGTAGCCGCGGTAGTGCAGGTCGTTGCCGGTCTTGCCGACGGTGCACAGCGCGGTATTGCCGGCGGTGACGCCGGACAGGGCTACCGATTTCTTGGGCTTGAAGGTTGCCGCTGCTGCAGGCTGTTGCTCACTCATGTGTCGTGCTCCTATGCGATTTATTTGACCAGGATTCAAATACAGGATGCCGGTTATTTCGCCTTCTGCTGCGCAAACAAGGCATCCAGTTTTTGCTCGAATTCGTGATAGTTGATGCGTTCGTAAAGTTCGGCGCGGGTCTGCATGGTGTCGATCACGTTTTTCTGGGTGCCGTCGCGGCGCAGCGCGGTGTAGACGTTTTCGGCAGCCTTGTTCATTGCGCGGAAAGCTGACAAGGGATACAGCACCAGGCCGACATCGGCGGATTTCAGTTCATCGACCGTGAACAGCGGAGTCGCGCCGAATTCCGTGATGTTGGCCAGCACCGGCACCTTGACCGCCGCCGCGAATGTCTTGTACATGTCGAGCTGGGTGATCGCTTCCGGGAAGATCATGTCGGCGCCGGCTTCGACGCAGGCCACCGCGCGTTCCATCGCAGCTTCCAGGCCCTCCACCGCCAGCGCATCGGTGCGCGCCATGATGACGAAGTTGTCGTCGGTGCGGGCATCGACGGCAGCCTTGATGCGGTCCACCATTTCCTGCTTGCTGACGATTTCCTTGTTGGGCCGGTGGCCGCAGCGCTTGGCGCCGACCTGGTCTTCGATATGCATGGCGGCGGCGCCGAACTTGATCATGGCCTTGACCGTGCGCGCCACATTGAAGGCGGAAGAACCGAAACCGGTATCGACATCCACCAGCAGCGGCAGGTCGCAGACATCGGTGATGCGCCGCACATCGGTCAGGACGTCGTCCAGGTTGGAGATGCCGAGGTCCGGCAAGCCCAGCGAACCGGCTGCAACGCCGCCGCCAGACAGGTAGATCGCCTTGAAACCGGCGCGCTTGGCCAGCAAAGCGTGGTTAGCGTTGATCGCGCCGACCACCTGCAACGGCGATTCGTCACGAACGGCCTGCCTGAATGCAGCGCCTGCGGAATATTGCGTCATATCGTCACCTTGTCTCGAACAGGTTTCATGGGGAAACCGATACAGCAATATTGCAATCGCCATGCCATGGCCGGCATGAACCGCGGCAATTCCCCGTCCGTTTCCCAGGCTGCGACGACTATTTATTTGGAATCAGGGACTTGCGTGGATCGCCTCGGAGTCATCGAGCGATTGCATTGCTGTCCTCGATGTTCCATACTATGTTTCAAATTGATCCATGAAACATTAATGAAACATCATTGAAACACCGCTACAGCAACAATGAAACCTCGATAACATGGCCCGTCCCCTGCCCTCTCCCGCCAGCAACCGCGACAACAACGACCTGCCGGTCATCTGGACCGTCTCGGTATCGCGCCTGTTCGACCTGTTCCGCGACATCACGCTGGAATTCGACCACCAGGCTAATATCGCGCCTATCCAGCTGGGTTTTGAAGACGCGGTCCAGCACATCCGCGAACGGCTGGCGACCGAACGCTGCGACGCCGTGATTGCCGCCGGCTCCAACGGCGCCTACCTGAAGAGCCGCTTGTCGGTGCCGGTCATCATCGCCAAGGCCAGCGGCTTCGATGTGATGCAGGCGCTGGCCCGCGCCCGCAAGATCACGCCGCGGGTCGGCGTCATCACTTACCAGGCGTCGATGCCGGCGCTGGCGGAATTCCAGGCCGCATTCGACCTCAGCATCGAGCAGCGCAGCTACGCCACCGAAGAAGACGCCCGGGCCCAGGTCAGCGATTTGAAAGCGAGCGGCATCAAGGCGATAGTGGGCGCCGGCCTGATCACCGACCTCGCCGAAGAAGCCGGGCTGAGCGGCATCTTTGTCTACTCCGCCGCATCGATCCGGCAAGCGTTCAACGATGCGCTGGAACTGGCGCGCCTGACTCAACTCCAGCTGGAATCGACCGGCGGCCGCAGCTATCCGGTCAGCGACACGCTCAGGGCCAAGCACGGCATCAGCGATTTGCGCGGCGCGTCGGACGCCATGGAAGCGATACGCAGGTCGGTGACGCTGTTTGCGCGTTCGCCGGCCAACGTCCTGATCCATGGCGAAACCGGCAGCGGCAAAGAGCTGGCGGCGCAGGCGATCCACCGTGAACATCCGCTGGCGCAGGGCACGGCCAGCGGCCGCAGCAGCCGTCCTTTTGTCGCGGTGAACTGCGGCGCGATTGCAGAATCGCTGCTGGAATCCGAGCTGTTCGGCTACGAAGAAGGCGCCTTCACCGGCTCGCGCCGCGGCGGCCGCGCCGGCCTGTTTGAAGCGGCTCACCGCGGCACCCTGTTCCTCGATGAAATCGGCGAAATGCCGCTGGCGCTGCAAACCCGGCTGCTGCGCGTGCTGGAAGAGCGCGAAGTGGTGCGCGTAGGTTCTACCCGCCCGATCGCGGTTGACGTCCGCATCATCAGCGCCACCCATTGCAACCTCGAGGAAAGAGTGCGCGACGGCCGTTTCCGCGCCGACCTGTTCTATCGCATCGGCGTCCTGCGCCTGGATTTGCCGCCCTTGCGCGCGCGCCCGGAGGATTTGGTGGCGTTGGCGGAATGGTGCCTGAAACAGGCGCTGGCGTCGCTGGATGTGCGGCCGCACGCCAATCTCCACGCCGAAGTCGTGGCTTGCGCGCCGCTGCTGGAAAGTTATGCCTGGCCCGGCAATGTGCGCGAACTGCGCAACCTGATGGAACGCGTGGCGCTGTTCCTGGCGGCCGAGCCGCTGCGTTCGCTGACGCCGGCCTTCCTGCTGTCGGCGGCGCCGGAACTGGCGGCCGCGAACAGCAATGCGCCGCCGGCGGTTGCCATGCCGGCGGTGGCGGAATCCGCGGCGCAGGTGCTGGCAAGGTTCGAGGGCAACCGTGCAGCTGCGGCCCGGTACCTGGGCATCAGCCGCACTACCCTATGGCGCAAACTGAGGGAATCGCAGGATAGCTAAGCACCATCCTGCCCGGCTTGCCGTCAATCGTCTTTTGCGCCGGCTATGCCTAATTCCTGGATCTTGCGCGTGATGGTATTGCGTCCGATGCCAAGGCGTACCGCCGCATCGTTCTTGCGTCCGTGGGTATGGCGCAAGGCGATCTTGATCAGGGCCGATTCAAACTGCCGTCCCAGCACATCCATCACGTCGGCGTCGCCATTGCTGAGCATCTGGGCCGCTTCCGTCTCCAGCAGGGCAATCCAGCTTTGCTTTTCAAGCGGCCGTTCGCCGGCGCCCGCAGCTTGCGCCGCCGGCGCCAGGATTTCAGGATAGTGCGCGGCAGCGGCCGGCGCCGCCAGATGCGGATCGAACGCTACCGGCCGGCTGGCCGGGCTTTCCAGCTGCATGCTCTGGTCGCGGCCGCCGACCAGGTCTTGCGGCAGGTCCTTGATCTCGACCGTCTGGCCGGGCGCCATCACGGTAATCCAGTTGCACAGGTTTTCCAGCTGGCGCACGTTGCCTGGCAGGTCCAGGCTGCTCATGAAGCGCATGGCGTTATCGGAAACCCGCTTGCTTTCGACGCCCAGCTGCTTGGCGCTCTGGCTCAGGAAGTAGCGCGTCAGGATCGGGATGTCTTCGCGCCGCTCGCGCAAGCTCGGCAAACGCAGCCTGATCACATTCAGGCGGTGATACAAGTCTTCGCGGAATAGTCCCTCGCGTACCCGGGTTTCCAGGTTCTGGTGGGTGGCGGCGATGACGCGGACGTTGGCTTTCAGGGACTGGTGGCCGCCGACCCGATAGAAATGGCCGTCGGACAGCACGCGCAGCAGGCGCGTCTGCAGGTCGAACGGCATGTCGCCGATTTCATCGAGGAACAGGGTGCCGCCTTCAGCTTGTTCAAAACGGCCGCGGCGCGATGCCTGGGCGCCGGTAAATGCACCACGCTCGTGCCCGAACAATTCCGACTCCAGCAAATCTTTCGGAATCGCCGCGGTATTGAGGGCGATGAACGGCTGCGACGCGCGCGGGCTGTGCTTGTGCAAGGCGCGTGCGACCAGTTCCTTGCCGGTGCCCGATTCGCCGGTGATCAGCACCGTCACATTCGATTGCGACAGGCGGCCGATGGCACGGAACACGTCTTGCATGGCCGGCGCCTGCCCCAGGATTTCCGGCGTCTCGGCAGAGGCTTGCTCGACGTTGGCCTCGCGCAAGCTTTCTTCCAGCGCGCGCCGTATCAGTTCGACCGCCTTGTCGACATCGAAAGGCTTGGCCAGGTATTCGAAAGCACCGCCCTGGAATGCGGCAACCGCGGAATCCAGGTCGGAAAAAGCGGTGATGATGATCACCGGCACGCCGGGAAACTTGGCTTTGACGGTTTGCAGCAGCTCCAGGCCGGAAGCGCCCGGCATGCGGATATCGGAGACCAGCACTTGCGGCGTGCTCGATTGCAGTGCTTCGATCGCATCGCGCGCATTGGAGAAACTCTTGGTGCTCAGGTTTTCGCGGGCCAGCGCTTTTTCAAGCACCCATCGAATCGATTCGTCGTCGTCAACAATCCAGATTGGTTTCATGTGTTTTGTGCTGCGCCAGGAGCGCAGTCCGTTAAACTATTTATCAGCGCAATGACGGCCTCGCTGTTACAGCCTGTCAACTACTTGCAGGCACCGTTTGCAGGCAGCCATCAAGGCAGAGGTATCAGGATTCTGAAATCTGTATATCCCGGCCGGCTTTCGCATTCGATGACGCCCATGTGCTGTTGTACAAAGGTTTGCGCCAGCGTCAAACCCAGGCCGCTGCCGCCGTCGCGTCCCGACACCAGCGGGTAGAAAATGCGTTCTTGAATCTCGGCCGGGATGCCAGGTCCATTGTCGATGATATGCAAGTCTAGTGCCAGCCGGTAACGCACCTTGGCCAGCGTCACCTGGCGCACTACCCGGCTCTGGAAAACCAGCTCGGCATCGCCCGCCTTGATGCGCTCCTGCAACGCTTGCGCGGCATTGTGCGCGATGTTGAGGATGGCCTGGATCAGCTGTTCCTTGTCGCCGCGGAACTGCGGGATCGACAGATCGTAATCGCGCTTGATGCTCAGGCCGCTCGGGAATTCGGCCACGATCAGGCTGCGCACCCGCTCGCATACCTCGTGGATATTGACGTCGCCCACGATCTGCGCCAGCCGGTGCGGCGCCAGCAGGCGATCCACCAGGGTCTGCAGGCGATCGGCTTCCTTGATGATGACTTGCGTGTATTCGCGCAATTCCTTGACGTGGCGCTCCGGCAGTTCGAGCTCCAGCAGCTGGGCGGCGCCGCGGATGCCGCCCAGGGGATTCTTGATTTCATGGGCCAGGTTGCGAATCAGTTCCTTGTTGACCTGGCTCTGGTCGATCAGGCGCTCCTCGCGCTCCAGCTTGAGCTGCTGTACATTCTCCCGCAACTCGATCAGCACCGGCATCTCGGGGTTGTCGAGCGCGGTGACGATGGTGTCGACCCACAGCGGTTCGCGTCCCACGCGTTCCAGGATCAGGTCCTGGCGCGAGTCGTCGAACTGGTGCTGCAAGGCTTGTTCGAAAATCGCCAGCAGCTGGTCCGGGTTCAGGAACAGGTCGGACAGCGTCTGCTGCTGCAGCAGGCGGCTGGAACTTTCCAGCAGGTTTTCCGCGGCGGCGTTGGCAAACACCAGGCGTCCGTGCTGGTCCAGCACCAGCACCGCGGAAGCCAGCAGGTCAAGGCTGGCGAGCACGTTCCGTTCGGCGGTTTTTATTGGCATCCTGGCATCCTTGTCAAAAAGCCCGGCCCAGGCAAAGCGAGGCGCGGCGCGCCGGCGTCATTGAGACTGCGAGTGTGATTGAAATAGTGCATTTTCCGAGCATAACAAGCTTTGTAAGCGATGTCGGTGGGTAATATGCAGGATCGCCACATTATGGTGCGTCCGGCTCTGCTCTATCTTAAACCGGGTAGGCAAAAATAAAGGCCGCATCGGCGGCCTTATCCATTAAGCAAGGTTGATACCATGCCGTTGGTTACTTCAGATTCGACAGTTCCCGGTTGAGCGCATCGATATTTTTCTCGCTGCGGGAAATGTCTTCTTTCATCGACGCCACGCGCTCCTGGTACTTGGCGTAGTTTTTCTCGTTGCCTTGCCGCTCCGGCGTGCCGTCGTTGTAGTCTTTCTTGAGATTGGCCAGGCGCTGCTGTTCGTTCTTCAGCTCGTCCTGCAGGATCTGGCGGCGGTCGTTGTCGCGCGCCTTTTGCGTACCGTTATCGACTTTCGGAAAGTCGGTCGGGGTGGAGGCCGCCGGCTTGCTGGCAGCAGTGCCTTCGCGTGGCGGCTTGCTCGATGAAGTCACGGTCAGCGGCGGCAGGCTGACGCGCTTGCAGCCCTTGGTGTCACCCGTGTTCTTGTATTCCTTGACGCCGTTCTGGTCCACGCAAAGGTAAACCTCGCTTTGGGCGTAAGCAGTGCCTGCGGCCATGCTGACGGCCGCCAATAGCAGAAATCCCGATAAAAGACGCTTCATAGACTTTCTTCGCAATGGCAATTCAATCGAGCCGCTAGTTTATGTCAAGAAACATGCAATGACAAACCATCCTGCAGAATATAGTTTGCGATATGCAGGCGATGAAAACAAGCGTGTGAGAAAAACAAAAGGACAGGGAGTTCCCTGTCCTTTATCTTGCAGTCCGCCCTTGCAACTGGCAAGAGCGGAGGTGCAAACTTGCGAACCGACTTATACCGAATAGTACATGTCGAATTCGATCGGGTGAGTCGTCATGCGGTAGCGCTGGACTTCCTGCTTCTTCAAGTCCAGGTAGGCATCGATCATGGTGTCGCTGAATACGCCGCCGCGGGTCAGGAACTCACGGTCCTTGTCCAGCGCTTCCAGTGCTTCTTCCAGCGAAGCGCAAACGGTAGGGATCAGCGCGTCTTCTTCTGGCGGCAGGTGGTACAGGTCTTTCGATGCTGCCTCGCCCGGATGGATCTTGTTCTGCACGCCGTCCAGGCCTGCCATCAGCAATGCTGCGAAGCACAGGTACGGGTTAGCCAGCGGATCCGGGAAACGGGTTTCGATGCGGCGGCCCTTTGGATTCGCTACGTGCGGGATACGGATCGAAGCCGAACGGTTACGCGCCGAATAGGCCAGCTTGACCGGTGCTTCAAAGCCTGGAACCAGGCGCTTGTACGAGTTGGTGCCTGGATTGGTGATCGCGTTGAGCGCCTTGGCGTGCTTGATGATGCCGCCGATGTAGAACAGCGCGAATTCGGACAGGCCGGCATAGCCGTCGCCGGCGAACAGGTTCTTGCCGTCTTTCCAGACCGATTGGTGCACGTGCATGCCGGAACCGTTGTCGCCAACGATAGGCTTAGGCATGAAAGTCGCCGTCTTGCCGTAGGTGTGGGCCACGTTCCAGACCACGTACTTCAGGTTCTGGGTCCAGTCGGCGCGCTCGACCAGGGTCGAGAACTTGGTGCCGATTTCGTTCTGGCCGGCGCCTGCAACTTCGTGGTGATGCACTTCAACCGGGATGCCCAGCGATTCCAGGATCAGGCACATTTCCGAACGCATGTCCTGGAAGCTGTCGACCGGAGGCACAGGGAAATAGCCGCCCTTGACGGTTGGACGGTGGCCGGTGTTGCCGCCTTCGAGTTCGGCGCCGGTGCTCCACGATGCTTCTTCCGAACCGATCTTGACGAAGCAGCCGGACATGTCTGCGCCCCAGCGGACGTTGTCGAAAATAAAGAATTCAGGTTCCGGGCCGAAATAGGCGGTATCGCCCAGGCCGGAAGATTTCAGGTAGGCTTCAGCGCGCTTGGCGATCGAACGCGGATCGCGGTCGTAGCCTTTGCCGTCGGATGGCTCGATGACGTCACATTGCATGAACAATGTGGTTTCTTCCATGAACGGGTCGATGTTCGCGGTGTTAGGGTCCGGCATCAACAACATGTCGGAAGCTTCGATACCCTTCCACCCAGCAATAGAAGAACCGTCAAATGCATGACCCGACTCAAATTTATCGATATCGAAATGAGAGACAGGGACAGTTACGTGCTGTTCCTTGCCTTTGGTGTCAGCGAAGCGAAAATCAACGAATTTGACTTCGTTGTCTTTTGCCATTTTCAAGACTTCTGCGGCCGTCATTGCCATGTGAATCTCCTAAGATGAAAGTACTTGTAAAAAAGTACTACGGTTTTTAAATTGTGCGCCCTGCTCAGGATCTGTTGCGCGCAGTCTTCAGCGTCGCAGTAACATCATGATGTACAGGTATTGAGCAAACTATGACCGGACAGCAATTCAGTACGACCAGAACTCAGTGCAGGATGATAGCAGAATCCATGCCACCATCCTTTCATTGCGGCACGCTTATTCGATCCGGTAATTAGCTGGTTTAGAAGGCTGTATTGCGTTTTTCCGGAGTTGATCCGGTTATCGCAAATCACCGTTATGGTGCACAGGAAAATGCAAGCACCGTTTTAGTGCCTGCATCTTGACGAGCCAGGGATTGGCACCATAACGGTGCACTCGGGATATTGAATAGCCACTTGTTTAAAAAACACTTTTTGGAGATACACCATGCCCACTACCGACGAACTCCTGGCCACCGCCCGCCAACGTGGCCAGAATGACCACCTGCCCTATGCCGGCGCCGTCACCCCGAGCGAGGCGTTTGCCTTGCTGCAGGCGGAAGTCGCCGCGATCCTGGTGGATGTCCGCACCAATGCCGAACGCGACTGGGTCGGCCGGGTTTCGATCCGCGATCCGCAGCATGCGGCGGTGCAATGGTCGCAATACCCCGGCGGCGTGCAAAATCCCGATTTCCTGGCGCAGCTCGCGCAGATCGCTGAAAAAGGAACGCCGCTGCTGTTCCTGTGCCGCTCCGGCGTACGTTCGCAGCACGCGGCCAAGCTGGCGACCGAAAACGGCTACAGCAACTGTTTCAATATCCTGGAAGGCTTCGAAGGGGACAAGGACAACAATGGCCACCGCAAGAACATCAACGGCTGGTGCAAGGCCGGTTTGCCTTGGCTGGGAGCTTGAGGGAATTGCCCGGCAGGCTGGCGCGCCTGGGCGCCGGATTCAGTTGGCCTGGTAGGCGAGTATCCGGTTCTCGTATTTCTGGTCTTCGAATTCGTGCCAGGCAGTGCCGATATCGGTGAAACCGTAGGCGCGGTAAAAACCCAGTGCCTGTACATTGCCAGCCCAGGCGGTAAGCCAGAGCCGGTCGCCGGCGCTGCCGCGGGCATGGTCCAGCAGCGCGCGGCCGATGCCGCGGCCATGGAAGTGCTCCTGCACGTATAGCGTGTCGACCTCGACCCCGCCGTAGTTTTTTTCCGCGCAAGGCGAGTCCAGGCCGAGCAGGATATAGCCCCGCAGGTTTTCGCCATCCACTTCGACGAACAGCCGGCAATCGGGATCAGCGATGATCTCGCGAAAATACTCTGGCGTGAAAGTCGACAGCACCTCGCGCGCCAGGTCATCGCTGACGCCTTCGGTGGCATAGGCATGCAGCCAGACCTGGATCGACAGCGCGGTCAGGCTCATGCCGTCGGCTTGCACCGCGCTGCGGATCATGTCGCCTGTTCCGTGCGCGCCAGCGATGCGATCGCCACGCGCGCAGCCGCCAGGTCCCAGGCGGCCTGGCCGACGGTCTTATATACCGGCAAGACGGCCTGCTGGACAAAGCCGTGCGCCAGCACATCGGGCAGTTCGCGCACCTTGCTCCAGTCGACCTGCGCCTGCAGCAGATCGCCGGCTTCATGCCTGGCGCCGGCCAGGCAGTCGACCACCACGGTGCGGCTGTGCAGCAGCTCGGGCGGGAACTCGACCATGTCCGGTTTGAAGGCGCCGACGCCGATCGCCAGCGTGGTTGCCGCGACATGGGCCGGGATCACCGCGGTACGCGAGGTGGTCAAGGCAATCAAGACATCGGTGTGCGGTAAATCGGTGGCTAGCGTGGCGGCGGCCAGGGCCTTGACCGCAATCTGCGGATGGCGCAGCTGCAAGGCGTCGCAAAACGCCTGGGTCTTCTGCAGGTCGCGCGCGGCGACCCAGAATTGATTGACGCCGAAATACTCGACCAAGCCGTCGGCGTGGGCGATAGCCTGCACTCCGGTGCCGATCAGCAATGCGGACTTCGGCCTGGACGGCAGCAGCGCCTCGATGCCGAGCAGGCTTACCGCCGCAGTCCGGCGCGCGGTAACGGTAGGCCCGTGCAACAGCGCCAGCCGGCGGCCGCTGGCGGCGTCGAACACCACCACTTCGCCCTGGATCGCCGGCAACTGGAATTGCGCATTGTTGGCGTGCACGGTGATCAGCTTGGTCATGCCGATGTCAGCGGCGATAGCCGGCATGCACAGCAGCACGCTGGCCTTGTCGATTTCCACCACCATGCGTTCGGGTGCGTTGATCTCGCCTTCGCGCAATTGGCGCGCGACCTTTACCAGCGCCGGCACCAGTTCGGCATAGGGCAAGGCGGCGGCGGTGCTGTCAGCGTCGAGGATTTTCATAAGTCAGGCCGTCCAAATTAATCAGCGCAAGAAGAAACCTTGCGGAAACGGATCGCTGTCTTCCAGCACCCACTGGTTGAAACCCATGATGTGCGCATCGCCGGTGACTTCGGTAAGCGCCGCATCGAACTCGCCGACCTTGGTGGCGCCGGTCACGCGCACCCGGAAACAGCTGCCGACGATGCTCTCATTCACCAGCACCTGGTTCAGCGCCAGTTTCTGGCGCAGGAACAGCTGGGCGGCACGGCCGGAAGTGCCGGTGCCGGTCGGCGAACGGTCCACTTCGCGGTCGGCGAAGATGCAGACATTGGCCTGGTCGGCGCCGGCGCCGTTCGGCGCACCGTCGATGATGGTGCCGTACAGGGTATCCAGGCCGGGCTCCAGCGGATGCCGGATCGCCACCTGGTCCTTGACCGCCTGCTTGGTTTCCGCGCCCAGCTGTATCAGGCCGCGCACCTGCTCCGGCTTGATCTTGACGCCAGCCTGGTCGGCATTCATGTAGTAATAAAAGGCGCCGCCGAACACGATGTCGCCCGTCACCTTGCCGAAACTCGGCGTCTCGACTTCGACATCGCGCCGGTAGATGAACGCCGGCACATTGCGGAAGGTGACGGCGCCGGCGCGCTGGCCGTCCCACTCGACCTGGGCTTCGATAAAACCGGCCGGCGTGTCGAAGCCGATGCGCGTCAGCGGCACGGTGCGTTCTACATGGTTGAGCTCCACCAGCACCTTGCCGAGCGCGATGATGCCGTGGCCGCACATGTCGCTGTAACCTTCGTTATGGATGAAGATCACGCCGAAATCGGCGGCCGGCGTAACCGGCGGCAACAGGTAGGCGCCGTACATGTCGGCATGGCCGCGCGGCTCGTTCATCAGGAACTGGCGCACATCGTCGCGCTGCGCCTTGAGCCAGCTGCGGCGCTCGAGGATGGTCTTGCCCGGCACCGGCGGCAGGCCGGAAATGACGATGCGCAGCGGTTCGCCGCCGGTGTGCGCATCGACCGTGTGGATGGTTCGTGTGTAACTTAGCATGGGAATCTTGTATGAGAGAGCCGAGAAGGTTCGCGCTGCATCTTGATGCAGGCGGAAAGCGCGCAGCGCCTCCCGCCTTGCCTTACTTTTTGCGACACGCCTGGCAGCGGGGCTGCCAGGGCTGCTGCCCGCTAGCTGCTTAGTAGCTGGTGAGCGCTTCCGGCACGCCGCCCTTGAAGCGGAACACGGTTACCGGCGATTGCTTCAGGTCGTGGTTGGCGTCGAATTCATAAGCACCGGCGACACCCTTGTAGTGGATCTTTTCCAGCGCCGAGACGTATTGCTTAGGCTCGACCGAATTGGCGTCCTTCATCGCCTGCGCGATCACCATCATGCCGTCGTAGAACGAAGCAGCGTAGGTTTCCGCAGGACGGTTGTAACGCTTCTGGTAGTCGGCTGCAAAGGTTTTGCCCGAAGCCAGCTTGTCCAGCATGGCGCCGCCCTGGGTGCAATACACCTGGTCGGTAATCGCGTCGCCGCCGAGGCGGCCCATTTCAGGCGCGCAGATGCCGTCGCCGCCAAGGAACTTGGCGCTCACGCCCAGCTGCTTCATCTGGCGCATCATCGGGCCGCCCTGCGGCGAGTAGCCGCCGTAGAAAATCGCGTCCGGCTTCTTCGATTTGATGGAGGTCAGGATGGCGGTGAAATCGGTTGCCTTGTCATTGGTGAAGTCATTGCCGAGCACCTTGATGCCGTTGGCCTTGGCGACTTTCGAAAACTCTTCCGCCAGGCCCTGGCCGTAGGCGGTGCGGTCGTCGATGATCGCGACTGTCTTGACCTTCAGTTCCTTGGCTGCATACAGCGCCATCTTGCCGCCCAGCTGGCTGTCGCTGGCCGCTACCCGGAATACCGAGTGGAAGCCTTGCAAAGTCACCTTCGGATTGGAAGCCACGGTGCCCATCACGATGCCGGCGTCGTTATAGACGCGCGAAGCAGGAATGGTGACGCCCGAATTGTAAGGGCCGACCACTGCCTTGACACCCATGTCGACCAGCTTTTGCGCTACACCCACACCGGCGCGCGGATCGGCCTGGTCGTCTTCCATCTGTGCTTCGAACTTGATTTTCTTGCCGCCGATGACCATGCCCTGGGCATTGAGCTTGTCGATCGCCATGGCCAGGCCGCCCTGGTTGTCGCGGCCGGCAGATGCCTGGGGGCCGGTCAGCGGACCGCTGAAACCGATCTTTACTACTTGTGTCTCCTGCGCCATAGCGAGCGCTGGGAATGCAGCCAACATAACCATCATCAGTTTGGTCCGTGCGTACATGGCGAATCCTTTCGTCTGTCTTTAATAATAGTGTTTTTTTAATATCGGCACCCATCGTCAGGCGTGGGACACCGGGGACGTCTCTTGCAGATCGAATCCTAGCAGGGACGCCGCCACATTAAATTCTTTTATGCGGCAGCTTCTCCGTAGATTCGATGGCAAAATGACTTGATCCTGCAGGGATTTTAGTTGCTATCGGGCGGCGAGGGAAACAAATTGGCGGTGCCTGGCAGAGACAGCAGAAAGGGTGCTGAGGCGCGGCTAGTGGCAATCCGGGACATTCTGGTCCAGGTAGACTTCGAATGCGACATTGCTGACCCATTTTTTCCGGTTGCCGGCCCAGTAGCCGTTGTCCCATGCGCTGGCTGCCTGCTGCAGGTAATCGCCCAGGCCGGTATCCGCCGGCCTCACCGCAATAGTCAGCGTGGCCGGGCTGGCGTCCAGCGGCAGGCTGGCTGAAAACTTCTTCCATTCGGGCAAATCCAGCATGCCCGTCAAGACCGCATCGTCATGCACGGCGGCGTCGCAGGCGCCGGTCCTGAGCGCCAGCAATGCATCGGCCGGAGCTTTGTATATTTTTTCCACGGCGCCATAGCGGGCCGCCATGCTGCCGATATAAGCGCCGCCTTGCGCCAGGCAGACGCTGCGTCCGCGCAGCTGCGCCGGACGCCTGATGCCGGTATCGTTGCGCATGATCAGCTTGGGACGCGCCTGGTAAGCCGTCGGCAGCAGCCTTGCGCTCGCACGCAGCGCGTCGGCATCGGCCGGCTTCAGGTTCAGCAGCAGCAGGTCTGCCTTGCCTCGCGCCAGCAACTGCAGCCGGTCCTGCGCCGTCACTTTTATCGTGACCAGCCTGACCCCGAGGCGTTGCGCCAGGTCGGCGGCGACAGTCGTGTCGAAACTTTCCGCAGTCCGGTATTTTGCGCCGGCGACATGCGCCGGAGCGACGTAGCTGACGCCGACCACCAGCTGGCCGCGCTGCTGAATCTGCTGCACGCTGGCCGCCGCGGCGCCGAGCGGCAGCGCGCAGGCCGGCAGCAACAGCAAAAACCGGAGGAGGAAATGCGGCGGCTTCATGGTGTCGGATCAGACGTACTGGTAGCGCAGCACCCGGTGCTTCAGGTTTTCCAGGATGAACTGGTCGATCAGGGCCGCCAGGATTGCAATGGCGAGGATGTTGGTCATCACGCCGACCATGTCGGCGGTTTCCCCGGCGTAAGCCAGGGTCCGTCCCAGTCCCTTGCCGAAGCCGATCAGCATTTCCGCCGAAATCAGCGCGCGCCAGGCATTGCCGAACGCCAGCTGGGCGCCGGTTATCAGCTCCGGCATGACGGCGGGCAGGTACACGCGTTTCAGCATGTCCCAGCGCGTGGCGCCCATCACCCGCGCCGCCGAAACATGCACCTGCTGTACGCTTTCCGTCGCATTCATGACGCTCAGCGCGGCCGGAAAAAAAGCCGCCATCGCCACCACCACCATGATCGGCATGTTGCCGAAGCCCATCAGGATCAGGAACAAGGGCACCCAGGCGATCGACGGGATCGATTGCAGGATGATGATGGCCGACTTCAGCACTTCGCGGAAGAAAAACAGGACCGCGCCGACCAGGCCGAAACCGATGCCGAACAGCATCGCCGCCGCATAACCGCCGCCGAGCCGGGTCAGGCTGCCCCACAGGGCGGTACGGAATTCCGGCGTCAGCGCTTCATGCCACAAACGCCCCAGCACCGGCAGCACGCCCGGCATCAGGAAGTCGGGCAAGGACCAGGCGGCAACCTGCCACAACAGGAAAATCAACAGGATGGCCAGCAGCATGGCAAGTTTTTTGCGATAACCGACCAGCCGGCTTTGAGTGCTCATGGATAAGGGAAAAATAAGTCAAAAAAATTCTTGTGCATTGAAAAAAACAGCTGCCGGACGATCAGAGCTTGCGCTCCTTTTGCCAGTCGAGATCGATGATGGCGTTGACGTTGAACGGCTTGCCGTCGCGCGTCTTGAGCGAACCCTGGTCTTGCAGGATATTGGCCAGTTCCTGCATGCGCGCCAGTTCCTTGGCGGTCAGCACGGCGCTGAAGGTCTGGCTCTTGATGGCGTCGCGGATCACGGTTTCACGCGGCAGGTCGCCCTGCTTCAGGGTCTTCAGGGTGGGCTCGGCGATGAAATAGCCGGCGACCAGCTTCGACGCCGCGGCCGGATCCTTTTGCAAGAGTTCGATGGCTTCACGCTGCGCATCCAGCGATTTCCAGACCGCGTCGCGGCGCTTCGCCAGCGTTTCACCGGAAGTGATCACCACCATGCAGGGGAAGGGCCAGACTTCGCCGACTTCATAAATCTGCTTCACCGGCGCCACCAGCTTGGCGATGCTGGCTTGCGGTTCGAACAGGAAAGCGGCGTCGACCCGCTTGCCTGCCAGCGATTGCACCGCCACCTGCGGGCTGACGCCGAGGATGTTGACGTCGTCGGCCTTGAGGCCGGCGTTCTTGAGCGTCACGCCTTTGAGCACGGTGTCGGCGGTGCTGCCCTCGGCCTGCGACGCCAGGGTGCGCCCCTTCAATCCAGCCACGTCCTTGATGCCGCTATCCTCGCGCACGACTATCGCGTGATAGCCATGCTGGGCGCCGGCCACCACCTTGAGGTCGGCGCCTTTGGAAGCCCAGGCCGCGGCATTGGTGAAACCCAGCACGCCGCTGTCGAGCTGGCCGCCGACGATGGCCTTGATCAGGTCGGTGCCCGACTTGAACTCGACCAGTTCGACCTCCAGCCCGTGTTTCTTGTAGAAACCGCCTTCAAAAGCAGCGATCGCCTGCGCATCGTCCATGACCCGCAGGTAACCGATCTTGAATTTCTCGGCGGCGCCGGCGTGTCCCGCCAACGTCAGCAGAAGCGCCGGCAGGATGAACAGCCGTTTTAGTTTGATGTTAAATATCATGCGGCGATTCCCTCAAGTTTTTTTGCGAATGCGTCCTGCTCTGCGTGGATCCCGAGCAGGCAGAGAATCTCCCGCCGGATGGCGGCAAATTCGGACAGGTCGTGGGTTTTCTCGTGGTGGTTCAGGTTGAATTCGCGCAGCACCTTGGCCGGGCGCGGGCTGAACACCAGGATGCGGTCGGCCAGGAACAGGGCTTCGTCGACATCGTGCGTCACCAGCAGCACGGTCGGACGTTCTTCCCGGATCAGCTGGCGCAGGGAGTCCTGCAAGGTCATGCGGGTCAGCGCGTCGAGCGCGCCAAACGGCTCGTCCAGCAGCAGCACCTTGGGTTTGGTGATGAAGGCGCGCGCCAGCGCTGCGCGCTGCCGCATGCCGCCCGAGACCTGGTGCGGATAATAAGCTTCGAAACCTTGCAGGCTGACTTTGGACAGCCAGTCGCGCGCCTGCCGGCGGGCATCGGCCTTGCCGGCTTTTTGCAGCTCCAGCGCCAGCGCCACATTCGCTTCCAGCGTCAGCCATGGATACAGCGCGTTTTCCTGGAACATCAGCATGCGTTCGGGATGCGGACCCTTGATCGCCTGGCCGTCCGCCAGCAGTACGCCGCTGGTCGGTGCGCCGAGGCCCGCGGCCAGGTGCAGCAGGGTCGACTTGCCGCAGCCGGAAGGACCGACCAGGGCAACCAGTTCGCCTTCTTTGATTTCACGACTGAAATCGGCGATTACAGGCAAGCCGGAGAACTGCTTGCTGATGTGCTGGAAAGATAACTTCATGGGGAGATGGCGGCCTATGCGTTGCATTACAACGCCGGGCCTAAGTCGGCAAGCGTATATAAAGTGGATTTTTTATTTGCTTTTCACTTTATCGGTCAACTTTCCGCCTTACAACAACTTATAACTTCTATGCTTATGCAAATAACAAATATAGAAGCTTGCCATGCAACGATCACTGCACCTGCTTCAGTCCCGCCCTGCCCATCGCCGATAAGGCACCCGGCACATCCGGGTAGCGCAATCGCACCCCCAGCTCCAGCTTGATGCGCCGGTTTTGCAAACGGCGCGACTCCGACATGAAGGACAGTAGCATGGGCGACACCACCCGCTCCAGTTCGGCGCGCGGCAGCCGGGGCGGCAGCGGCAGGCCGAACGCTTGGGCGACCAGGTCGAAATACTCCGCCATCTTCAGCTGCGAATCGTCGCTGGCATGGTAGATGCGCAACGGCGCTGCCTTGTCGACCGCGGCCACAATGATGCACGCCAGGTCATCGGCATGGATATGGTTGGTGTAGACGTCGTCGGCGGCAACCAGGGCCGGCGTCGCCTGCTTCAGGCGCGCCAGCGGCAGGCGGTCGGCGGCGTAAATCCCCGGCACCCGCAAAATCGCCAGGCGCCCGTTGCGGCGCCTGGCCCAGGCGCGCAGCACCTGTTCGGCATCGACACGGCGCTTGGCGCGGCCATTGTGCGGCGCCAGGATTCGGGTTTCGTCTATCAGGGCGCCGCCGCAGTCGCCATAGACGCCGGTGGTGCTAATGTAAACAAGTGTGGCCCGCTCGGGTAGAATGGCGGCCAGGTTTCGGCTGCGCCGGTCTTTTTCTCCCGCCGACTGCGGCGGCGCCAGGTGGATGGCAACCTGCGCCAGGCGCGCCAGCCGCGCCAATGTTGCCGGCTGGTCAAGATCCGCCACCAGCGGGATTGCACCGGCGGCGCGCAATTCGGCACAGCGGTCCGGCCGGCTGGTGACCGCAAACACGCGAAAGCGCTGTTTCAGCAGCGCCAGCACGCGTAATCCCACGTCGCCGCAGCCGAGGATCAGCAGGCGCGGCTTGCCCAGCTTGCCGCCAGGGTTTTGTTTTATATTTTTCATTACAGGATTGTATGAGTTTTCAGATAACTGTTCAGCCTAGCGGTCGTCAATTCAGCTGCGACGAAGGCGAGACCATTCTCAATGCCGCCGTACGCGCCGGCGTCGGCCTGCCTTACGGCTGTAAAAACGGCGCTTGCAGTTCATGCAAAGGCAAGCTGCTGGACGGCGAAATCAGCCATGGCGCGCATCAGGAAAAAGCGCTGCCGGTCAAGGAAGAACAACAGGGCTTCGCCCTGTTCTGCTGCGCCACGCCGCATTCCGACGTCACCATCGAGGTCCGCGAAGTAGCGGGCATCGGCGATTTCCCGGTGCGCAAGATGCCGACCCGTATCGCCAAGATCGACAAGGTGGCCGACGACGTGGTTGTGCTGTCATTGCAATTGCCGGCTAACGAACGGCTGCAGTTCCTGGCAGGCCAGTATATCGAATTCATGCTGCGCGACGGCAAACGGCGCAGCTATAGCATGGCCAACGCGCCGCACAAGGACGAATACCTGACGCTGCATATCCGCCACATGCCTGGCGGCCTGTTTACCGACCAGGTGTTCAGCACCATGAAAGAGCGCGACATCCTGCGCCTGGAAGGGCCGCTCGGCACGTTTTTCCTGCGCGAGGATTCGGACAAGCCGATGGTGCTGCTGGCTTCGGGCACCGGCTTTGCGCCGATCAAGGCGCTGGTCGAACAATGCGCCCATACCGGATCGCAGCGGCCGATCACTTTGTACTGGGGCGGCCGGCGACCGCAAGATTTGTACATGATGGCGCTGTGCGAAGAATGGGCGAATACGCTGCCGAACTTCAAGTTCGTGCCCGTCATTTCAAATGCGCAGCCGGAAGACCAGTGGCAAGGCCGCAACGGCTTCGTGCACCAGGCGGTGATCGACGACCTGCCTGACCTGTCTGCCTACCAGGTGTATGCCTGCGGCGCGCCGATCGTGGTGGAATCGGCCCAGCGCGATTTTGTCGCCCTGTGCAAACTGCCGGCCGATGAGTTTTATGCAGATTCGTTTACCTCGGAAGCCGACCTGGCTTCCTGAACTGGGCTGCTCGCCCTCAACCTAGTTGAGGGTGCCGGCCGTCAGGCGCACGTGGCGCGTGAGCGTCACTTCATGCATGACTATCCGCTGCTGGCCGGGATCGGGCTGCTCCGATCTCGCAACCATGGCTTCCGGCATCACCTGGCTGACAGGCTTGTTCACGCTTGCGGCCAGCATCCGCGATGGCGGATGCGGTAACGGCCGGCGCTGCTTCGGCAGCGTCTTGGAACCAGCCTTTCCCTTGTCATCCCTTGCCGGCAACCTGCCGCTGGCGACAGGCTCGTCCGTCCTGCCGCCGCTTGCCTGATCGGCTGCAGCCGCGATGGGCTGGAGCTGGATTTTTCCCTCAGCTTCGGCATTCTTCACAGCCAGTATCTTCGCAGGCGGTTCAAGCGTGGCGGCTCCGGGTACATCCGCTTGCTGCCAGTGCCTAAGTCCCAAAAATGCAAGTACCCCTGCCATCAGGATTCCCAGCAACATCAAGGGTATGCCGGAATGCGTTTGCGGACTCACAAAATCCAGCACCGGACTGTCGTCCGCTGTCCTCAGCTTGACTCGCTGGCGCACATCGCTCATGGCTGCCTCTCTAGCCAGGGTCCGAATGGCAAGCCTGGCCTGGCATAAGCGACGCCATGGGAGGAACAGCGCAAGGGCTGGCGCCATGCCAGGTTGCCCCATGCGCCATAGCGCCCGGACTGCTCCGCCACCAGATTGTCCGCGGCCCAGTATCCCCACTTATAGCGAGCCGCCGGCGATTGGGGCCGGCTGGCCGGCGCGGCAAACGCCGGGCCGCGGGCATAGGTGCGGCTGGAGCCGTCAGGGTGATATTGGCTGCTTTGCAGCCACGGGTGCGCCGCTGCCAGCCAGCGTACCGAGGAGGAACTATCTTGCGCCTGGCGCGGGCTGCTGGAAAATGGCGTTACCGCCAGCACCGGACCGGCATCGTCGCCAGCCCGGGCCAGCAATGCGGCAGCGGCGATACAGTCCACCAACGCCGCATCCCGCGCCACCGGCATGCCGCACACGCCCTGCCATATCCCTTGTTTCCTGAACAGGCATTCGAGCGCATCGTGCTGCGGCAGGCTCAGCACGCAATCGTCTTCCAGCATGTTCCAGTGGCGCTGCACGGCGGCTGTCAGCAACGACATGCAAGAAACCAGGCGCAGCCCGTGCATCTTGGCCAGCGCCTGCAAACCCTGCACAAGCGCGGCATCGGTTGCCGCCGCCAGCCGCGGCTGGCCGGACGGTGCGGGATCGACCACCACCTGGCGGCCCGGATAGGCGCTGCCGTCCTGCTCGTCAAATACGGCATTGGCATAACCTTGCCAGTCTGCCGTCCGCGCCAGCCCCGCTCGCCACGGCAGCACCGCGTGCCGCACATAGGGATAACCGAGCAGCACGGTCAGCTTGTCGGCGAATTTTATGCGGCCGCGCGGCGTGCGCTCGAACAGATCGGCAGCGGCGGACAGAGGATCAGGCAGCGCATCGGGATTCCCTTTCAGCGCGCCGCTCCAGACATTGCGCCCACGGTCGAACGCCGAACGGCCTATCCAGGTAAGCTGCCCCCCTTGCAGCAGCATGAGGTGATGCATCACCAGCGGTTGCGATGGCTTGAATGATTTGCTAGGGGGAAATGGCACAATGCACCTCCTCGGGGGTGGCCAGGACGGCAGCGATTTCAACCTCCGCCCCGCGCCAGGCATTACGGCATTGGATTGCTCAAAAGCATGATTGTGGAAGATATCAGATTTAATTGCTTTTTGAGAACTATTTTAATCATTTCGTTACCAGGCCCCGGCCGTTGCGGCCTGCCGCGGGCAGACGACGGGATATCGCCCTTGGCCGGCGGCCACAGCAGTGCAAATTTTTTTTGACGCACCACACAAAAAGTCCTAATATTTGCGTCATGAACATGATCCGAACATTGTTGCGACGCCGTAACCCATTGCCTCTGCCAGGTAAGCCGTGCGCGTGACCGTCGATTGATCACGAAGCCACAGGCGCTGCCTGTGGTTTTTTTTTGCCCTTATTTGGAGTAGCCATATGGAACACAGCGTGGAATTCAGCGAATACCCGGTTAACGACCTGATGTACATCACCAACCGCCCGCCCCTGGTGTTTACCGAAGGCGACGGCATGTGGATGACGGATCACACCGGCAAACGCTACCTGGATTATCTGCAGGGCTGGGCCGTCAATGCGCTGGGCCACTCGCCGCAATGCATCCAGGATGCGCTGCTGGCGCAGTCGAAAAAGATCCTCAATCCTTCGCCTGCTTTCTACAACGCACCGTCGATCGAACTGGCCGGCCTGCTGACCGCCAATTCCTGTTTCGACCGTGTGTTCTTCACCAATAGCGGCGCGGAAGCCAATGAAGGCGCGATCAAGCTGGCGCGCAAATGGGGCAAGAAGAATCCGAACCAGGCGGGCCAGCATCGCTTCGAGATCATCACTTTCAACCACAGCTTCCACGGCCGCACGCTGGCGACCATGTCGGCCAGCGGCAAGCCGGGCTGGGACACCATTTTTGCACCGCAAGTGCCGGGTTTCCCGAAAGCGGAACTGAATGACCTGGCCAGCGTCGAGAGCCTGATCAACGACAAGACCGTGGCCGTCATGCTGGAGCCGGTGCAAGGCGAAAGCGGCGTGATCCCGGCCAGCCGCGAATTCATGCAAGGCTTGCGCGAACTGACCAAGCAGCGCGGCATCCTGCTGATCGTCGATGAAGTGCAATCCGGCATGGGCCGCACCGGCGAACTGTTCGCTTACCAGCTGTCGGGCATCACGCCGGACATCATGACCCTGGGCAAAGGCATAGGCGGCGGCGTGCCGCTGGCGGCGCTGCTGGCGCGCGAAGAGATCGCCTGCTTCGAAGCCGGCGACCAGGGCGGCACTTACAATGGCAATCCGCTGATGACGGCAGTCGGCGTCGCGGTGATCAAGGCCTTGCTGGCGCCGGGTTTCCTGCAATCGGTGAAAGACAAGGGCGCCTACCTGCGCAGCGAGCTGCTGAAACTAACTGCGAAACACGGACTCGAAGGCGAGCGGGGCGAAGGTTTGCTGCGGGCGCTGAAGCTGGGCAAGGATATCGGACCGCAGATCGTCGATATCGCACGCGACATGAATCCGGTAGGCTTGCTGCTCAATTCGCCGCGCCCTAACCTGCTGCGTTTCATGCCGGCGCTGAATGTGACGATCGCCGAAATCGACCAGATGATCGCCATGCTGTCGGACGTGTTAAGCAAGCTGGAGAAATGAGACCCGGTCAAACCTGTCTGGAGCGATGTACCTGATGACGATAAAAAACCTTCTTATTTGTTGCCTGGCGCTGTTGCTGGCAGCCTGCGGCGGAACCGGCTCGGTACGCCCGGGCTCGGCCGACGACACACCGGTCAGCGATAAAGGCAACGACATCGTCATCTATTCGCTGGGCCTGATCGACACCAACTACCGTTTCGGCGGCAAGAATCCGGAAGCCGGGCTCGATTGCAGCGGCATGGTCAGTTACGTGTACAGGCAGGCGGCTGGACTCAAGGTCACCGGCAGCGCGGCAGACATTGCGCGCCAAGGCCGAGCCATCTCCAGGGCTGAGCTGCGCCCCGGGGACCTGGTTTTCTTCAATACGATGAACCGGGCTTTTTCCCATGTCGGCATTTATATCGGCGACGGCCGTTTCATCAACGCGCCTTCGACCAACGGCAAGGTGCGCATAGACCGTCTCGACAACCGCTATTACGCAACACGCTTCGAGGCAGTGCGCCGGTATTTCGATTAGGCTTGCAACTGATTGCCGGCGCAAATAAAAAAGCCGTTCCGGAATCAACCGGAACGGCTTTTTTTACATGCGGACAGCGTCCGACTTATTTTTTCTTCGGAATGAACAGGTCGGTAATCGTACCCAGGCCCATCTCTGCCGCAAACATCGGCGTTTCCGACAAGGTCGGATGCGCATGGATGGTTAGCGCCAGGTCTTCCAGGTCGGCGCCCATTTCCATCGCCAGCACGGTTTCCGCCAGCAGTTCGCCGGCATTCACGCCGACAATGCCGGCGCCGATGATGCGCTTGGTAGCCGGATCCCACAACAGCTTGGTCATGCCGTCGTCGCGTCCCATCGCCAGCGCGCGGCCGCTTGCCGCCCACGGGAAATTGGCTTTTTCGAAAGGAATGCCCTTGGCCTTGGCTTCGGTTTCGGTCAAGCCCATCCATGCGATTTCCGGATCGGTGTAGGCCACCGAAGGAATCGTCATCGCATCGAACTCGACCTTGTGGCCGGCGATCACTTCGGCGGCAACCTTGGCTTCGTTGGTGGCTTTGTGGGCCAGCATCGGATCGCCGCAGATATCGCCGATGGCGAAGATATGCGGCACGTTGGTGCGCTGCTGCTTGCTGGCCGGGATGAAACCGCGCTCGTTGACGATCACGCCGGCTTTTTCGGCGGCGATTTCCTTGCCGTTGGGACGGCGGCCTACTGCCACCAGCACCATGTCGTACAGCTGCGGTTCCGGTGCTGCGGGAGAGCTGCTGTCGGCGCCTTCAAACGTTGCGCGCAAGCCTTCTTTCAGGGCTTCCAGCTTGGTCACCTTGGTTTTCAGGTAAATCGCTTCGTAGCGTTTTTCGATGCGTTTCTGCAGCGGCTTGACGACATCGCGGTCGGCCGCCGGAATCAGGCCGTCGGCAAATTCGACCACGGTTACCTTGGAGCCGAGCGCGTCATAGACGCAAGCCATTTCGAGGCCGATGATGCCGCCGCCGATGACCAGCAGCTTCTTCGGGATCTGGCGCAGTTCCAGCGCGCCGGTGGAATCGATCAGGCGCGGATCGTCGTACGGGAAACCGGGAATGCGGGCAACCGAGGAACCGGCGGCGATGATCGCATTCTTGAAGCCGACCACTTTCGGCCCCTCGGCAGTGGCCACGGTAATCGTATTGGTCGAGCTGAATTCGCCCTTGCCGGTCAGCACCTGCACTTTGCGCGCCTTGGACAGGCCGGACAAGCCGCCGGTCAGTTTCTTGATGACGCTTTCCTTCCAGCCGCGCAAGGCGTCGATATCGATTTCCGGCGCCGACATCTTGACGCCGAAATGCGCCATCTCCTCGGCTTCGGTAATCACCTTGGCTGCATGCAGCAATGCCTTGGACGGGATACAGCCGACGTTCAGGCAAACCCCGCCCAGGCTAGGATAGCGCTCGATCATCACCACGCTCTGGCCAAGGTCGGCGGCGCGGAAAGCCGCGGTATAACCGCCGGGACCGGCGCCCAGCACCATGGTGTCGCATTCGATATCGACCTTGCCGGCGAAACTGACGGCGGCGGGAGCGGCCACGGCAGGCGCCGCAGGCGCGGCTGCCGGAGCAGAAGGCGCCACAGCCGGCGCGGCGGCAGTGGCGCCGGTAGTTTCCAGCACCAGCACCAGCGAACCTTCGCTGACCTTGTCGCCCACCTTGACCTTGACTTCCTTGATCACGCCGGCGTGGCTGGAAGGAATTTCCATGCTTGCCTTGTCCGATTCGACCGTGATCAGCGACTGGTCGACCTTGACGCTGTCGCCGGCCTTGACCATCAGTTCGATGACATCGACATCCTTGACATCGCCGATATCCGGCACCTTGACTTCAACCATGCTCATAGCGTTTGCTCCATGCTCGCTCCTCCGTCGGGAGGAAAAATGTGTGATGTTGTATGCTGCGCGCCGCTTACGCGTCCGGCGACGCGCCAGGCGGCAATTTCATTTCAAAACTGTGGATGCGCAAGGGCATGGCAGAACTTTTATCGAATTCAACGCCGGCATGAATCCCTACCTCGGCGATATGCTGCGCGCTGACGTCCTTGTCATACACCGCATACATTGCGCCCAGGGCGAAATTGCGGCCGCTGCCTATGCCCCAGAAACGGTCGAAACTGAATACCTCGCGATACGAATACACGCCGAAGATGCCGTAAGGATTGGCAACCAGGGCGGTAATCTGCGACGACTCGTAAGGGTCGTCTTCATCCTCTTTGGTGTTCAGGAAATACTGGTCCTTGAGGATGGTGTGCACCTTGGAAAAGGTATCGAACACCTCATCGCGGCTATTCAGCTTGCACTCTTCGCCCATCCCCGTCAGCAGCTTGCGCATCACGGGAAAATGCGCGGCGGTGCCGGCCAGCGTGATATACGATTCGCCGATCTGGAATATCTTGTTGTTGACCTCATAGGCATGCGACAAGCGGGTATCGCCGAAAGTCACCAGCGAGTCCGATGCAATCGCGATCTGCCCATTTTTTTTGACGACAACGCAGGTAGTCATAATTGCTCTCCATCTGTATGCCAATTGACCGCAAGCGGCGCCGGCTGAAACACGCTGCTCTTTCAGCCGACGCCGCCTGGCATCACAACAGTGTCTTGCGCATGTCGGCCAGCACTTCAGCCAGGTAGACGCTGAAACGCGCACCCATGGCGCCGTCGACCACGCGGTGGTCATAGGACAGGGAGGTCGGCATCATCAGGCGCGGCACGAACTGCTTGCCGTCCCATACCGGTTTCATCGACGCTTTCGACAAGCCCAGGATGGCGACTTCAGGCGCATTGATGATCGGCGTAAATGCCGTGCCGCCGATGCCGCCCAGCGACGAAATCGTGAAGGTCGCGCCTTGCATGTCGGCCGGCTTCAGCTTGCCTTCGCGCGCCTGTGCGGACAGTTCGCCCATTTCCAGGGCAATCTGGCTGATGCCTTTCTTGTCGGCATCCTTGATCACCGGCACCACCAGGCCATTCGGCGTATCGGCAGCAAAACCGATGTTGTAGTACTGCTTGAGGATCAGGTTTTCACCCTTGCCGTCGAGCGAGGCGTTGAATGCCGGGAATTTCTTCAGCGCCGCGACGCTGGCCTTGATCACGAACGCCAGCATGGTCAGTTTGACCGGCGACTTGGCCTTGGCGAAGCTGTCGTTGGCTTGCTTGCGGAATTCTTCCAGCTCGGTGATGTCGGCTTCGTCGAATTGCGTGACGTGCGGGATCATGACCCAGTTGCGATGCAGGTTCGGGCCGCTGAGCTTCTTGATGCGCGACAGCGGCAGCAACTCGGTCGGCCCCTGCTTGCTGAAGTCCAGCGACGGCCATGCCAGCAGGTCCAGGCCGACGCCGCTGCCGCCCTTGCTGCCCGCAGCGGCAGCGCTGCCGCTGGCCGCGCCGGAGATCACGCCCTTGACGTAATTCTGCACATCTTCATGGGTGATGCGGGCCTTGATGCCGGTGCCGGCGACCTTGCTCAGGTCAACGCCCAGTTCACGCGCGAACTTGCGCACCGACGGCGATGCATGCGGGATGCCGCCGCTGGCGTGCGCCGGTGCTGGCGCCGCCGGAGCGGGCGCAGCTGCCGGAGTCGGTTTGTTTTCTGCCGCTGCTGGCGCAGGGGTTGGGGCCGGAGCTGCCGCGGCCGGCGCCGGCGCTGCCGCAGCCGGGGCGCTGGCAGGAGCGCCGGCCGCCGCATCGGCTTCCAGCACCAGCACCAGCGTGCCTTCCTTGACCTTGTCGCCCAGCTTGACTTTCAATTCCTTGATCACGCCCGCATGGCTGGACGGGATTTCCATGCTGGCCTTGTCGGATTCGACGGTGATCAACGACTGGTCTACCTTTACCGTGTCACCGACTTTCACCATCAATTCAATGACTTCAACTTCACTGACGTCGCCGATATCCGGGACTTTGACTTCCACCATACTCATCGCTTAGCTCCATTCATTCTGCCCGCTGCACATCGCGGGCCTGAGTTTCCTTTCAGAAAATTCAGGCCCGCGCATGACAGCCGTGGAAATTTTAATACTGGCTTGGTTACTCTTACGTATCTTGCGTATTGCTGCTTGTTATCCAGATATCAAGACCAGTACCTTATTGCGTGACCGGATTCGGCTTCTCCGGATTGATACCATACTTGGTAATGGCATCGGCGACAACCGAGGCTTTGATCTTGCCCTCGTCGGCCAATGCCTTCAATGCCGCCACCGCTACATAATAACGGTTGACTTCAAAGAATTCACGCAGCTTGGCGCGTGTGTCGGAACGGCCGAAGCCGTCCGTGCCCAGCACCTTGTAAGTACGGCCGGCAGGAATGAAAGCACGCGCTTGCTCAGCAAAAGTACGCATGTAGTCGGTGGAAACGATGATCGGACCGGCGGTGTCTTTCAGGCACTGGGTGATGTGCGCCACGCGCGGAGCGTCCGTCGGGTGCAGCATGTTCCAGCGTTCCACGTCCTGGCCGTCGCGCGCCAGCAGGGTGAACGACGGCGCCGACCAGACATCGGCGTCCACGCCCCAGTCGCTGGCCAGCAAGGCTGCGCCTTCGATGACTTCGCGCAGGATGGTGCCGGAACCCATCAGCTGCACGCGCTGCTTGTTCTTCTTGCCGCCTTCCTGCAGCAGGTAGAGGCCCTTGATGATGCCCTCTTCCTGGCCTTCCTTCAGGCCTGGATGGCTGTAGTTCTCGTTCATCAGGGTCAGGTAGTAGAACACGTCTTCCTGGTTGGTGACCATGCGGCGCAGGCCGTCATGCATGATGACCGCCACTTCGTGCGAGAAGGTCGGATCGTAAGGCACGCAGTTCGGGATGGTCGATGCCAGCACGTGGCTGTGGCCGTCTTCGTGCTGCAAGCCTTCGCCGTTGAGCGTGGTGCGGCCGGCGGTGCCGCCCAGCAGGAAGCCGCGGGCGCGCATGTCGCCGGCTGCCCACGCCAGGTCGCCGATACGCTGCAGGCCGAACATCGAGTAATACGTGTAGAACGGGATCATGACCCGGTTGTTGGTCGAGTACGAAGTTGCCGCGGCAATCCACGAGCTCATGCCGCCGGCTTCGTTGATGCCTTCCTGCAGGATCTGGCCGGCCTTGTCTTCACGGTAGTACATCACCTGGTCTTTATCGACCGGCTCGTACAGCTGGCCGACCTGGCTGAAAATGCCGATCTGGCGGAACAAGCCTTCCATGCCGAAAGTACGCGATTCGTCGACCATGATAGGCACGACGCGCTGACCCAGGCTCGGGTCGCGCAGCAGCGTGTTCAGGATGCGCACGTAAGCCTGGGTGGTGGAAATCTCGCGGCCTTCCGCGGTCGGTTCCAGCGCGCCCTTGAATGCGGACAGTTCCGGCACCACCAGCACTTCGTCGGCTTTCTGGCGGCGCTGCGGCAGGTAGCCGCCCAGCGCTTTGCGGCGGGCGTGCAGGTATTGCATTTCCGGGGTGTCGTCGGACGGCTTGAAGAACGGCACGTCAGGCAGCTGGTCGTCGGAAATCGGCAGCTGGAAGCGGTCGCGCATGGCCTTGATGGCTTCGTCGTCGAGCTTCTTGGTGTTGTGCGCGGTGTTGCGCGCTTCGCCCGATTTGCCGAAGCCGTAGCCCTTGATGCTCTTGACCAGCAAGACGGTAGGCTGGCCCTTGTGTTCCTGCGCTACCTTGAAGGCAGCGTAGATCTTGTGCGGATCGTGGCCGCCGCGGGTCAGGTGCCAGATGTCGTCGTCCGACATCTTGCTGACCAGTTCCAGCAGTTTCGGATGCTTGCCGAAGAAATGCTTGCGCACGAATGCGCCGTCCTTGGCCTTGTAGTTCTGGTATTCGCCGTCGACGGTTTCCATCATCACGCGCTGCAGGATGCCTTCCTTGTCGCGCGCCAGCAGGTCGTCCCAGCCGGCGCCCCAGATCACCTTGACCACGTTCCAGCCGGCGCCGCGGAAATCGCTTTCCAGTTCCTGGATGATCTTGCCGTTGCCGCGCACCGGACCGTCCAGGCGCTGCAGGTTGCAGTTGACCACCATCACCAGGTTGTCCAGGCGTTCGCGGCCGGCCATGCCGATGGCGCCCATCGATTCCGGTTCGTCCATCTCGCCGTCGCCGCAGAAAGCCCAGACCTTGCGGTTGGCGGTATCGGCGATGCTGCGTGCATGCAGGTACTTCAGGAAACGCGCCTGGTAGATCGCCATCAGCGGGCCCAGGCCCATCGATACGGTAGGGAATTGCCAGAAATCCGGCATCAGTTTCGGATGCGGGTAAGAGGACAGGCCTTTGCCGTCGACTTCGCGGCGGAAGTGCAGCAGCTGTTCTTCCGTCAGGCGGCCTTCGAGGAAAGCGCGGGCGTAGACGCCTGGCGACGAGTGGCCCTGGATGTACAGCAGGTCGCCACCGTGGTTTTCAGAAGGCGCATGCCAGAAATGGTTGAAGCCGATGCCCAGCATGTTGGCCAGCGAGGCAAAGCTGGAGAGGTGGCCGCCGAGGTCGCCGTCAAGGCGGTTGGCCTTGACCACCATCGCCATCGCATTCCAGCGCATCCAGGAGCGCAGGCGTTCTTCGATCTCGAGGTCGCCCGGGCAATGCTCGCCCATGTGGGCAGGAATGGTGTTGACGTATGCGGTATTGCTGGAAAACGGGATCTGGGCGCCGCGGCGGCGGGCCAGGTCGACCATTCTTTCCATCAGGTAATGGGCGCGCTCAGGGCCCTCGGTTTCAATGACAGCTTCTAGCGCATCAAGCCATTCTTGGGTTTCAATGACATCTGGATCGTTGGCGGCCTGGGCCAAAACCTGGTCGAGCTGGGCTGACATGCTGAGTCTCCTGAATATGTGCGCTTGTCCGGTCTGACACCGGACTTGCGGGTTGGGTCGCAAGCATCTACGTCACTCTATGTAGACGGGTGCCAAATTCTAACAGGAGTTTTTTTGATTTCCAAATAGCGATATTCGATTTCACGATATGAAAATATGCTGCATAGCAAGGCAAATTAGCATAAAACAGCGCCTTCATTTTCCGGCGTCATGGAGTCGAAAACATGAATCTCGGACACATTTTGCATGGCGCAACGCAACAATAATTGCATATAAACACTATTAAAATTCGACTTATAGCTAATTCGATATAAGAACCAGCGGAAATCTAAGTAAAAAAGCGCTAAACCAGAATGGGTTAGCGCTTTTTTATGCCAGGAGAATCGGTTCCCGATGTCGCTTAAGCCGCCTTGCCACCCTTTTTCTTGGCGCCGATGCGGCTTTCCTTGCCGGCCAGCAGATTGCCGATATTCTTGGCATGGCGATAGATCAGCAAGGCGCTCATCACCACGATCGCCAGCAGGATCATGTCCGGCCCTTCCATCAGTGCATAGAAGAAAGGCGCGAAGACGCTGGCGACCAGGGCCGCCAGCGAGGAATAACGGAACGCATAGGCCACGATCAGCCAGGTCGCGATAGTCGCCAGGCCCAGCCAGAGGCTGATGCCGAACAAAATGCCGAACAAGGTCGCCACGCCCTTGCCGCCGGCAAAACGGAAAAATACCGGCCATAGATGACCCAGGAAGACCGCCACCGCAGCCAGCGCCACCGCGCCATCTTCGAGGCCGAACTGCGGCCCGTATCTTTGCGTCAGCCATACCGCCAGCCAGCCCTTGAAACCGTCGCCGAGCAGGGTCAGCGCAGCCGCGGTCTTGTTCCCGCTGCGCAGGACATTGGTGGCGCCGGGGTTATTCGAACCGTAGGTGCGCGGATCTCCCAGCCCGAACAATTTGCTGGTGATGATGCCGAACGACACCGAACCGATCAGGTAGGCGGCAATCGCGAATAACAATGTATACATGCGTGTCTCTTTCTTTTGTATTTGATTGGTCCAGGACCTATTCGTCCAGCGCGCAGCGGACTGCTTTTGCATGCAGCAGGCCGGCCGCGTCTTGCGGCGCCATGCCGATCAGGTAGCCGCGCCGGCCACCGTTAATATATATCTTCTGCAGGGCCAGGATGCTCTCTTCGATATACACCGGCAGCGCCTTGCGGGTAGCGAACGGCGACGTGCCGCCGATCAGGTAGCCCGAATGGCGGTTCGCCACCTCAGGCTTGCAGGGTTCCACCGATTTGCAGCCGATCTGCCGCGCCAGGTTCTTGGTCGACACCTTGCGGTCGCCATGCATCAGGATGATCAGCGGCTTGGCCGCCTCGTCCTGCATCACCAGCGTCTTCACCACATGGTGCTCGTCCACGCCCAGCGCGCGCGCCGATACCGTGGTGCCGCCATGTTCCTCATATGCATAGGGATGCTCTGAAAAGACCGCGCCGTGCTTGCGCAAGAACTGCGTCGCCGGGGTCTCTGAAATATGTTTTGTCATACCGGGTTACTTGAATGCAGCGGGCCGGAGCGCCTGCTTGCACATCATGTTTTCGCCAGGCCCGATGCAGCGACAATCCTTGCCGCTGATCTGCGCTGAGCGGACTGGCAGCGCTTAAGGCTGCTTAGGCTCATCGGAAGCAGGTTCGCCGCTCGCCGGCAGTTCGGAGTCGGCCGTATCCTCTGTCTCAACTTCGGTGGAAGAACCCTTCTCCAGCTTGCGCTTCAGTTTTTCTTCCTTCTTCTTTTTCTTTTCTAATTCTTTCTGCCGTTTTTCATACTGAAAATTCGTTTTTGCCAATTGCGCCCCCTAAATAGACTCTTGAATGATGTACTACAGGATACAGGAGAATAATTGGAAGGATGCAGAATTCAATCTGAAGAAAATTGCAATATGGCAATAAAATAGAACAGGCTCAACAACCTCCACCCTTCATCCAGCCCCAGGATTTCAGCCGCGCGGATGATGCGCCGCATGCAGGGCCTTCAGGCGCTCGCGCGCCACATGGGTATAAATCTGGGTGGTCGATATGTCAGCGTGCCCCAGCAGCAGCTGCACTACACGCAAATCGGCGCCGTGGTTCAGCAGGTGGGTGGCGAACGCATGGCGCAAGGTATGCGGCGACAAGGGCGCGTTGATGGCTGCCTTGGCGGCGTACTTCTTGATCAGGGTCCAGAACATCTGGCGCGTCATGGCGCCGCCGCGCGCCGTCACGAACAAGGCGTCGTCCATCTGGCCGTTCATGATCTGGCCGCGCGCGTCTTTCAGGTAACGCACGATCCAGTTGCGCGCCTCTTCGCCGAACGGCAGCAAGCGGGTCTTGCTGCCCTTGCCGGTAATCCGCAGCACGCCTTCGTTCATGCCGACTTCCAGCGATTTCAGCAGCACCAGCTCGGATACCCGCAAACCGCTGGCGTACATCAGCTCCAGCATGGTGCGGTCGCGCAGGCCCAGCGGCGTGGCGACGTCGGGCGCCGCCAGCAGCGCTTCCACCTGGATTTCAGACAATATCTTGGGAAAGCGCGGCGCCTGCTTGGCCGAACGCAGGTGCAGGCAGGGATCGGCGCTGATCCGGTTTTGCCGCAAGGCCAGCAGGTAGAAGCGCTTCAGCACCGCCAGGCGGCGATTCGAGGAAGTGGCCTTGCTGCTGTCATGCTTGGCCAGGAAATAGGCGTTCAGGTCGCCGGCATGGACCGCAAACAGGGACTTGCCGTCCGGCTGTTCCTGCAGCCATAGCGCAAACAGGGTCATGTCGCGCCGGTACGCCTCCAGCGAGTTCTTGGCGAGGCCGTCCTCCAGCCACAAGCTGTCGCAGAATTCGTCGATTGCAGTTTGATGTTCGGCGCCAAGCGCCAGCTTGGCCTCACTCCCGGCCTTGGACCTTGTCACAGGCCGACCACGCCTTCGTGCTCCAGCAGCCAGCGCTTGACCCGCAGATGGAAGCCATCCGCCTCGTCGTGGTGGGAAAAGCCGCCAATCCCGCCGGCCGCGGTCACCCGGTGGCAAGGGATCACCAGCGGAAACCAGTTGGAGCCGCAAGCTTGCCCAACCGCGCGCGGCGCCGATTCCACCAGCTTGGCAACCTGGCCGTAAGTGAGCACTTCCCCGCGCGGGATCGCCGCAATCGCCTTCCACACTTTGTGCTGGAATGCGGTGCCTAGCGGGGCCAGGGGCAGGTCGAAGCGAAAATCCGGTTGTTCCAGGTAACGGCAGATCTGCTTGACCGCACGTTCGGCCAGGGCATCGGTGGCGTCTTTTTCGTGGAAAGAGGGAGGGAGATAGACCAGTTCCTGCAGCAGGCCGGCTTCGGTGCGTATGCCCATCGCACCGAACGGCGCGGCGACCACCGCAGTGAAATGCTGTGCGGGCAGCTGACCGCCGGTGCGCTTTACGGGACTGCCGGGAATTATATTCATACCGCAAGCATAAAATAAAAAAGGCGCATCTGTGTCGATGCGCCTCAAATTACTTCGTTATGCACTCCCGGCTGTTTAGACAGCTTCATTCGGAATGCACGGTCTCCTCAGTATCCCCGGTATCAATACCGTTCTTATGCACCACCACCTACAATTCTGTTTATCCGACCTCGTTGGCAAATCCATTTGCCGGACGCGGATCCAAATTCTGTGTCACATAAAACTGCTTGCCGGAAACCGCAATCCAGTTCAGCCCGCTGCGGAATTGCCGCTTTTGCAAGCTGCAATCTCTATTGTGGTCGCACTGTAACAGGTGTTACCCGGATTTAACAAATAATTTATATGAATCATTTTGACTAAACAACATAGGTTTACACTAAACCCTTATCAAACTAATACTCAGCAATTTCGGCAGATTTTCCACGCGGAAACCAACTTCAACGCCTGGCCCCGGGAATTACTCAGGAATGTCCAACATGTCGACAATCCAGCCCGCTTTCTAACAATATCCGCCACTCCATGTATATCGTCAATCTGTTGTTTCCTGATTTTTCGCTAATCTTGCTAGGAGCCGTGCTGCACCGCATCAGCAATTGGGGCGCCGAGTTCTGGACCGGGGCGGAAAAGCTGGTGTATTTCCTGCTGTTCCCCGCCCTGCTGTTTTACTCCACCGCGCGCACCCCGCTCAGCTTCGACACCAGCGGCAAGATGCTGATGGTCGGCATGGGCGCGCTGCTCGGCGCCATCCTCCTCACCTGGCTGGGCAAACCGTGGATCAAGGCGGCGCCCATGGATTACGAATCCGGCATGCAAACCGGCTATCGTTTCAATTCGTACATGGCGCTGGCCCTGGCTGCCAGGCTGGGCGGCGAGCAGGCCACCGGCATGATGGCGATGCTGATCGGCTTTGGCGTGCCCCTGTGCAACCTGGCAGCGGTGCATGCCTTGGCGCACAAAAGCGGCGGCCTGTTCAAGGAACTGGCGCGCAATCCCCTGCTGATCGCCACCGCTTGCGGCCTCTTGTACAGCCTGTCCGGACTGCCGCTGCCGGAAGTGGCGGGAGCGGTCCTGTCGCGGCTCGGCAACGCCGCACTGGCGCTGGGTTTGCTGCTGGTGGGGGCGGGCCTGCGCCTGAGCGGCGTGCACCGGGCCAAGGCGCTGGCCGGATATTTCCTGGCGGTCAAGCTGTTGGCGCTGCCGACCATAGCCTGGCTGCTGGGGCAGTGGCTGGGACTGGCGCCATCGCAATTGCAGCTGGTGGTGCTGTTTTGCGCCCTGCCTACCGCCTCCAGCGCTTACATCCTGGCCGCCAGGATGGGCGGCAACGGTCCGCTGGTGGCGTTCATGATTTCCGCCGGCACCACGCTGTCGGCGCTGACCTTGCCGTTCTGGCTGTGGGTGCTGCAGCACTGAGGTTAATCGATGCCGTGCTGCTGCAATGCCCACGCCACATGCTCGCGCACCAGTTCGGACGGATCGTCGCTGCGCTGCTGTAAAGCGGCGACGATCTCCGGCGTAGCGGCGCCCGCCGCCGCGGTATTGCCGAGGCCGACCGCCATGTTGCGCAGCCAGCGCTGGTAGCCGATGCGGCGGATCGGACTGCCTTCCATGCGGCTGTTGAACTGTTCCTCGCTCCAGCCGAACAACTCCACCAGCGTAGCCTGGTCGAGGCCGTTGCGGACGTCGAAATCGCCCAGCGTCGACGGTTGCGCAAACTTGTTCCATGGACAGAACAGCTGGCAGTCGTCGCAGCCATAGACGCGGTTGCCGATCAGGGGCCGCAGCTCCACCGGGATGCTGCCTTTCAATTCGATCGTCAGGTAAGAGATGCAACGGCGGGCGTCGAGCCGGTAAGGGCCGACAATCGCCTTGGTCGGACAGACATCGATACAGGCGCTGCATTGCCCGCAATGCGAACTGATGGCCGGGTCGACCGGCAGCGGCAGGTCAGTCAGGATTTCGCCAAGGAAGAAAAACGAGCCGGCCTCGCGATTAAGCAGCAAGGTGTGCTTGCCGCGCCAGCCCAGGCCGGCTTTCTGCGCCAGCGCCACCTCCATCACCGGCGCCGAATCGGTAAACACGCGATAACCGAATTCGCCGATCTCGCCCTTGATGCGATCGGCCAACTGCTGCAGGCGCGAACGCAGCACCTTGTGATAATCGCGGCCGCGCGCATACAGCGAAACGGTGGCGCTGCCGGCGGCCGCCGGCGCCAGCCGCGCCTGCTCGCGCGGGCGCCAGCTGCCCTGGTCGTCCTGGTAGGCGCGCGGCAGGTAATCCATGCGCACCGCGATGGCCCGGATCGCGCCGGGCACTAGTTCGGCAGGCCGGGCGCGCTTCATTCCGTGCGCTGCCATATAATCCATGTCACCGTGATAACCGAGCGCAAGCCAAGCCTCGAAACCCGCCTCTTGCTGCGCCAGGTCGACATCGCTGATGCGGATATCGGCGAAGCCAAGCTCCCGCCCCCACGCTTTGATGGTGGCGGCTAGCGCGGTTAAATCCTGGTCGATTACTGCCATGGCTGGTGCGTTTCAAAAAGACTTCAGAAAGACTTGAAAGAAAGACTTGATACAAAGGACTATGTGACGAGATGCAGCATTTTACAACCCACCTGCATGACGAGGCCGGAACCGGCGCGCTCGGCGCCGCATTGGCCAGGGCCTTGCTGCCCGGCTTGGCGATCCATCTGCACGGCGACCTCGGCGCCGGCAAGACCGCGCTGACCCGCGCCTTGCTGCATGCCGCCGGCTACCAGGGCCACGTCAAAAGCCCTACTTACACCTTGGTGGAACCTTATACGATCCAGATAGCCCAACAGGCGGTCGAAGTGATGCACTTCGACTTGTACCGGATGGCCAGCCCGGACGAATTCCTGGAAGCCGGCTTCCGTGAATATTTCAACCCCGACACCATCTGCATCGTCGAATGGCCGGAAAAAGCCGATAGCGCGTTGCCGCCGCCCGACATCAGTGTATTACTCAGCGTTTCCCGTGTTTCCGACAAGGGACGTGATGTAGAATTGCAGGCGTTATCTGATAAGGGTAGTCAATGTCTCGCTCGACTGAAATTTGCGCCAAACCTCTAAAATCAAAAATCCGCCGCACCATACTCAAGGCCGGCGGCACTTTGCTCATTTCAGTCCTGGCGCCACTCTCGGCGCGCGCCGCGCAAATTGTCGCGGTACGGGTCTGGCCGGCGGAAGACTACACCCGCGTCACGCTGGAAAACGACGCTGAACTGAAAACCACCCATTTCCTGGTGCAGAACCCGGACCGCATGGTGGTCGACATCGAAGGCATCGAACTCAATCCGACCTTGAAGGAACTGGTCGCCAAGATCCAGCCTAACGATCCTTACATCAAGCAAGTCCGGGTCGGCCAGAACCGCCCGAATGTGGTGCGGCTGGTGTTCGACCTCAAGGAAGAAGTCACACCGCAGGTGTTCACCCTGGCGCCGGTGGGCGGCTACCAGCATCGGCTAGTGTTCGACCTGTATCCGGTCAACCCGCCAGATCCGATCCAGGCGATGATTGAAAAAGGCGAATGGCCTTCCTCCACGCCAGGCGAAATTACGCCGCCGGTGGCGCAAACCAAACCGCAGGAGCAAAAACCGCCGCTGCAGCCGCAGCCTGAACCGCCGCAAGTCGCCAAGGCCGATCCGAAGCCGGACAAGACGCCGACGCTGACCCGCATGATCACGATTGCCCTCGATCCCGGCCATGGCGGCGAAGATCCGGGCGCCACCGGGCGCGGCGGCAATCGCGAAAAAGACGTAGTGCTGTCGATCGCCAAGCGGCTCAAGGCCAAGATCGAGCAGCAGCCGAACATGCGCGTGATGCTGACGCGCGACGCGGATTTTTTCGTGCCGCTCGGCGTGCGCGTACAAAAGGCCCGCAAAGTACAGGCCGACCTGTTCGTCTCCATCCATGCCGACGCCTTTGTCACGCCGACCGCACGCGGCTCCTCCGTGTTCGCCTTGTCGGAGAAAGGCGCCAGCTCCACTGCCGCGCGCTGGCTGGCCAACAAGGAAAACTCGGCCGACCTGATCGGCGGCATCAACATCAAGAGCCACGACCGCCAGCTAGCCAGCGTGCTGCTGGACCTGTCGACCACGGCGCAGATCAACGACAGCATGAAGCTCGGCAGCGCAGTGCTGAGTGAGATCGGCGGCATCAACAAGCTGCACAAGGGCGCGGTGGAACAGGCCGGTTTTGCCGTGCTGAAAGCGCCGGACATCCCAAGCATCCTGATTGAAACCGCCTTCATTTCCAATCCGGAAGAAGAAGCCAGGCTGACCGACAATGCTTATCAGGACCAGATGGCGGACGCAGTCTTGAAAGGGATCAAGAAGTACTTTGCCCACAACCCGCCGCTGGCAAGGAATCGCCTGACCTAAGCTGCCGGGCCGGTACCAAACAAAAAGGGCGCGCTGCAAACTTGCAGCGCGCCCTTTTTTCATCCGGCGTCGCCAGCGCTTAAGCGCCGCGCATTTTCTTGTAGAACTTCCACAGTCCGCCCAGCGCCACCGGCACTACCGCCGCGCCGACCCCGATCAGCACGATGGTGTTCAAATGATCGCGGATGACGGGAATATTACCGAAGAAGTAACCGGCCGACACCAGGCCTACCACCCAGATCAGGGCGCCGGTAATATTGAAGAACTGGAATTTGGAGAAAGTCATTTCCGACACCCCGGCCACGAACGGCGCGAAAGTCCGCACGATAGGCACGAAGCGCGACAGGATGATGGTTTTGCCGCCATGGTGTTCATAGAACGCGTGGGTCTTTTGCAAAGCCTTCTTGTCCAGCCATCGATAGTCATGGGTGTAGACCTTGTGCCCGATCAGGCTGCCTATCCAGTAATTGAGCGTGTTGCCGGTGGTGGCGGCGATGACCAGCAAAGCCATCAGGGCCCAGATGTTCATCTCGCCGGTGGCGCAAAACGCGCCGCCGATGAATAACAGCGTATCGCCAGGCAGGAACGGCAGGACCACCAGGCCGGTTTCACAAAAAACTATCAGGAACAGGACCATGTAGATCAAGGCGCCATATTCCTTGATCAAGAAGCCGAGGGATTTATCGACATGCAGGATGATGTCGATGAATTGCATGAAGTCCATAGTCCGTGTTCCTCAGTTAACCGCTTTATGATTGAAAAGTCTTATGCACACTGACTTTCCTTTGTTGAATAAAGTTCACCCGTTCGACAACAGCATCGCCAGGAAGCCCGGCGGCGCTTTTCCTCAGGTAGCGCCGGAATAATACACTACCAAAGACAGCGCAAACTTAGATTTGGCAATTGCCTGCGCCGGCGCGCGCGCAAACAACCGCTGGCTCCGGCTTCGGTATAATCGCAGCATGAATCCACCGCTCTCCCCTATCCGCGCCATCCAGCAGCTGCCCGACAACCTGATTTCGCAAATCGCGGCAGGCGAGGTGGTCGAACGGCCGTCCGCCGTGGTCAAGGAATTGCTGGAAAACGCGCTGGACGCAGGCGCCACCCAAATCACGGTGCGGCTGGAACAAGGCGGCGTCAAACGCATCGCCATCACCGACAACGGCCGCGGCATTGCGCCGGAACAATTGCCGCTGGCGCTGGCGCGCCACGCCACCTCAAAAATCAGTTCGCTGCACGACCTGGAAAATGTCGCCACGCTGGGATTCCGCGGCGAAGCGCTGGCGTCCATCGCCTCGGTATCGCAGCTGACCCTGACCTCGCGTACCGCCGATGCCGGCCACGCCTCGGAAATCGACGGCAGCACGCTGGCCGTGACGCCGTCGTCCGGCGCCCAAGGCACCACGGTCGACGTCCAGGATTTGTATTTCAATACCCCGGCCAGGCGCAAGTTCCTCAAATCGGAGCAGACCGAATTCGGCCACTGCGCCGAAGTAGTGCGGCGCATCGCGCTGGCGCGGCCGGACGTATCGTTTTCGCTGACGCATAACGGCAAAACCGTCGACCACTGGAACATCACCGAAATCGCCAAACGCAGCGCCAGCATCCTCGGCAACGAATTCGCCAACGCCCGCCTGGCGCTCGATGAAGGCGCCGGGCCGCTGCGCCTGCACGGTTTTGTCGGCTTGCCGACCGCCTCCAAGGCGCGCGCCGACGCCCAGTATTTCTACGTCAACGGCCGTTTCGTGCGCGACAAGCTGCTGGTGCACGCCGTGCGCGCCGCCTACCAGGACGTGCTGCATGGCGACCGCTACCCGTCGTATGTGCTGGGACTGGACCTCGACCCGGCGCTGGTCGACGTCAACGTGCATCCATCGAAAATCGAAGTGCGCTTCCGCGACAGCCGCTCCGTCCACCAGTTTGTATTCCATGCAGTCAGCCGTGCGCTGGCGCAAACCTCCGCCACCTCGTTCGGCGCGACGCCGGCGCCGCTGCCCTCGCCCAGCGGCGCGATGCCGTGGATCCGCGGCTCGCAAGAACATCTGCAGGCGATCCTGCAACCCAACGCGCAAGTGCCGCAGCAGCAGACTTCATTCGGACCGCAATTTGCGCCGGCCGCCAATGGCGTGGCGCAAACCATGGCCAATTACGGCGCGCTGTTTACCGGCAATGACCCTGCCGGCGGCGCTGCAACCTATCCGGCGGCACCGCAGCAGCTTGCCAGCCAGACGCTGCCGAGCGACGACTTCCCGCTCGGTTTCGCGCTGGCCCAGCTGCATGGCATCTATATCCTTGCGCAAAACACCAAGGGCCTGGTGCTGGTCGACATGCACGCGGCGCATGAACGCATCCTGTACGAGCAGCTGAAAGGCGCGCTGGATGAAGATGCGATGCAGGTCCAGCCGCTGCTGATCCCGGTCACCTTCTTTGCCGACGCGGTTGAAGTCGGCACCGCCGAAGAAAACCAGGAAACCCTGCATGCGCTAGGGTTTGACATCGCCGCGATTTCGCCCACCACGCTGGCCGTGCGCTCGGTCCCTGCCCTGCTGAAAAACGCGGACGCCCAGACGCTGGCGCGCGATGTGCTGCGCGACGTCCGCGAATTCGGCGGCTCGCGGGTCCTGGTCGAACGCCGCAATGAGCTGCTCGGCACCCTGGCCTGCCATACCGCAGTGCGCGCCAACCGCAGCCTGACAGCGCCGGAAATGAACGCCTTGCTGCGGCAAATGGAAGCCACCGAACGCGCCGACCAGTGCAACCACGGCCGCCCCACCTGGAGCCAGCTGGCGCTGTCCGACCTGGACAAACTATTCTTGCGCGGCCAGTAAGCGGTATGCCATCACAGCCAGCACCAACCACGGCGAAGCCGCTGGTGATCGCCATCATGGGGCCCACCGCCTCGGGCAAGACCGCCGCCGCGCTGGAAATCGCGAGACACATTCCGTCTGAAATCATTTCGGTCGATTCGGCCCTGGTGTATCGCGGCATGGATATCGGCACCGCCAAGCCCAGCCGCGACGAGCTTGCCGCGGCGCCGCACCACCTGATCGACATCATGGAGCCGACGCAATCCTATTCGGCCATGCAATTCCGCGACGACGCGCTGCGCCTGTCCGCTGAAATCCACGCGCGCGGCAAGCTGGTGCTGATGGTCGGCGGCACCATGCTGTATTTCAAGGCCCTGCGCGACGGCCTCGACGACTTGCCGCAAGCCGACCCAGCCCTGCGCGCCAGGCTGGACGCCGAAGCGGCCTTGATCGGCGTGCCCGGCATGCATGCCCGGCTGGCCCAGCTCGACCCGGCCACCGCCGCCCGCCTGAAACCCAACGACAGCCAGCGCATCCAGCGCGCCCTTGAAATCATCGAACTCAGCGGCCAGACCATGTCCTCGCTGCTGACCGACCGGCCGGCGCCGGAGCTGCCCTTCGATATCCTGCCGATCGCCCTGGAACCATCGGACCGCAGCGTGCTGCACGAACGGATCGCCCGGCGTTTCGACCTGATGCTGGACCCGCAAAGCGGCGGCCTGATCGGCGAAGTCGAAACCCTGCGCGCCCGCGGCGACCTGCATCTCGGCCTGCCGTCCATGCGCTGCGTCGGCTATCGCCAGACCTGGGAATACCTGGACGGCCACTACGGCTACCAGGAACTGCGCGAAAAAGGCATCGCCGCCACCCGCCAGCTGGCCAAGCGCCAGCTCACCTGGCTGCGTTCCATGCCGGAACGGATCGTGATTGACTGCATCGGCGACCGTGTTGCCGATACGGTGCTGGAGACGGTAACAGCAGCCCTCAAGCAGCGGTAACGCCACGAAATTACCCTTGGGAAGCATCCCGGACCTGTTTTTCTTGACAGCATTTGGAGAAATGCTTCATAATTTAGGGCTTCATTGGTGATATAGCTCAGTTGGTTAGAGCACAGCACTCATAATGCTGGGGTCGGTGGTTCAAGTCCACCTATCACCACCAAGAACACGTTTCAGGAAGTCCAGCAACGTACAAAAACCCGCCTCTAGCCTAGTGCTGATGCGGGTTTTTTGTTTGCTGAGCGTTTTTGGCGTCCATTGCCATCCAAAGTTTATGTTGGTACCCTTGTTGATATGAGAAAGTTCATCAAAATCACATACCAACAAAAATGCCTAAACTAGCCACGCCGCTGACTGAAGCGCAGATTTCCGAGCTAAAACCGCGCGCCAAAAGGTACAAAATTGGTGATGGGCATGGCTTATGTTTATTGATTGAGCCCACGGGCATAAAACGCTGGCACATGGTTTACAAGCGCCAAGGCACGGAAACCTCCCTGCGGTTAGGCACTTACCCCGAAATATTGCTATCAGAAGCGCGACTAAGGCATACGGAAGCTCAACTCCTAATCGCCGATGGCATCGACCCAAGTGAAAAAAGGCGTGAGCAGCGCCAGCAAGAACAATCCTCAAGACCGAAATTTCGAAGATTCCGCCTATCCACGAACGAACAAGGTGGGCTGGTGATCGAAAATCACATAAATCGCATGACACTAGGCCCTGCACAGGTAAAAGCACTAACAGCATTTCTGATAGCCACTCCAGTCGATATAGTAGAGAAGTAGCCATGCCTAAACTTGCCACCCCGTTGACTGACATACAGCCTCGCACTGCAAAACCAAAAGACAAACCCTATAAGCTGTCTGATGGTGGCGGGATGTTCTTATTGGTGAATCCCGATGGCACTAAATATTGGCGCATGGCATATCGCTTCGCGGGAACTCAACGATTGTTGGCGTTTGGAAAATATCCTGAGATTTCACTTGCTGACGCCAGAAAATCGAGAGCGGCAGCGCGCGACAAGATAAATGCCGGTATAGATCCTGCGCAAGCCAAGCGAATAGAAAAGCTAAATAAAGCGACTGCCAACGCCAATACCTTCGAGGCTGTGGCTCGTGAATGGCACGCGAACAAGCTCGACACCTGGCAATCGCGTACAGCAGCCAATATTTTGCATCGATTAGAGAAGGATGTATTTCCGTTAATCGGCAGACAGCCTATTACAGACATCAAAGCTCCCGTCATGCTAGACGTTCTGCGCCAGATCGAGAAACGCGGCGCTCTGGACATGGCGAAGCGGCAGGGACAAGTATGTGGGCAGATATTTCGCTATGCGATTGCTTGCGGCAAGGCCGAGCTTGATCCAGTACCCAGCTTGCGGGGCGCACTCAAACAAACTGCAAAGGGCCATCACGCAGCGATCACACCAGACGAACTACCAGAATTCCTCAGAGCCTTTGAAAAGATCGAGGGCCGGATGTATGCACCCACCAGGATCATGTTTCGACTGATGATGCTGACTTTCGTGCGTACCAGCGAGTTGACAACAACAGAGTGGTCGGAGATCGATCTCGATAACGAGCATTGGGTAATTCCCTGGCAGCGTATGAAAATGGGCAAGAAGAAACTGAACCCGCGCAAAGTTGATCATCATGTATTCTTGCCGAGCCAAGGCTGGGAGCTGCTGAAAGAGCTACAGGAATACACAGGCAACAACAAGTACCTTTTCCCCAATCTGCGCGATCCCAGCCAACCTGCAACCAATTTCGGCATCTTAGCGGCGGTAAAGCGCATGGGCTACAGCGGCAAGATGACTGGCCACGGCTTCCGCTCGTTAGCGATGGGTGTAATAAAAGAGCGCCTGGGCTATCGCCATGAGGTAGTCGATCGCCAACTGTCTCACGCGTCTGGGGACACCTACGGCGAAGCCTATGATCGCGCCCTATTCCTTGACGAGCGCAAAGCAATGATGCAGCAGTACGCGGACTACTTGTACTCGGCGGCCAGCGGCAAAGTAATAACCAGGAAATTTGGCAAGGCTGCTTAATGGTCAAGAAAGCGCCATTAGTAGAAGAGAACGAATGGATGAGCGCGCTCGTAGAGCTACAGCTTGCGGGATGGGCTACTGACCTCGCCGCACTCTTGCGTACAGATCAACCAATCCCTCCAATTGTTCGGAGCTACCTAGCTGCTCTTATCGAAGGAAAGGTGCAACCTCCAGACCTCAGAGGAAAGAAAAACAACGTGCTGTCCCCAACAGAAAAAGAGGACATTAGCACAGCACTTTTCGGCCTATATTTGCAAACGGAAGAGGTGTTAATTTTCGCGGAAGAACTCGCCGACGAGCGCGGGGAGGAGGTAATCGACATCAGACATCGAATGGAAAAGGCGCGGCGCGATGGTATCAAAAAAATCGCAGAAAAATATGACATCTCCGAAAACACTGTACGCACATATCATGAGGCAAAAAACACGATAAATTGGGCACATTGCTTCGCCGGAAAAAATTCCATACGAGCGTCGAACGGAATGATTACTTCTGAACTCTTAGGTGACCTCAGTGAACTACAAAGATCGGCGCTTGTTCGAGCACGCGGGGTTCTTCAATATCCAGAACTGCTTTTGACCATTTGATGCGCACTAGCTCAGACTTGACCTGACATTAGTTGTACGAATCCTCGTCCGGAAACGGCTGTGGACTCAACCGATGGATGCAACAGATTGATGAAATCGTTCGGCCAAGGCAACCCTAGTCACCAACTTTGTGTAGGATTAACGGTTTGAGAGCGGTGTTGTGAATGGGATTGCGTACGCGAGCACCGTTCATCGTCGTGGCTGGAACATCGTGGTTTTTCTTGGACCACTTGATTTGAGCCTAGCGGAGCCAACATAGGGGCAAAGTCGCCCCCCAGCCTGGCATTTGAGGCGGCAAGATGGGCGGCGAATGTCTAGCGTCAACTATGTGCGGAAAAGCCGGTCAGCCTCGTTCTCCAAAATGTCAACGATATCATTGCGGTAGTGCGTTAGCGTCCAGCGCCGGAACAGCTGAGTCTCAATGGTGCGATACATGCGTGAACTTCGACATAGCGTATTGAGCACCTCATCGCGTTGGTGACCGTCCATCAGGCCCCGCAATATCTCCTCCAAACGGATGTCCCAGTCGCGAATGTTATCGAAGCGAGGGTGACGCGACAGTCGATGGAATGCCACCCAAAAATCGATATTCTCATTGTGCTGCGGACTTGGTTCTGCCAGATTAAATCGACCGTGCCATCGAGCAAGCAGGCCCTCAAGAACGTCATCGACAGCAGAAGATTTAATATGACCCGCAACGGTGCACAGTCCCACCAGGAATGCATCGTGACCTGAACCCAGATATCGAGCCAGAAACGGGACCATGCTTTCGTTCACCACCGGCTGGATGTTCTCGGCACGGATTTTCGAACTCAAAATTGACGGCATCAGGGTACCTTCGTACCTCTCCATCTCTCGGTAAAACACGGTCAGATCACCGCACACCGCAAGACAATCAACGAATTTTCCGGCATAAGCGTCAAACCTATCTTCTTCGAGCATTCGGCTATGCCATGGAATCGGCACGTCCCAATGATTAACGGCAGCAATTACTGGACGCAAGGAAGCTCTAAGATTCGCACGATTCTCCTTGCGGTTATGTTGGCCGTCATTGACCAGATAGCCGCTCGCCGTAAAACGCAGAAACGCAGGCTTTCGCGTCGAATCACGAACATAGTCATTCTCAGGGTCCAGATCGCGTACGAGTTCCTTGTACCGATCTTCGGACTCGATGAACAGGCGAAGAGGTAGCGATTCATCAAGCTTTATCGAGCCATCAAGGGCCGCTTCAATCTCACGAACAGTCACTTCGACAAATTTTCGTCTCACTACTTCCGGTGTAGTTGTTGATGTAGGTGGCTGGCCTGCCATTGGTTGCGAGACGACAATTCCAAACGTATCCGGTACCAGGTTCTGCATCAAACCGTTTGATCCCCATGGGGAGGCCGCGATGATTGCATCAACGCGCTCGCGTAGAGGGGGATCGTTGCGCTGGTTATGTCGGAGTTCCACAACACAACGCATCAAGTACCACGCACTGTATGCGGTGCTCGCCTCTTCCTCGATAAGATCGTAACGACTCGCCATGCGCAACGACCGCAACAAGGCAGCCTGCACGATGGGAATCTGCAGCCTGTCGATGAACGCATCCACCCCCGCTTTGGAGGAGGGATAGTTGTGAGCTATCAGCTGGTCGTACATCCACGCGGCGACCTCTTGCCCCGGCGGAAGTTGGCCTTGCGGGACAGTGTGAAGCAGGGTGTGATTGAACTGCTCCGCCACGAAGTCGATAAATTGTGCCTTCTCATCTAGAAACTTTTCGAACAAAAACGGAAGCCCGTTGGATAACATATTCAGGGCTAGCTCATGCCCTACCAGATTGTATGTTTTATCGCCGTCAAAAGGAGACCGCTCCTTACTTAAAGAGTCGCGAATTTTCTCGAGTGTCGGCTGGTCGCCAAGCCGGCCAGCCGCAAGCACTGCAGCACGCCTAACCTGCCACCGTTGGCTCACATCCGTGGCAACATCTGCAATCTCGACCACCTCCCGCACATTGCGCAATCGGCCTGCCATAATGCTTCGCCAGATTCGCGCGGAAGGAACACGAGACCAATCAATTTTTTCCATCACCTCCGCATCCGGATGACTGGCAGCGATTGCGACAATCAGATTTTGTGCCATCGCCACATCAGTTTCTACACCAAGCCGAGCCACAAGATCATGAAGTGCATGTCTGTCTCGCACTTGCGCCAACGTGATGACGGCGGCCGCACGAACGTTTGGGTCGGAATGATCGAGGGCGTCCAGCAACAAACGACGAGCTTCTATGCCTCCGAGGCGTCCAAAACCGGCGACGAGAGATCCAAGTGTCACGTCCTTATCGCCCGACTTTATCTTCTGAGCCACAGCCGATATCCCCGCGCTAAACGGACGGAACACCGCTGAGCGCAGTATGAGGAACTCCCAAAGATTCGCTTGGGTTAAATCACTCTGTTTCAGTTTCTCCAGCAACACTCCTATATCTGAGCCCAATGCCAGAACGGGAAAAATTGCCGACATCCTATCTTTTATCTCGAGGGTGGTATCGAGGATTTTTTTCTCGTATTCAGCACGATTGGCAAGCCACGGAACCAATGCCGGGAGGAACTCAAAAAATGTACGGGTTGACTGGTCCAATGTCCTCGCGCCATCGCAAAGCTTAAGTAGCGATGGCTCGCCTAGGGCTATTAATACCCGCGCGGCACCCTGCATGACCGTGGGCTCTGGATCGGAATCCTCCAGCAGTTGAACACAGAACTTCCTGAGTGCATGACGCTGTGCCCAGATTGGTCCGAGGAACGGTTCCAACAGCGCGGATCTCCGCGCGAGCATCTGCGCGTTATCCCGCGACGGCAACGCTGCAAGAAATTCCCTGACTCTAGCCACGTCAACCACATTCAAGCGAATGTTGTGCGACGCCCCTCGACCACGCATAAGCAATTCAGGATTTTTTTCGAGAAACCCGAAGGCGACTCGCATCACATCTCGGCGTCCACTAGCGACAAAGATCGGTAACATACGATGCTTCGCGTCGGCGCTTTCACGGCTAAATAGATTTACACACTCCTGCTGGAATTGAATTTCCACACGTGAAAGGGCGATTTGTAAATATCCAAATCTCTGATCCCGGCCGACCTGAGTCTCCGGTACCTCCAACGAATATTCCAGAAGCTGCAGTAATCTGTCTGAATCACTGTATAGAATCGCCTGCATCAGGTTGCAGGTCCAGGAAAAATCAACGCTTGGCTCAGGAGGGGACGATGTTCTCAACTGCACGATCAAAGCGTCTGTAACGTCCGGGCCCGCGCCACCCCTAAAAAATTCGAGTAAAAAATAGCTCTGACCATTCTCTTTGCCGTGCTCAAACAGCCCAATTGCCTCCTGCTTGGAGATCAACTGATGCGCCACAGCGTAGTCTCGCAACGCAGACCATGACCGTCCATGAAGGAATTCATCCCTCGCCACCGCACAGGCTTCACTATGGCGGTCCGCTGCATCAAGATGAAAAATCACAGCCGGAGCGTCTTGTCTCCGAACGTACCAGCTTGCCAGCTCAGCATGAGCTGCTCTGCTGATACTGAGCGGAAGATAGCTCTCCAGCGCGGCTCGAACCGTCTCATGCATCTCAAAGGACGTTTCGTCATAACGTCGAAGCAGTGCGAGGTCGAGCATTTCGACGATCGCGTGCCGGACATTGTCGTTAGGGAAGGCGGACGCTGCCTCTGTGGCGGAAAAAGGTAAAACGAAACATACGAGCTTCTTAGCCGCATTCAGGGCCAGGGTGGAAATACGCTCGAAGCGTTCGACGTCCGCCCTTCCAATCATCTCTTCGGGCGATGCACCATCTAGAACCTGTTGCGCGAGATTCTGGGACATGTCCGCAATACTTCGCGCTCTAGCAGCAACGAGTCCGGCGGATCGCCCTTTTGTGACGCGCCCAAACAGATCCCACAGTGATTCACGGGACAAACTTGACTGACGCGCTGTCGCGAGGTGAAGCAACTCATCGAACTCGAATCCACGCACATCGACCTGAACCACACCGATTGCTTTCCGATCAAATTCCGAAAATTCCTTTAACGTTCGCTCCTGCCCCAAAGCAATAACTCGACAGTTCGCTGTCCCCTTTGCAATCTGACGCACGAATGTACAAAGGTCACGCGAGAACTCCGAGTCGCAACTTCCCTCCACGAGATCCAAAAATATGGATACCGGCCGATTGAGGTCTGAAAGGGCGCGACCAACTCTGACGGCCGCGCCTTCGTTCGAACTGGTACCGTCGACAGCAGAGTCGAATGCAAAGTCAGCGCCAAAGCGGCGCAGGCGAAACGTGAGACCAGCCAGCACATCCCTGAATCGCGTAGTCTTTCGGACCTCCACGTAGTAGGAGAGGTTCCGCTCGCTTTCCTTTTCGATACGCTCAATGGCTTCCGCAGCGAGGCTTGATTTACCGGAACCTGAGACACCAACGACCTCGACGATCTTCGAGTCGGAGGTCAGAAGGGCAGAAGTGATGTCCTTTCTATGAACATGATCCTTCTCTAGCTCAGGAGGAATCTTGATTGGAACCATCTCGGGCCATACTGTTGCGATTTCATAGTCAAACTCGCCGCTTCCGAAACTTCGACCGTGCTGTTTCGAGATATCGTTGACGAACCCTCGTAAATTTCGGAATAGCGTGTCCCCAACAATAGTCGGGCTCAGTTGATATTGTGCGGAGAGGCGTGCGTTAACCCGTTCAACCACCTCACTCTCAAGTCCGTTACTTACCTTTATCTCGATGCGACTTAGTAACGAAGGCAGACTTGTCTGCAACCGCTCTATAGCTTCCTCATAGTCCTGGAGCTCCGTTGCGTTCAGCCCTTCTCTACCTGCGAACAGACGAAAGACATCAATCATCTTCTGGATGTTTTCTTCGATGGTGAGACCAGGTACAGGAGACGGCCGCCAAATCTGTATCCGCCTCCTAGGGGAGCTGCCTAGTCCCTTGTACCGTATGGCTTCGTTGCGTCCTAGAAGGTGTATCAAAGACAGGTAAGCCTGAGAGGGTGCCGCCTTCCCGAGTGCGATAACAGAGGCGAGATCAGGGGAAACCTTATCGCCGAGAATCCAAACCTGGCGGCAAAACGGGCGTGCGAGTCGCACAACGGACTGCGGCAGCAGTTCGCCTACGGCCTCCGCTATCGTCCATGCGGAAGGAGAAAGCTCACCAGTCGCGTTTTGGCGTGGCTTCTTGATTTGCACATGCACGACGTTTCGGATCGGCCCAAGCCCCTCGAACAGATCAAGATCATCCTCGCCTTCGGGTCGGACAAAACCGTCCGCCCCCCACGCCGCAAAGTGGGTCATTATCTCATCGAGTATCACAGTGGCTTGATAGTCAAAGCCACGTATCGCCGTTTCCCCGCCTGACATACTAATTCTCCCGAAAATCTTGGGCGTGTGTACGACGGACACAACCGCTGCACGAAGGTGCGATTACCGACCGGATGCGACGTTCGAATGTCTTACTGAAAGCCCGGGCCACCGACCGAAGCTGGCCGATTCCAGTCAAGTGTATGGCACGCCGAACTAGATTTGACCTGACACTTCGTAACAGGTCAAGTTTGAGATAGCGCATTTGATGGAATAAACCGTTTATCCCATCAACCCGTTTTTTCTTTTCCGCCTCAAAAAAATAAGATGCTCTCCATCGACACGGGGCTACCGCGTCGGATTAACACTAATCCTATGGAGTGCATTATGTTTGAATCCCTACCTACCACTGGCTACGTTCGTTTGCCTGTTGTCCTCAAAGTCTATCCCGTCTCTAAATCCACCTGGTGGGCTGGCATCAAATCCGGCAAATACCCGGCCGGCATAAAGCTATCTGAACGCGTCACTGCCTGGAAGGTTGAAGACATCCGTGCTTTGATTCAGCAAGGGGTTTGATATGCACGCAACCACTGCCAAAGCAAAAGTTCCGACTTTGAAACAAGCGGCGCTCGTACATCTCAACGGCGTCGTATCTGGTGATAGTTCCTCCATCAAAATCCTTAATGTGGCTATTCATCAAGATCGACAAGGGCGCTATTGTCTGAATGACTTGCATCGGGCCGCGGGCGGTGAGGATCGCCATACACCTTTTCGCTTCACCCGCAGCGAAGGATTTCAGGCTCTCGTATCAGAGCTAACACCAGAATTGGAGTTTGCCCCTTTAGAGTCGATGCGCGGCGGGACGTCGCCTGGCACTTACGTCTGCAAGGAGCTGGTCTACGCTTACGCCATGTGGATCAGCCCAACTTTTCATCTGAAGGTCATTCGTACCTTTGATGCTGCTGCCACTATTTTGGCACCGACAACGCTTGCTGGCGCGTTGCGCTTGGCACTAGCCCAGGCTGAGCAGATAGAGGCTCAGGCGCTCCGCATTGCCGCCGATGGGCCGAAGGTCGAGTTCGCAGAAACCATCTGCAATACGGCCGGGGTTTGCAAGATGGGGCAATTCGCAAAAACGATTGGATGGGGGCCGAATCGATTTATTGAACGCTTACGCACTGACGAGGTGTTGATGCAGAACAATCTACCCTTTCAAAAATTTATCGATCGTGGCTATTTTCGTGTGATCGAAAAGAAACCATGGACAGATTCCAGCGGCAATGAGCATCCAACGTTCACGACGATGGTTACAGGGCGCGGTCAAGAGTGGCTGGCGAAACGTTACGGGAGGGGCCGGCTTGAATATGAAATTTCTTGACGATAAGTTACGCCAAGCGTATTCTAATCAGGTCCCTGAGAAAAAAGGGGCCTGGGGTGAGAGCCAGAATATCCTACAGCGGACAACCGCTTCCAAGCGGCTTTTTTTCGTCCGTACTGCCTTCGTGCGCCTCCAATGGCGGGCCTTGGTGGGGGTACCTTCGGGTACGCCGGTTGCTGTAGGTGCCGGTCTCTCAACCCTGCCTTGCGCCCGCCACCCTCGTTTGAGAGCGAGAAGCGGGTCTCCAACTACCTACGGAGGCTCACTTGCCTAGCACGAACACGCCTGTCCCAATCCACACTTCAACGCCCCGAAATCTGTTCTATCGCGGTGGTAATGTTGCGCTCTGCTTTCCTACTAGCGAATCTTGGTTTCTGATTGAATTTTGTGGCAAACAATTGGAATGGAGCATATCCGAAACCTTAGCGCGTCTCGACGACTTCTCCGCTGCAGCCAAGGAGCGCATCTTGCATGATTGCGCTATCCACAGTAAATACAGCGTGGCGGCACATGGCTAAGCCTAAATACCAAGACCCTAACGGGCGGCACATTCGCGTCTACGGATCCTTGCTCAACAGCCCGGCCTATCGGGTTATCGGGTTTGCTGCAAAAGCGCTATTCATCGACCTGCGAGAAAAAATTACCGGCACGAACAATGGCAATATAGGTGCAACGCTATCTGATCTCAAGCATAAGGGATGGACTTCATCGTCAACACTTGCAAAGGCCCTATACGAACTGCGTGCAATGGGATTTATAGCTGTGACTATCGAAGGTGGATTAAAACAGGGACGTCGAATGCCTTCACTGTACCGCTTCACGGACTTAGAAGTATTTGACCAACCAAAGGTGGGAGTTCAATCGCACAAGGCTTCACACGACTATCTACGGTTCGATACGGTTCGCGATGCTGAGCGAGCGCTGGCTGAAAGATTTGCAGAATTGCAGGATGAAGGAAAAAAGAAGCAGCAGACGAAAAAAAATCTCCCTGTTCGAAATCCGAACCCGTCCAGTTCGGAAAACGAACTGGAACACGATTATTCCAGTTCGAAATTCAAACAGAGCGACTCTCTTCCAGTTCGAAAATCGAACAGGGGGAAATCGCTTGAAAATCGCTCGAAAGCGCCATAAACAAAAGGCTTTCGAGTATTTTCATCAAATCCCACAAAAATTAATCTCCCTGTTCGGATTTCGAACTCCTATATATGTTGCCATGTATAGGGGTTTGTTACAGGGTTTTCGGGTTTGCTTTTTGGGTTTGAATTTAGGGGTTAAGGGGGAAGGAAGTGGGAGCGGCAAAATTTCATAAACAGTAACGCCACAAGCGAGCAATCGAATGGCTAATTATCCTTGGCACTGGTCGTCACTTGCTTCTTGCCGACTTCACTGATGAATCCCTTTTTAAGCATAATGTGATGCTTCTCAAACTCTTCAAGCATCCCTCGGCGCGACAAAAACGCGAGGTATCCAATATATGCTCCAACGATATTTTTTTCACCACATACTAACCACTGAATAGTCTTTTCACCAGTACGTTTTTTACCGGCCAGAATCAGTTCCAATTTATGTGGCTGTTCTCCAATTTTGAAAGTACTGTTTTCTGAGAAATGCGCGTTAAGAAGCTCCGGTGTACGAAATTGAGCATCGAACCAATGTATAACGGCAACGGAAGGTTCACGCACTTGGTTTCTCAAATCAAACAGCGACTGGGAAAATTCTTCGATAAAAAGCGCGATCGGCGGTGCGACTATTTCTATATTTTTGGGAAATAGAGTCCCTACGCGCAGCGCGCAGTACTCCGCTAGCGCTTCGAGTTTCTTCGTAGCCTCGAGAAAGTATTGTTCAGAAATTTCCAGTTGTTGGCCCGGATGCGCATCTGGTGAAAATCTCTTTCGAAACTGATCGTCAATTACACCACCGGCGTGTACAAGAACATGTCTTCTCGAGTAGATACCATCCACCTCCTCAACGGCAACGGGACTTTGGGAAAACGCAATATTGAATCGCTTCTTGTAGTATTTTTCAAAATCGCGAAAGCCTTTCCCGTTAAGTCCACGACATTCGGCTTGAATTAGATGGGATTTCAATTTTTCTGCCGTCTCGAAAGACAGAAGTTGTGCCTGGGAGAACGAAACGATCTTGTCTTGTAACTTGAACGGTACAAGGCTCCGTTCAGCGATCTCGCTTAACAGCGCAACCAAGTAATTCTCCATTTGGGAAACCGCTCGAATGAGAAGAGACGCTCGCAACATTTCTGGATAAGTCTCATTCATGCGCTGGAGAAGTTCTAGCGGTGACCAAGCCAACACCCGTTCCGTGTTGGGAATCAATATTTTCGTTGACGCCGTTATCTCGCCAGACTCAAGCTGTTTTTGCAATAGCTCCCGAGTGGTTGCAAACGAATATACAGACGCATCGTAAACGCGCCGTAGTCGTCCAAACTCTATACGAAGCAGCCTAAACGCATTCAGCAATTTTGGTTTGTGAGGGAGCATAATTTTTAGAACCAATCCATTGGGATCAATGTTCCAGTTTTATGTGGCTGTTGTGAGGTGCTCTGTTTTGACGGTAAAGACTTTGTTTGAGCTCGAAATTCGAAGATGAAAAGCAAACGACGTGCCTCTCATCAACTGCATTGAGCAAAGGCGAAAGTCGTCTAAAGCTGCGCAAAAATGTAGACCATCATTTTATCCCCACGTTTATAGTCCGGTCGCGCTGAAAAAATATGAGTAGTCAAATGCAAAGAGTGTATCTCTCGCACTTTCAGAACCTTCCACCCAGCGCGCTCACCGCTCGCACTTCCTCCTGACGTTTGATAACAACGAAGAATCTGGTCACCATCTTTATCTTGCCCATAGGCGTGAGGCTCAACAACTCTGGAATAGCCGTGATAACGCAGTTCCAATATCTCGTGTTGTTTCATGGCTTGAATAATCGTCGAGTTCATGAGTGCCCTTTTCTACGTTGACTAACAAACCGCACTCGCGGCTGGGCTTCTTGATATGCGCTACAGCAATCTAACAGATTTATAACAACTATTGACACGTTGACCTATTACCCCCAACCAAGCCCCTTGCTAGCTTCCACGTCATCACAGACTCAGTAACAAGGTCTGTCACAGACTCGCTACTGAGCTTTAAGACGTGCCTCGAGCCCGCTACTAAAACCTTTCCTGTGTCTGTCATGCGGCAATTTTGCAACGCTCTGAAATTATTTTTTGTCCTAGAAAGTACGATGAAGTTCATCCACAGCATTAACATTCTCAAGATGAAATAATGCCTGCAAAAGGTCAGCTTATGGCTCCGAAGACCAAATTGCGGCGTGCGCACAAAATCGTGATAAAGCGGATCGACACCTGAGCGGATGACATTTGCATTCAGCTATTTATCGCAGCAGTATGCTCTGTCGCCGATGGCGAAGATGATGAATGTGGGCGCCATCGGGGCCGGGAAGGGTTTGGTATCCCACGACGGCGCTGGCTAGGCGGGCTTCATCATGCCGAGGTTGGACGATCGGAGCCGTTGCACCGAGCTTGTATCATTGCGCGCTACTCGACGCGCTTCGCCGAATGCTCATGCTGTGGGAATAGCGACAACAACATGACTCAGGAGTACAAAGAGGCGATAGCTGCGTTGAGGGAGTGGTCCACATCGCTGTTCACAGGTTTGTCGTTGCGTAATGCACGTGAACTGGTCGTGCGTGCCTATTATGAACGGGACATCAAGGTGCAAGCGATCGCTGACCACGTCAAAATCCCGAAGAGGACGTTGTACGATAACAAGGCCAAAATTTGGGAGGGTTTGAATAAGGTGGATTATGCTGCTCTACTGGCGATCGATGGCCGATTGCAAAAAATGACTACTCCATTAATCGAGCCGGCCCAGAAAAAAAAAGACTAAGGCGGCATAGACGTTACTGGCGTATTATCAATTACTTATTGATAACTACTAGTGGCGCCTATGAAGCCAGATCCGAGAATTCGAGCTACCCCGCGGCCAGTTCGTATCGCCTATTTGCTTGAGGATGGGGCAGATGTTCATCAGTGGCTTGATGCCATCTTCGCTGATTGTTTCGGCCGGGATGGAGGGCGACAATCATTAGTTGTACCGGCCGACAATGGATCAATCTCGAATCGGTATCAGGAATGGTTACGAATCTTGGATCCCGATGTTGTCGTAGTCCTGACATATGACAACGACGCGTACACTTCAGTTTTAGTTGGACTACTTGCCGACACTGAGATTGTTCAGCAGGCGCGCAAACGTGACGAGCCGGTGAAAAATCCGCGCGTGGGAGTCGAAAGGCATGGGCTTTCGTCCATTTCATGGATACCGTTTCTGAAAGCGCGGTCTAGCGCGTTTCAAGGCGCGCCGGATCTGATACTTGATTGCTATCCTGCCTGGAAGGACGACGGGTTTATCAAGGATAATTTCGGCACTCTACACGACAGTTTGGTTGGTTTTCCGATTCATGAGCAAATAGGCATGCGGGGTCTAAACTTGGTCCCAAAGGATGCGCCGGATGATCGTTGGCATTTTCGGAGTATGGGCGCCGAAGATTTGACGGATGGCTACGAACTTCTCGATCGCATGCTGCAGTCCGGTGGCGTCACAACGCTGTCCCAGCTATCAAATTTAAATTGCCAGCCACACCGTCCGGATCACCCGTGGAACGAAAAATTTTGCCTAGTGATTGGCGACTCGTTCACCGATCGGGTGTCATGTTGGAATGCTGGGCTTCTTTTTGGCAGTGCAACAAGCCAACCTTACAAAACCTTACGCGTTCCAGCTACAAACCGATTTCAAGGGGATATAGGTTCAAAAATCGGGAACTTTCTCCGCAAATCCAATTGGATCGGGCAGCAGAATGGATCAGCCAGAATCGCGGTTAGGTCAAGCTCTCTAACTGCCGCAGACGTCCAAGAGTTCATGGCGAAGGTGCAGGCCACTGGAATGTCGAATGTTGAGTTCGAAGTGATCGTTTCGATTGACGACTGTTGTCCGCCTGATGTGACGCGAATTTATAGCTCTTACGAATTGGGAAGGACGAATCCAGCGATCGCGGAAGCACAGATACGGGATCCGTCAACTTTCGTTAGTGCCCCGAACCCATTGCAACTTAACTACTGCGCTGGCATGAATCCGATTTTTTCTCGTGGGTTTTGGCTTGTAGATATGAAGGTTGATCGTTTGCACGATTGCTCTCGATTTGACAACGTGCGAGACGTTTGGATGTTGCCGAACCGTTCGCAACTAGCGCGTATGCTTCATCCGAGTTCAGTAGCACGAATATTACGAAATGGATTTACTTCGATTTGGACAGATGTAAGTATGCCGCACATCGAAGTCAAACAACCCAACGAAAAAAATTTGTTCTATTCGATACTTTGCGGAACGGGAGGTTATCTCCGAAGCGATATGCGTGCAAGCAAGGTCCTGCCACCGCCATATGAACATTCGGCAATTTCTGATAAAGGACGGTACCTCAGTGGGACTTTGGATATGTTCGGTTCGCTGAACAATTTTGAGCGCGTTCTAAGTAATCACTTTTGGCGATCCCAATTCTTGAATATGGCGGCACCCGCCCGAAATAAGTATATTGAAGTGATTGATTTCTTAAAGGCACGTTTGGCGAAGAACGGCAAGTTGGTGATCAACGACGACGCGGGGTGGCTGCGATTAGCCGAACGAGTGATACAAAAATCGCGAAAGCTAAGTATTCCTCGTGAGACGACGAATTTTGAGTGGTTGCTTGCTGATTGGGAGGATGAATTAACGGCTGCAATCGATGCGGACGCTCATATGCTCGCCCGAAAGAGCGAGATTCTTGCCGATGCTCCGGAAGATTTGGAGGGTGCACTGAGTTTTCTTTTCGAGTGTGGAGCGTTCTATCGAGGTCATGAGTGGTCATGTCGACGCTGTTCACACAGAAATTGGATTGGTATTGCCGAATTGAAGGAGCAGATGCTTTGTGAGGTATGCCGCCACGGGCATCAACTTCCGATCGATCTTGAATTGGACTTTCGTTTAAACGAATTTTTTAGTACATGTTTGCGTGAGCACGATACGTTGACCGTCGCCTGGGCTCTTTGCGCTCTTCGCCAAGAGTCGCGTCACAGCTTCATTTATTCGCCTCAAACTATGCTTTTCCGAACGTACCCGGAGAACCCAAGTCGCGAGTCTGACCGAGAATTGGACGTCGTTTGCATTGTTGATGGGAAGTTGTTGATCGGTGAAGCAAAAGTTCGCGTCGATCTCATTCGGGAAAGTGATTTAGCAGATCTGGCAGCTGCAGTGACCGAATTGCAGGCAGACACTGCGATCCTAGCCGCCTTATCAGGCGACAGTGGGCTGATGGAGCAAAAGGTGAAACAACTTCGTATGTTATTACCACCGTCGATTGAGGCGAGAGGGTTCGTTTGCGGGTGGGATGAAGGTCCGTCTGGTTTTCTGTAGGCGACGACTGGTCCGCCGCTGCGGCAATCGTGAATGTCAACACGCTCCCAATCGGATAGGCTCAATATAAATGAATGCTGGTCTGCAGGATGTGAGCTACTTGACAATAGTGGCGAAATCTGTTACATTCTTTGGAACTTCCAATTCCCCGTCTTCGGAGGTGTGGGCGGTTCGAATCCGCCGCTGTTGAAGTCTGCCATTTTGTTTTTGTGTTGCTGGTTTTTTGGGGTCACTTTTGATCACTTCAGTGCTATATCAACCGCAATCTTCAACCTTATGGAGGGACCTACAATGAATACTACATATTCTATGACAACAGTTATACTCGCAGTTTGCAAGTCGTGTTTCGGCAGTTTTTTCGCCATTACGGCAGGCCTCACAGCGAACGGTATTAGCCCTCACCTATAAAAAGCCTCGTTTCGTCGGGGCTTTTTTCGTATGTCGCACGCACAAACACCCAAAGCCTACCGGAATGGTTCCCGAGTTAATAATTCGGGTTTTTTGCTGTGTTCAGTTTTGCTGTTTGCAGCTCGTGCAAATCTTTTAAGAGATGCAATGCCTCGTTCATGGGACTCCTTGAATAGACCATCAGGCCGGGTGCTATAGGCGCCGGCATGGAAAAAGTGCGCGCGAAGGATTCCACAAATCGATTGCATGCATTCATTGACTCAAACACGACTTTTGCCAGCCAGGGGTCAAGTGGGGCTAGATTGTTGACGCCTACTTCCTCCGGTGCCCAGCAATTTGCCCAGGAAAATAATTTGTCGGTCGCGTCAATCATAAAACCGCTCTCATCTGTATAAACGTGACCGACCGTTCCGCCGCTATGAATGACTCGGTCCCGCCAATTTCTCAGTTCGGAAAAAATTGGGGCGATTCGGGTGTATTCGGCAGCAACCTCATTAGGTAGAGCCCATTTCTCGGCAATGTACGCTGCGGATCGAATCTCAGTTTTGCCGTTTAAGACCATGTCTGCAAATGATGAAGGTAGCTTTCTTTGCTTCCGTATTTTGTCCTTCTCCAAGTCAAATAAAGTAACCTGCTCTGCCCAAAGAACAGAAAACAGTTCTTGGAGCAAATCGAATATCCCCGTGCAAGCGAGAGTACGTATTCAATCTCCGTCTTCACGTAAGACAACGGGCGGCTTCGGTACCCCAGGACGACGACGCTGACCCCGCCAAGGACCTCTCAAAGGGGTAGGGGGAGTCAAAAGTCTGGAGGGAAACGTCCGCCAGACCGTCCGCTTCGTCAAATTTTTATACCCGCGAAATTAAAAGTTGAAACCTTGGCATTCAGTCGATGAAGGCATCTTGAGCAAACGATGATCGGTCACCAATACAACCACACCAGACCACCGCAGACCTCGTAAATACTAGTGGTTACAAAAACTGCGAGGTCTGACGATGGCTCAAATGGTCTCCGTTTTCGCCCAAATTTCGCCCACGTTTTAAGTCTTTAGAACGTGTGGCTACCTGTGCGCTATCTGCGTAGCCACCCTGGCAACAAAAAGCCCAATCGTTTGATGATTGGGCTTTTTTACATTTAGTTGCGGGGGCAGGATTTGTACGTTATATACCAATACGACTGAAGTAGTGGTTCGCTCTACGGGCGCAGTTTCGGTAGCCGCCAAGTACTGGCTATAGGGTCCACGCCGATTATTTCAGCACCTTGTTATCTTATCGACCAATGCACCGCAATGGCAGGCTATTGCAGTGCTATTTTGGAGAGATTGCTCGCGAATATTTCTTCCCAAATTTCGCGAGTTGATGGTGTTCAAAAGCACCAATCAAATTCGGATACTTAAACCCCTTGGTGATGTGACTGAACATCACATGGTATGCCTCGTCGGCGTTATGAAGGTCAGCTATATCATTTTTTTCCACGGCATAAAGATAAGGGAATATCGAACGTAGGAAATCGAAAAAATCAGGAACCGTGATGCGTTGGAAGGCGTTCAGGCACCAGTGGTTAAGTTCCAAAGCCACAATGGGTTTCGAGCCAGCGATGGTTTGGCTCAGTCCTTCAATTACATCCCTCTCGAAACCTTCAACATCGATTTTAATGAAATCAACTTTATCGATGCCCTCTTGTTTGGTATAGGAATCGCCACGCAAAATCTGAACAGATTCAACGTGAAGGCCTTGCGATACCTGAGCTTTATTCAATACAAAACCTCCTGACCGGTTTTGTGGGGAGAACGCCAGTTCGTAGACGCCTCCGGTCTTTCCCAGTCCAGAATTCACAGGAGTTACATGGCTCATTTTTGCTGCAAAAATATTTTTTCGAAGAAATTGAAATGTTGTCGGAGAAGGTTCGAAGCTAAAGACTTTTTCCGCTTTATCGCCAAACAGAATGGATGTGCATCCGATATTTGCACCAATATCGAAAACAGTATTGTTAGCTTCAATCAATGAATCAAATAGTTTCACCATATCGGGCTCAAATACCCTGCCTATCCGATTTAAATAATTGTCATCCGATGAGATATTGTATTTTTTATCGCCGATCCTGGTCATGATGCGACGCTCTTGACCAACTTCTCCCGTGTCAAACAGCTTCCGGCCATGTACGAGATTTGATACAACGTTGCGGACCAGGCCGGTCTCATCTGACGTAAGATATTTTAGGAATTTTTTCAATATATTTCCGGTAATTTCGATTTGCTATACCTGGGATGCGGATTTGATTCCCGCCGCCTCCACCATTACAATCCGCTCCAAACCACGCCAGGTCTAGTAAACACTAGAAATTAGAAAATCCAGTCGGTCTGGCGAGGGCTGGAATGGTCTCCATTTTCGCCCAAATTTCGCCCACGTTTAAATCTTAGTCAGATTACCGGCGCGACTGCTTTTTTTGAAAAAACCATAAACCAATCGAAGATATTAACGTCAAAATTACAACTGCCTTCCCGTAGCGAAATAACTCAGAGATAGTTGGTAGTGAATAAGCGGCGTTAGTTTGTATCCAACGAACAAATGGAACATATCCTAAGCAAATAAATAAAAATGCCAAAAAATACACAATCAACAATAGTAGAAATATATATATAAAAGCACCAATATCTCGCTTTAACTGCATTTTCATTATTTACCACCATTTGGTTTTCTGTTAACGACCGCGTTAGTTGTATTCCCAGTTGCCTCCTGCAAACCGGCTCCTATTGAATTTCCCGTTACTGACGGAAGGGGATTTTTTGGAACAAACACAGATATTCCATATCCCAGATCTTGCCATTGTTGACGATACCAAGGATTTAAGACGCTATTTAAGCCTTTTTCCGCAGCGGTGCCTAGACCAAAACCAATTATTGTTCCTAGTGCAGCCCCACTCATACCGAGGTTTGGATTTTCTCCTTTAAGTCCGGAACCGGCCAAAGCACCTCCCGTATTCACCAAAAGCGCTGGCACTAATCCCGTTCCAAATGTGAGGGCGCCTGTCAAAGCTCCCATTCCGACATCCAAGGGAGTAATCGCTCCATTATTAAATAGTGCTTGCATAGATGCATTTGCAGTCCCTCCAATTGCCCCGCCTGTCACCATGCTACCGAGCACTGGCACGCCCCCCGCTGTCACCAGACCAAGTCCTATCATTCCACCACCGGCGAGCGCTGCTCCGACAGGATCCTTTTTGATGTTACCAGCGACGAGCTGACTATAGGTTTGTCCAGTATTAGATTGCGCAAGGCCGAGATTATATTCCTGCTGATTTGGCGCGATGTATTGCGAGTTGAATGCATTATTCAAATAATTAAAATCGGTGGTTGACGCGTTACAACTCAACAGCTGGCAACCGATGACCTTTATCACCTGGTAATCGTGAATACCTCCTTCAGCTTGGGAAGTCTGCGCATTTACATTACGCAACTCCTCGGCCACAATTCGACCTTCAGCGGCATCCACCGAAATACCAAGTTTCTGAGCAACCAAACTCGCATACTTCTTGGCTAAGTCATACTGTGATTGATCCAACTGCCGATTGTTCGCCTCAACATTCAGACCGGATGCTGCTCCTGCGCTGCCACCGACGACCGCGCCAAGCGCTGTTGCTGTTACCTGCGCCAATCCCTTCGCAACACTATCCGGCAAGCCCATATTCTCAATGGCCTTGCCGATGGTATCCATCGCCTCCGCCGACACGAATGCCCCAGCGGCCCCGCCAATACCGCCTCCCAGCAAACCGACAGCGGTATGCATGGCGACGCGATTGCTTCCAGACTCATCCCATGTCGCGGCCTCTGCTCGCAAGGATGCGGCTTGCGTAGGATCGGTCTCATCGAGACTCTTTGCCTGGAGATTCAGCTTATTCCTCTGTGTGTCCGCATACTTGCCGATGTCGGTCGTAGCCTGCTGAAGAAATGCTGCACCAATTTGGGCATTCGCGGTCACCTGGTTGTTGAGTTGCTGGCCGTTCCAGTCCTTCGAGATCGAACCGGCATTGGTGACGCCAACATTGTTGTTCACAGCAGCGACCGCTTGCGCTGCCGTCTGTCCCGTCAACGCCTGTTGTGCCTTGTCGTCAGTGATCACCACCGTACCTGCACTGACGCCGCCATAGCTGGTGCCTGAGCTGCTACCATCTTTGCTGCTCACGCCCAACGAACTGCCTTGACCGCCCTGCTGGACCGTCAAGAGATTGGCGCCCTGCGCCGTGCCACCGCCACCGCTGCTGCCGCTGACCCCATAACCACCGCCCACGCTCTGAGCGCTGGCGCTGTAGTGGCTGGTATTCTCGATATTGCTTTGCGTCAGTGTTTGCGTCACCAGCAGGTTGTTATCCGGCGTCGCCGTGCTGGCAATCACGCCGCCTTTCAGATCGGTGTTACCGTTGACGTTCACCACAAAGCCGCCGTCACCCGCCTTGATGCCCGACTGCTGCGTAACGCTGGCGTAATCGCCATCGACCTTGCTCTGGCTGGCATTGATGCTGCCGGACGCACCATAACCGATGGTGACAGTACCGCCGATAGCCTGATCCTTGCTCTTATAGGTGCTGGTGTCTTGCAGACTCTGGATGTTCAGATTGCCCTGGCCGCTGGTGCCGACATTGGCAAACACCTGGTTGCCGCTGGCTACCGCACCTTGGATATTGGTGTCATGTCCCGACGACAGCACGAGGGTATTACCCGCCCCCACATTGCTGTTCACGTTGACGACATCGGTACCGTTGCCATTGCCCCGACTGCCGGAAGCGCTGGCGGTAATCCCGAAAGCAAAGCCGTCCTTCCCATACGTTGCCGCAATCCCGACTGCGCCGCTATTCGAGGAACTGGTCGATTGCTGGGTACTGGTGCTTTGCGCCGCCTTCAGATTGATATCGCCATCGGCTTTTAATAAGGCATCCTGTCCGGCGTTGACATTGCTGCCGATGACATTGATGTCGCTGTCTTTACCGGCCCCAGTCGCCTTGATGGAGAGGTTGCCGCCGGCTTTGACGTTAGAGCCGACCACCGTGCTGCTGCTTTGTGTGCTCTGGCTATTGCTGCTGGACGATCCCACAGTCAGGCTGACCGTAAAGCCGGTGGCCTGACTTTTATCGGTAGCAGCATTTTGAGCGACGCCGTTGTAAGCGTTGTAAGCCATCGACCCGGCTGCCGCACCGGCCAACACCTTCATGCGCGTATCGTCCGTTTTACTGGCCGCATTGCCCATCTGCTGGATGCCCTGGATGGCGGTGATCACCGGCGCCGACACCGCCAGTGTCAAACCGCTCTGGGTATATGCGCTGGTCTGCGTATCGCTGCTGGTGTCCTTGACCCCAACAATGTTGACCTTTTGCGCCGCAATACCAATATCGCCTTTCATGGCAATCACATTGCTGCCGCTCTGATTGTAGGTGTTGCCGGCGTTGATATTGACGTTGCCATCAATACTGCCCACGGTACTGCTGTTATTGGTCGTGGAGGTCGCCGTTTCTGTGCCGTTCTGCGAACGGTTGCCAACTGTGAAACCAATCCCGCCGCTACCCATCAACCCCGATTTCGACTTTTCATGGAGGCCCGTCTCCGTTTGGTTGCTTTGCGACGTCACGATATTGACGTTGTTGCCGGCATTAATGTTCAGGTCGTTGGTCGCCGCAATACCGCTACCGCGCACCGTCACATCGTTGCCGGCGGTCACGTTGACCTGGTTACCCGATACCGTGCTACCCAGTGCGGTGTTCTCGGTCTTGGTGATCACATCATGACTACTGCTGGAGGACAGCAGACCATGGCTATGGCTGCGATCTTCCTGGCTGAAATCGGCATGCGAGATCGATTCACCCAAGGTGACGTTGCCCGTAGCGCCCAAGGTCGCATTACCCAAACCGTCCGCATTCGTTCCTGCCGTGATCGTGCTGGCGGTGAGCGTCAAATCCTTCGCAGTTGCACCTTTGACCAAGACTACATTGCCAGCCGCATCTTGCTGGGCGCCGGCCAACACGGTCGCATTGCCTCCCGCTGTCAAACTGCTGCCGACGGCGTTCTGCATATGTTCGTCAAGAACCTGCGATCCTTCGGTATGGCCGGCCTTGCCTTGGCCTTCCGAGTGATAACTGTTGTTGTCCGTCGCGTTCTGAATAGTGACGTTGCCGCCGGCGGCCACCAGCATATCCTTGCCTGCCGACAGATTGCCCGCTGTCACGGTCAGGTCACCCTTGCTCACCAGACCCAGATTGCCGCCCGCTGCAACCGTGCTGCCGACGGAATGCGTGACTTGCTGGTCGGTCGTGGTGCTCCCGGCCTGCGACACATAATGCGTGCCTGTTGCGACAGTTTCAACATTGATCGCATTACCTGCAGTCAGCATCGCGTTGCCACCGGCGCCGACCTGGGCACCCTGCAAAGTCAGATTCTGGCCGGCGGACATGACCAAATTGTTCGTCGCGGCGATCTTGCCGACCGCACCGACTGCCGTCACCGTCGAGCTGTTGTTGCCGAAGTTGCTGATCGCCGTGTTGGTCACGGATTGATCGAGAATATTGTTGCCCGCAAACAGGCCGACATTACCGCCGGAAAGCGTGCCGCCAATGTTGCTGATGTCGTGATCGGCTGCCAGCAGGAGCTGCTGCTTGCCCGAGATCGTACCGCCTGTATTGATGATGTCCTTACCCTGGATGCTGACCGAATCGCCCGCAATCAAAGCGCCGGTCGGCGTCAAGTCCATATTCTTCGCCAGGTACACCTGCGGCACCAGCACCGTTTGCTGACTGCCGTCCGGCAGAGTCACGGTTTGACTCACTAACCAAACGATGTCAGTGGTCAGCGCCGCCATCTGTGCATCCGACAGCGCCAGGCCCGGCACCATATTGAACTGCTTGGCGTACTGCGCGCCATTGGTCATCAGCGATTTATATTCCTCTTCCGCGTTGGCATAACCATTCAAATAGCGCTTGCCGGTCAGGTTGGTGACCTGGTCCGTGACCAGTTTTTCTTCATAGAAGCCATCACCTAATCTCTTTTGTGTCACTGCCGGATTGATCCCTAGCAAATTGAGCATGTAGTCGCTGGAGATGAAATTGCCGTATTGCGTAAAGCGCGGATCGGTGGCAATCAGATACGGTTGATTCGGCTGCGGCCGCACCGAATACAGTCCGTTAGTCGGCAACACGGTATTCACAGTGCCAGCGCGCGCGCCATCAACAACACGCGCAGCACCCGGGACAACGGTTGGGATACTGCCCACATTACCGCCACCGACCAGGGAAAGCGGCACGATGCCATCACCCAGGCCCAGCGATCCTGCACTCGCACCGACAGGGCGCGTTGAGGCGCCCACACTGTTATTGCTGACTTGACCGCCCGAAATCGATACGGCCTGATTGCTGGTGATCGTGCCGCCCGCCACGCCAATATTCAGCGTAATCGGCGTATTACTCCAGGTTGTCCATTGCACTGGCGGCGCGGGCAAGCTATCTGACGTACCGAATCCAGACTGGTTGGTCGACGTATAAGTGCGCGTCAATTGCGTGCTGGTGTTGACGATCTTGGTATTGTTGCTGCCGTCCGCTGAAGCCACGCCGTCGATGGTCAAATTGCCGCCGGCAGCGATTTGGCCGTTGTCATTGTTGAGCTGCGTCCCGATAGCCATGTGCATGGCACCGCCGGAGGTGATCTTGGCGGGCGTGCCGGTAGTGGAGGCCAGTTGCGTTTCCGTCACCACCTGGTGCGCGATCCGTTGCACCTCGACCGGATAACTTCCCGGGAAATAGGCTTGCACCTTCCGCGTATCGATGCCAATGATGCTGCTCGGGTCGGTGTAGTCTTGATAGGTCTGCAAGCGTACGCAATTGGTGGTGCAGTTGCCGTACTGGTTCGAATAGGTAATCGTCCCTAATACATTGCGATAAATGTAATTGCTGTAATCGGACCAGGCACTGTTGCCAGCGACCTGGTCGGGATTGACCTGGTTGTCTCTGCGGTTCGTAAAGTAGATGACCTGCGTGCCGGCCGTCGGCGTCACGCGTGACTGGCTGCCATACTGGACATCACCGGCGCCATTGGGCAACAGATAGGTCAAACCGCTATTCATCAATCCAAACGCCGAATCGTTGACCGACAGCGTCACGACGGCCTTATAGACCAGATACCCGTCCGGTGTCACCACCGGCGTCACCGATACAATGGATGCCGGATTGAGGTAATAGGCATCATAGAGCTGCGTATTCGGATTACGTGTAGGGGAACTGCCTGGTGCCAGCGAGGTCCACCAGGACGGCATCGTCATCGTCGTCGTGGTATCCGAGGTCGTGACGGTATTGGTCGACACGTTCTGCCGGACGTTGTTGATCTGGTTCGCAGCAATGTTCAAGGTACCGTCGGCTTCGATGGTCGACGACAGGTTGTTGATGGTGCCGGTCTGGTTAAACAGGTAGCCGTTCGCATCCTTGGCGCCATTGGCGGCGATATTTAGATCACCCAAGCTATAGAGCGTCGCACCATTCTGGTTGGTGATCGTGTTGGCTACCCACAGATTGACCTGGTTGACGCCGGCAATGATGGCCGCCGCGCCATCGTTGGTAATCGTATTGGCATTCACGGTCACGGTGTTGCCGATCAGCGTGCCGGTATTGCCAAGCTGGTTGCTGGTCGTATTGACGTTGTTGCCCTCAATGCGCCCAGCATTGACGATGCCGCCGGCGCCGGCATTGACAGTTGTCGTGCCGGTTGTTGTGTCACCTGGATTGCCCGAAGCAATATCAGCACCGGCCGCGTTCCACACATTGGCGGCATTGAGCGAGAGGTTGCCGGCGGCGGCCAAGGTGCCGGTATTGACTAGGTTGCCGGTAGTGGATAGCGTCAGGTTGCGGTTCGCAGTGATCTGGTTGCCAGCATCATTGGTGTAATCTTCCTGCAGGTTGACAACGCCATCACGACCGGCAACGATCTTGCCGTCGCCCGTCAGGGTGGTAACTGCCAGTTGCAAATCCTGGCCGCTGCCGACAGCGCCGTTGGTATTGGTCAGCGTTCCAGTGTTGATCGCTATGCTGCCGATGCCTGCCGGGTTGGCAATGCTGCCGTTCGTATTATCGATACTGGCAGCGGTCAGCGCGACATTCCCGCCGCTGATACCTCCGCCAACATTTTTAAGCGTCGCACCGGCCTGATTGAGTGTCAGCGCGTTGGTGGCGATCAACTGCCCGCCGGTATTGTTGACGCTGTTCGGCGTGTTCAAGTTCAAAGCACCACCGGCGATCACTTGCCCGCCTTGGGTATTCGATAGGGTTGGGGTGGCAATGGTCACGTCACCAGCGCCGCCGATCAGACCGGCGCCAGAAATCGCGGACGGATTCGTATTGGTTATTCCGGTGCTACCTGTAACGGTAGTTTGACCTGTGCCGACATTGATAATCTTGCCATTTGTATTGTCGACCGTGCTGCCGGCTACCTGCAATTGACCGGTAGTACCCAGGGCCTCGATCTTGCCGCCGACGTTCGTCAACGCGCCCTGGGCAGTCGCTGTCACATTGCCCATCGCCTCAGTGGAACCGTTGGTGTTATCGAGCGTACTGGCGGAAGACACGGATAAGTCACCTAATGCGCCAATGGCACCGGCGGCATTATTGATGCTGCCGGCATTCGCCGTCACGGCACCTTTACCGCTGATGCTGCCTGCGGCGTTGTCGAGCGCCTGAGCAACCGTCACGGCAACAGCGCTCGTGCCGAGATTCTGGATTTTACCGGCGGCGTTATTGAGTGCCTGGGCGTTGACCGTCGCCCCTACCGTCGCCCCTTCTATCGTGCCGCCCTGGTTGTTGATCTGTCCGGTATTTGCGTTCACAGCGACCGCCGCACCGCCGATATAACCGCCCTGGCTGTTGTCGACATTGCCTGTGCTGGTGACCGATTCGTTACCGACCGCTGTCAGCTTGCCGCCCTGGTTCGCAATGGAACTGGCCGTGATCGCAGCAGCGCCGTTCGTGCCCAGTACGCCGCCATTATTTGACAGGGCGCCGGTTTGCACCGTCAAGACACCAGCGCCCGTATGGGCGAATGAGCCGTGATCGTTGTTGATGGCCCCTGCCGCCACGGTCACATTATTGGCAACAACACCGATCATACCTGTGCTGTTGTTCAACAGCTGCGACACGTTGATCGTGGCCGTGCCATTGGTGTTGTTCTGGATGATCTTGCCTGCGGCATTGACCAGATTGGTCGCTTCCAGATCGATCGTGCCGGCCCCCAAGGTCCCGCCGCTGTTATCCAGATTGGCAGCAGTGACTTTAACGCTTCTCGGGCTCGTCGTGGTTCCCGCCTGAATGGCGCCGCCGTTGTTGTTCAACTGCGTGCCGGCATTGACCGTCATGGCACTGTTTGATGTCAGTGTGCCGCCGTTATTGTTCAGCGAGGTTGCCGTCAAATCCAGCGTCTGCTGTGCGCTGATAGAACCGTTGTTGGTGGCAGCACCTGCCGTAATGCTGGCCGCGCCGTTGGTCGCAATGGCTCCTTGGGCGTTGGAGAAGGTGCCTGTCTGTATCCTGGCCGTGCCGGTTCCCGCATGATTGATCTGACCGCCGTTATTGCTCAGGCTGCCCGACTGGATCGACAGATTATTGGCGTTGGTGGCGATGGTGCCCGCGTTGTTCAATGCACCGGCAGTCACAATGCTGGTGTCGCCAGTGCCCGATTGCGAAATACTGCCGCCAGTATTGGACAGGCTGCCTGCGTTAATCCCCACCTGTGCGGCATTGATACTGCCCTGGTCATTGATGAGGGCGCCAGTAGCATTGATTGTCGCCGTACCCGCAGCTTGCAGTGTACCGCCCGTTTGATCGATGTCGCCGGCGCGTGCTGTCAGACCGACATTGCGTCCAGCGTTGATTTGTCCATGGGCGAGGTTGATGCTGGCGCCGCCGATCTCAATATCGGTACTCGCCGTATTCTGGCCGGTGGCAGCGATGTTGCCTGATGCTGTCAGGCTGATACTGCCTGCTTGCGTGGTATGCCCGGTCGCATCTACCCCCGCCCCTAATGCGCCAGTCGAATTAATGCTGCCAGAGAACAGGCCCAAGTCACTCTGCGCTGCGACCGTGCCGCTATTGGCAATCTGGCCTGCGCTATAGAGCTGCACAGCCTGCTGCCCGTATAACGTGCCAGTATTCGTGATACCGTCGTTGCCGACAATACGCACCTGGCCGCTGGCTGTCGTCTTGCCGTTCAGGGTAATTACGCCCTGGTTATCGATATTCAGATCCCCAGCTTGGGCGGCGATATTGCCGAGGCTGACGACACCGACACCTGCTTCCGTGCCGACCAGCTTAATCTTATTGGCATACATGCCACCAATGGATGCCACGTCGATGCCGACCGTTGGCTTGCCGTCATCGCCCTGGATCACTTGCACGCCTAGGTCCGCGTAATTGACCGTATTGGCACCAGCTACCACATTGAGATTATTTGCCCACAACTGACCATTCACTGACACCGAACGCGCAATCAGATCCAATTGATCCAGGTTGTTGCCATTCAAGCCGTTTGCGCCGATCTGAATATCGCCGCGTGTTACCCGAAATGCCTGCAGGCTGCCGTCCCCGCCGAATACCGGCGTGCCGGTTGTCAAAACACCCCGCGAGGTATTGATGAATCCGCATCCCGAGCAGGAAATACCGTTTACGTTGGCAATCACCACTTGCGCCTTCTGCCCGGCCACTTCAATATAGCCATTCAGTTGACTGCGACTTGTGCCGGTCACTTCGTTCAAGATAATCCGCGCCGAATTGCCAGGCGTGAGATTCGCATTGCCAGAAATCCAGCCCGCCTGTTGCGTTTGTACGCTGGTCGCAGAATTATTCAGCACCGCGCCTTGGCTGCCGACCGAGAACTGGTTGTACTGATTATGTGACACGCCCGCGCTACTTGGCGCCACGATGTTCACCAAGGGAATGCCGTTGGCGGTTTGGGTGACAGTCGGCCGACGGTTCCCCGCATTCGGATCCGCGACAATCTGTGCAGACACTACCGCGACACCGCCAAAGAGTGCCGCCACGGCAACCGCCAACTGTGCGAAGCGCATCAGTGGGACACCAGTCGCGCTCGACGTGCTGCCGGCTCCCGATCCTTTACCCTGGCTGGTTACGTTCTCCGCCACCGCCATCAACATGCCACGGTTTTTATTAAAAATGACGCGGAAATTTTGCTTGTTCATCTTGGTGTTCCGATTCAGGGTAAAGACAACGCAGGTATTAGTATTGGTAACTCAGGTTGAAACCGACAGCAGGCATGGCAGTACCAAAACCTTGCGGCTTATATAGCGCCCAGCTGGAGAACACGTCATAGCTCAGGCCGAACAAACCGCCGCGCAGACCAAGGGTGGCGCCAGCCAGCTTATTGCCGAGCAAACCTTGGTTAGCGGGTCTGTCAGCTGTTTTCGGCCAGCCACGCACGCTGGGGCCGTAGACCTTCCCATAATCGAGGCCGACATAAGCCGACTGGCCGCTATTGACAATTGGCAGATTCAATTCGTTGCGCAAATAAAATCCGCGTTCGGCAGCGAGGGTCAGCTCCCCGTCGAAACCGCGCACCGTGTACCGGTTGCCGATACTGAACTGATCTGTCAGATTTAATTGCGAACGCGTGAGTTGGCCGCGAAACGTGCCGATATAGGTCAAGGATTGATTGGCGATCTTGAACGGCACACTGAGGGTGGCGTCGATGGTCTGCAAGGTGTAGTGCAGATTGTTTGTGCTAGGGTCTTCCTGGCCTAATATATCCTTGGCATAGGTTTGGCCGTTGAACCAGCTGACACCCCAACGGTTGACCAGCGTCAGATCGAGCTGCGCGCTGCCGAAGTAATGGGTATGCACCCAGGCCAGTTCGGCAAAGGTGGTGTTGCGGTCTTGTGCGGCGATTTCAGTATCGTCAACATAGGAGTGACTCCAGCGCTTGCCGACCTTGAATTGCCAGCTATTCTTTTGCACCTGGTCACGCTGAAATAGTTGCGCAATTTTGAGTTCCAGATTGCGCGACTTGCCGCTGGAAACGAAGGTCTGGTTGGCTCCTGCGACCTCTTGATGATAATCGTACGTGCTGCCGGAAACCGCAAAATTCCAGTAGCCGACCGGGAGTGCGTAGTACACATTGTTCCCGGTCGTACCGCGCTGCCCTGCCTTGCGGTCAGCGTCGGTTGTCACGCCAATGTTGAACAGGTCGTTCAATCCCAGCGGATTGTCGACCGCCAGATTCAAGCCGGCTTGCAGCTTGCCGGTGCCCTTAGCGCCGCTATCGTCCAGCGTACCGGTCAGCTTCCACGGCTTGCTGCGTTTCACGGAAATCACGACATCGCTTTCGCCCGGCGTCTCGCCTGGGAAGATCTGCATGTCCACGTCCTGACTGGGAATCCGTTTCATTTGCTCCAGCCCTTGCTCCAGATCGCGCAAATTGAGCAGCTTGCCGGGGCCGGTCGGGAAAGCGGTTTTCCAGGTGTCATACAAGGTTGGATCGCTAAAGCGGATGGCACGGATCACGCCAGGCACAAGCACCAGCTTCAGGACACCTCCAGCGATGTCCTGCCCTGGAATACCAATACGGGTCGTGCTGTAACCTTTGCTCAAGATCAAGGCAGTCAGGCGTTTGACGATCAGATCTAAACCGTTTTTGCCGACACAGGCGCCATCGTAGCGGCGAAGGTAATCTTGAGCGAAGCGGAAGTGATCAAACGGCAGATCGCTGGCGCCGGCAGCGCGAATCGCGGGCGATAACTGCGCTGGCACGTCCAGGACGAATTGATGAATAGTGAAACATGGGGATTCGGTCGGCAGCGCAAGGCTGTCTATCTCTTCCACTGGCGCAGCACTTTGCAAATTGACATTCGGCGCCTGCAACTGGCGTTGCCTCTCCTGCGCTTCGGCCTGACTGCGGCGGCGCTGTTCTTCGCTGTCCGGCGTCTGTACTGATTGTGCATGCGCGATGGGCATGGCGCCAACCAATAGCAAAGCCAGGCTAACGCCCTTGGCAAAATCGCACAGGTTCCCCTTACGTCTAAAACGCTTCCCCATTTCCCTTGCTTTCTTTGTTGTTTTTGTTCGGAAAGGAGAAGTGTAGTGAGGACTTGAATGTTATTTGTTAACTAACGATAAAATTTTGCAAAGGTTGACATTAGTGCCCCAAATTCGTGCTATTTAGTTGCATCAAAACAACGACTTTTCCGCAAGGAAATAATATCTACATGCTATCGATGATTCGATGTCCATGGGAATACCGCACAAAATGCGTTATTTTGCGTCAAGCTGATGCAGCCAATTTCCCCGCGAACCCCGCGCACCCTAAAGATTTGGCGTTTTACCAATTTGCGTTAAAAGCAGTGCATTTAACCCCCACCGCAGGCGTGGGGGGACTGGATTGTGACATGAAGCTGTTGGAGTAATTGCCTTGCCCGCAGAACATCGCGGTGACAAGGGCCGTTGTGCCGTCGACGGTAGCCTAATGGCACAGGCGAGACAGGTAGTCCGGCCGTTGACGAAAGTTTCTCAACGAGTAGCTCGTTTTCCAACACCCGACAGGTAGGTCTCGACCCTAAGGCGACACTGACGATTCTCGATACCGGACGTTCAAAGGGCTAAGGAAATGAAACGTCGAAGAATTGGCTTACGAAATAAAATCTCAGGCTGCGATGTATTTCTGCATAAACACGCTCAGTGGGTCGTTCGTGTAATCGCCAAACGGTCCTCGGCGCTCATAGCCTGCTGAGTCATACAGAGCCAGCGCTTCATGTTGATACGGCCCGGTTTCGAGTTTGAGCAACTTACAGCCAGAACCGATTGCCTGTGACTCGAGCAGGGCCAGGAGTTTCTTGGCGACGCCTTGCCCTCGGCCGCGAGGACTAACATACATGCGTTTGAGTTCGCCAAATTCAGGGCAGAGGACTATCGCCCCACAGCCGATTGCCTGACCGGTACTATCTCTCGCCACGGCAAACAGGACATTGGGTTGCTTCAACGATGCCAGATCCAGGGCGTGCCTGCTCTCTGGCGGGTAAAGGGTATCCTGGTAAGCATCCAGATCGGCGATGAGGGCGATCACTTCGGGTTGATCGGGTGATTCGAAAGCGATAATGGTGAGAGATGTCATTCGAATAAAAGAGAAAAGTTAACTGATGTCCGGTATTGGCCGGTGGACTGATTAGGAGGTAACACGAACTTCCGATTTTGGCCGTTTTTTGCCATTAGCGTTCCCAGTGTGCGTTCAAGAAGCTAACGCCATAAAAAAATCCACATACAAGAATCATGATCGTAACCATTATTGCCAAACGGTACTTCGATTGGTCGATTCTTTCACCTAACTTGTCCATCGATCTTAAATATCTAAACTCTCGATATTTAAACAACCATTCTCCAGCGATCTCAAGCGGAATTGGTAAGAAAATTAATGCAATCCAACCAAGCGCGGATTTGGGAAGCTCCGGCCAGCCCATGAGTAAATTCAACGGAAACAATACAAGGCTTAGCACACAGTATGTGAAAAAAAGGCGGGTAAGTCGCATTTAATAACCTCATGAACGTTTAGACTTTACTGGTTCCCGATGCCATTTTTCTTGGGAAGTCCATCGGCCGCTTATGGCCGAATTGAGCCGGTCGCGACCGCCCCATAGCGGTCATTTTCTATTTCGTTGAGCGGTCAGTACTGCATTTTGTTATCGCCTATTTTTGCCAATGAGCCAAAAGTCGACCAATACTTTCGCATGTACTCAGGCAAATGACGCTGACTTAAGAGAGAAAGATTTACTGTGAATTTTTCTTGTTTCCCATCATTCTTTACTGTGTGCCGAACCACAAGAAACGGCGCCATAAATCCCGTCGTGTTTATGCTTTCTATTGAAACCCAAGGGTAAACCCGGTTGGCATATTGACAGCCTGCCCGGCAAATTTTCACAGCCGGGTCTTCAATATTTATTAATATCGCAGCTGTACTCTTCGCTTTTAATCCAAAAAATATTGTGAACGGTAGAAATATTACGCCTAACAGAATTGCTGCCGAAGAATCACTGGCCTGCTTTACCGGAGACCAAAGCCACAGAAAATTAAGTCCTAGCATGGCGACCGTTAGGGAGGTGAATATCACGACGTCCCATAACACGCTCCATTTCGAATAAAAAAAATCCATACTCTCAGGTAAATCCGACCGCGCTTCTATTTCCGCCACTGCCTTCGACCAGTCTGAAGCACCTATCCCCATCCGAATACCTTTTTATTTTATTAAAAAAATTTCTATGTCTGCTTTTGGCCGACACCGGTCGCAGCCCGTGTATTTTGTGGCGCTAATGGACCATCATGCCACCACCACCAAGGATAAAGCCTGTCCTAATGCCCGTGAGCTCGCTTGTTATGGGGCTCTGCGATAGCTGGTTTGGGCTCTGCCGGTGGGTGGCGAACCACGACAACTGATTCGTCCGGCTCGAACCAGAATTCACCGTGGGGGCCGTCGAGACGGCCCGTAATCAGCTGAATCAGTCCATCCACCGAATTGACCTGGGTGATAGCTTCCCAGGCGTAGGTTGGGTGTTTGCCAGTGCCAACAAGTCCGTTGTAAATAATATCGCCGATCCTGACGTTGTCAGCGGCTACAGTGATCCTAGTTGTCATGCCAATTCACTCCTAAACCGTCCGCAGCCCGATTGCGGCCCTTGCTTAGATCATGCTCCCCTCCGATCATTCCCGCTACGATATTTCGATCCTGTCCCAGCTAAGTTGACGCCGCCACGCAGAATGCCGGCACCCTGAGGCGTTGCTGACGGTCAGTTGGCAGACGACAGAGATCACCGAATGACCGGAGCTGGCCGGACTCGGTCATTCGCGAAAGACCGAATCCACCACCCACTGCGGGCGGTCAAGGATTGCACTGACATTTAGTTGATCCCCCACCTTTGGATGATTGAGTTCGCGTAAAAATCGAAACTAGCTGACCAGACTGGTTTTTCGTTGCACAATATTTTTTACACGATTGTTCTGGCGTGGGAATATCGAACAAATAAAGAAAATATGAAAACGCAAGGGTCAACACTATTGGCACGGTAAATCCGATTGCAATAATCGCCGGTACGGGAATCGCGTATTTGTTTTTCATGTCATTCTTCGTATTTTTTTACCGGCCTGATTGCAGGCATCATATTGAATTTAATGGATACGTGAGTGCCTTGTCGCCTGACCTCACCATTGGCGAACGTCGTCTGCCGACCCAATCCGGTAGTTCGTTCTGCGGGAAGGTAGGTGGCTAACACTGCAAACAAAATGGTCTACAAATTAAAACATGCGTCAATTCCCCAGAACTCGATTTGAATGCCAAGAAAGATAAATGCCGCACCCACGAACACAAAGAATATGGCAGCGACTACCGAGCGGCCCGCAAGGCCATACGTGCCGAACATAAGCGGAAGTGCTGTGCCTGTAAACAATGCGAAAAGAAATGGCACGAGGGCATAACTCTCTAGCTGCAGTGCACGCACAGGGTCTCCGTATGAACCGCCTTTAGCGTCTCCCGCGCATCCAGCGGAGTACAACAGCCATAGGTAGGCTGAAAATCCAGCTATCACCACGACAAACGAGGCTGCCATGCTGAAGTTTCGCGTTGTTGGAGTCATTATTTTTTGTTCCTGACGATTGGTGTTCAGAACTTGGATGAATGGGGGCATACGTTCATCAAAAACGCGGCTACCTGTAGTCATACAGTTGCGGCTCATTTGTGCGGTCGCGATGGCCCATGTGCGTGGGTGAAACCGCAGCGTGGACACGACTGGACGTCGAGTAACCAAACTAGCCATCCGCCAATAGCTTTCTTGGATAACGAGTGCCACAGAAGGCTCAAACCGCAATCCGGACAACGAATGGCCAGTGAGCCGGCAATCAGCGTGATTAAACCAAGTGCTATCGCGCCGAGTTGAGCGGTTGAGGCTTCGATGCCTAAGTACACACCGATGCGTGCTCTTGCGAACTGCGAAGTCAGAACGAATGTGGCTGAAAGTGCGCACAACCAGAGCTTCCAGCGCTGTGTTGCTACGAGTGGCACAAGGTTGGATGAGCTCATGATGTCTTAATGGGAAATTGGGTGTGTTGCGGTTTGAATCTACGCCAGGCGTTTGGAAGGCAGCTCCTGCTCCTCCCCTCTCCCACAAGTTTATGAGTACATGCAACCAGAGTTGATAAAGCTGCTTACTGCGAAAGCTGGTCGATTTCTAATGCCAACGTAAGCGGGCTCCCCTATGACGACAACCAGCGTAGAACCGATCTAAACGTCATTTCTTTCGACCCCGCCATAATAGAACTGTGCTGCCCAGAAAAATAACGGTAAATATAACGAATAACGTCCCCCATAGCTCGACGTTACTGCGTGCGCGACTACCAGTAAAGAGCATCGCTCCTTGAAGAACTCCAGCAACACAGTAAAGTGCAGTTAACAGTGAAGCGAAAGATGTTAGCCAGAGTATGCCTGACTTCATTTTTTCTCCTCCCATGCAGCTCCGAGCAAGGCATTGAGTGTGGCGGCAACATCGGTTTCAAACGCACCGGCCTTTCCTGCATCGTAGGCTTCTCTCCATGTGTCATAGCCTTCCTTGAAATTCGGCACCGACGATGACCTGCGTAAAAGCTTCGTGACGCTTCGCTGTATAGCAGCGCTCCGAAACGGTAAATGCGGTATGTCCGTGACGATATTTCCCTTTAGTGGATTACGCATTCGGATTCCGTCTATTCTGACGTGAATCACTTGCCCAAGGTCTTTATACTGCTCAATCTTGAGCACCGTAAGCGTTGAATCGCTCTCGCCGGGACGCGTCGTGTATGCCCATACCTGCATTTGCGGAGTAGTGAGAGCCGAGCTTGGCGTTATTTCAAAAGCCGTGGCTAGCCCGCGTCCGTCAGGGGACGGAACTTTGATTGAGGGAACCGCGACAATTTTCCGTCGACGCGGTCGGCGCGAAGGTAACTGCGGCGAAAGCAGCTTGTCCTTTAGGGCCGAAAGAACTGCGCTGCGACGTATAGCGGGGGCACCACTCCATTTATTGAGGTCGCGCCCACTCTCAATCACATCAATGGCGCGAGTCTGAACTTCTTGCACAAGGCAACCATACTTCCACTGGGTCGCGGCGAGGGCCAACCAAAACGTCGGCCCGTCATCAACATCGTTGATTGCGATAGACCAAGACTGCACTAGTGACTGGGTTGCGTCGGCAGCGCTAGCGCCACAGACCAATAGCTCGGTAAATTCGTCGCGTACATCGGACGCCACGTCGTCCGCAAAAAGAGAGGTGCTGGAGGTGCCCATATCTGTATTAATTGCTCATTAAATTGAACGTCTGATTCTGGCCGTTTTGAGCCGGCCGCAACGGGTCGATTTCACCCCTAAGCCGCCTATCGAGTTTCTCCGAAGGGACATTCATATCGGACGTCACGGGTTCTTTTGACTAGAACGAGTTGCCGACTCTTCTAGCTCAATAATTCGAGTTACTCTTCCTCTACCGATGGTTCGTGCGCCCTCTCGAATTTCGAACGTCATATCTGGATAAATCTTCCCAAGGTGTTCTGCCGGGCTCAGGAACCCCAAAAAAGCTCTGACGGTATCCCCGGGATTGGCTTGTTTGACGTCAGGGTAAATGTGCCTAGCATCCCAATCACGCCCATCGTAGTAAAACTGTGGCCGATAGTCATCAAATGCAGGAGAACTCCTTCCGCCTTCCGCAGGCGTTAAAAAGTAAATTTCCGCTTCGATATCGTATGGAATTTTCATCATAATTTGAGCCAATTATCAAGCATTGGTGAATGTGCCGCCGCTACTCAATGCCGTAGCTGGCCCGACCGATCGAAATTGGCCGGTAGAGGTTAATAATGAGTTGCAACTTGCTCCCCCACAACCGACATTCGTAAATTTTGCAGGTGGAATTTCAACGCAGCGTTGAACTGGCGATTGCACGTCGATGCAGAAGAAATAATTACCTTCGCATCCAATCGTCATGGTCTTAGGCCTTAATTTAATCTGATGCTGAAGTCAGCCAAGGAAGCGCGCTCCACTGCCACCAATCAGCGACGATATAAGCATCAATATGAAGAAACCGCATAGTCGTATGAGCGCCATTACCTTTTCCCCTTTCCCTCGGCTACGCACCAGGTAATACGGGATGGTTACAACCGACACAAAGAGGATGCCGCCGACCAGCCATGTTGAACGCTTATAGGCATGCGCTTTTGTGTCATTGTGAAACCAGGCAAAAATAAGAAAGAGGAACACGGCGCCCGCGCCAAATTGCAGCCATGCAGGTGCAGGATATCCGCGCAATTGCAGGTGTGTGTAAATTCCCTCTATCAGCCCGATTAATAACAATAGGCAAACAAGCGCTATTTTTTCATTCGGATAAGGTTGGTCATTGAGGGGCTTGCCGGTGTGATGTGTTGCGTGCGAGCGAATCAATTGCGTCGCGATTATTCCTGTCCCGATTATTCTACCTCCCAGCGAATAGTAGAAGGCATTCATCAACATCGAAAGCGCCTGGATTCCGTACTGATTCCATGCTGAATAAGTGGCGCCCAGAAAATAGAATAAACACGATATCAGCAATACCGGAATAGCGCTGATTCTATTTCTCAGAGCCTGAACCCCACCGATTGCCGACGTTAGCGCGCAGAGAAAACCAAAAAATTGGTTCGCGCTATCCATGCCTGGGAAATATAGCCGCAAAGATTCGGAAAAATAAAGTGCCACGGTCCCCGCGAACGAGGCAAGGCCCAAAACTATAAAGCATATTGAAATCAATTTTGTGACCAAGGTCATTTTTTATAGCTCGCAATTTAGAGTTGGCATGACACGGAGCATGAATATTTCAATATCTCACCTTGTAACATATTAAGCAGAAGACGTTGTACGCTTGCTTATCGTAATCGTCGCGAGCGTTCGGTTCATAGCGGAAGCACCATTGGCTGCTGCCCGTTGCGGGTCATTCCTAGTACAAGGATGGTTCCAATGTGCAACGTCGAATTCTTACCGTCGCCGTACACATGCGGTCGATAATTTACTGACAGGTATGGTTTTTCATAATTTGTTCAACGTCTTGCTCGTCGGTTGCCAAGTCAATTTTAAAAGGAGTATTGTGGGAGCTACACACGACTAAACAACGCCCATCGTGTCCAAGTAACTTTACTCCTGCATGGACTTTTACGACACTTTCGACTGTTTTTGGTGACCCGCCCAACGCCGCTGAAAATTGTACGAAGTTCGGTCCCGCACCCATGAATTGACCATCATTCACGACCGACTCCCGCCATTCTTCCCGCCAGACCTGCATACTGCCAATCACTTCAATTGGTTCGTCAAACTCGTTCCAGGCAACCTTATAATCTGGTGGAAGTTCATATAGCCTGATGGGGAAGACTTCGAACCACTTCCCTACGACAACCTCATCCGTCGCAAAATTAACTACTTCATCTGTATCAAGAAGAAGTGCTACGAAACTGTATTCTGCAACAAATGCACGCACCAGTCGCCCAGTCAGCGATACTGGATTGTCATAGGAAGTCACAACGTTTGTATAGATCATTATTTAAATTATCGAGAGACGTTACCATCTTAAACAGAGCTTCGTCGCGCGTTACAAAAAACATTGTCGGTGTTCCGGCACCAAGCACATGTAGTGGTTGGCAGGCTTCCACTTGTATCCAGAACGCATTTGTTAAGTCGTTGCTTGCGTCGAGCGGTGCAAATCCAAAGTGATTTACAAATGCGCGACAGTGGCCGATTGCTCCAGAACTATCGTACACGTACCATTCGTCAAAACCCGGCATGGGCAATTGGGAAACCTCTGAAATCTGTGGGCTAATCGCCATTCCGTGTTGGTCGTGCCATCCGGTTTTTATCTCGGCGTCTGTCGGTCTGTATGATCCGCTATCGCAAGATGCGATAGCTGCATATCGTCCCACAACTATTTCTGGAAAGCGATCAATTAGGTCCTTAAGAGAAGGATCCTGGCCCTCAGTCCACTCCACAACCCAATAGCCAGATTGAAAGCCTGCACGCATAATGTTTGACTCCGCGTTACCCTGAGCACTTGCGTGTCAGCATTGAATAACAAGTCCGGCTGCTTTGGAGCAGTTTCTTCATTGACCGGTTTTGGCCGACAGGCGCCATCATTGGATGCAGCGAATCACAATTTGAAAAAAAAGTCAGTTGCGATATGTGTCGATATCGATAGTTCCGCCAATCACTTTCAAGAAATCGATTACGCTACGCTCGAAACCGATAGCAGGCATTGACTTCGTGTCATCTTGGTCAATCCATAAAACCACCTGAAGAACACAAGTAAGATTAAAAAACTCTTTCGCCTCTGCTATCTTCATGGCAAATGGTGCAAGTTTCTCAACCAGGCGCTCGGACATCTCGTAGACGTCAATTACATCGTCTTCAATTTTCCCAGTCGAAAATTCCCATGCTGAAACTCGAGGAAGAGGTACATCCGGATTTCGTGCGCCCTTTCGTAGAACAGCAGTGGCAACGAGACCGATGTGCTGACTTACATTGTTGGGTTCGAAATTATCGCCATATAGACTCAAGTATATTTCGCCTGCACTTGTCATTTTTTTCCTACGTTATATGAGCATTCTGAATGGCTGCCATTGGCCGCTTGCTGCCGGCTCATTGCTGCCTTGTTAGTTAGAACACGAGATATATCGTCCAACTGCCGGTCTTGCTCATGACACTAAATGCCCGCGACTTCACGAAAACCCTTGGCCCAGAAAACCCCATCTCTGGAATACGATGAGGCGAATTCCACTTCGTAGTTCGCGTTACCCCATTGACGATCCGTTATATCAGTCACAGTACATTCGCATCCAAACGGCATAGGCACGGTAAAACCACTTTGGCCATTTGTGACAATTGCAGTTAACTCAATCCAATTGCTGTCGCCCAAGCATAGTACCGCTCGATCAATACGTTGGGCATGATGATCAATTTCCAAATACAGCTTTGACAAACAACCGCCAGCCATTTTAGTCATATAAGGATTCCGGAATTTCTAGAGCCGGTTGAAACACAATTTCAGTTTCTAAACACCAGCCCTCTACAATTTTTCTGAGTACATCCATATCAAGTCACTGAATCGCCATCAATTTTCCAGACACCGTCGACTGTCCGTAATTGGTTGTGGATTCAACTGGTGGATGCAACACTCCCACTGTTTGAGTAGTTTATAGTAGTGTGTAGCATCCACCGGTTGAATCCACAGTCGATTTTTGTCATTTTCCACTAGGCTTCAGGTGCGTACTTTCTAAGTGCATCAAGTATTTCAACCGCTATTAAATCAACTTCCTCTTTCGATTCTCCTGCGCTTGGACTGGTTGCCAAATGCTCAAGCTCAGGTCGCAGAGTTTGCGCGAGTTCGATTGACGGAGCAACGACTGCAACTAGCAAGCTATATTTCCAACCATCGTCTTGACCAGCTAGGATGGTTCGAATGTAGGGCGCAAGCGGTTGTCCAATGCGGATGAGAAACGGTCGAAATATAAAGCCGACTGGCCAATTTAGGTCTTGCAGCCACTCAAGAATTTGGGGCATAACTGGTTCAGCTGCTGGGAAACCGAGCCGCACCAATGCAGAGGCCTTCTCCGTTTCATGCTTTGTGATGGGAATGAGCGCAGCTAGATCTGTCGTCGGTGTCATAAAATTATCATCAAAACTCAAGTACGCAAAAGGCGATACATGACCGTCACAGTTCCGGCATATCTCGTTGCCATCCCATCGCAACACCATTGCGGCTAACGAATACGAACGACTTGAAATGGAGATCCGAAATTTGAATATCACCTTCGAGAAGGTGGCTTCCAATATATATAGCTGCATCAGCCTGCGGTAATAGCGCACCGCAAAGAGGATCAACGTGAACCAGAACGATCACCTCAGGCGTACCGATGTGTGTCGTTAGCATTCTCGAAATGACGTTGAGCTTTGCATGCTGACCATCATGCACAGTCTCCCATTCGTCCCAATGTGCCCGAGATTCAAGATAGTAGAAATCTTCCAGATCGAGTATGTCGCTTGCATCCATGGCGGCTATGTGGCACTTTCGTAATCATCCAGCATCCTGTAGAGTTCAAGTAACTCCACTTCATGAACAACATCCCCCTCAATCTCGTCCACTCGATTTCGGAGTAGGTGCCACTCGCCTTCCCCTCCGATCTTCCCACGGCTGACTATTTTCTCTCGCTTCTGTCGTTCTTTCTCGAAAAAAGCTGGCATATGAGTCTCCACTACTCTATAAAAAAATTTAAGCGCCGTACTCTGGATATCTTGTGGCAGCTTAAAACTAGTGAGGAATAGCGGCGCTTCTCTTAAGCCCTGTTCGCATCCAGTAACAAGCGCAGAGCGCTTGGTTTGGAGATTGTTTTTCGCTTCGTGGATGAACGGTATAAAAGACTCGAACAGGTCTATCAATTTTTGGTCACCAAGAGCTCGGTACTCCACTGCGAGCTCTTCGTAGGTATCAATGATCGCGTCCAGTTTTGTTTTTGACTTGTTTTTCATAATTAAAATATGGATGTAATTTCCAACTTCTGATGGATAAATCCATCCTCGATTGGAGATCAGCCGCCGTTGCTACCAGATTTCACGTCCGTTATTTCTTCCGAGTGCCGAAAATCTGCACACTCGATTAGTATTGTCGCCCCTCGCTCAAATTTCAGTTCATGTATCAAAAGACCCTGCTCCCCTAAACGAACTTCGTGAGTAAGCAAGTCCCCATGACCTATGTGAGTGAATCGTGGATCACCATGGCGAGTTGGCGTGTCAAGTTGATACCGTTCTACATCGTTGTAATGCAGGTGAATTTTTCTATCATGATACGATCCAAGCAAACAAATATGTATCGCAATCCTTCGCACCTCGCTGCGATCTCCGCTCACCATCTCGCTGACTGTAATCGCATTGAGCCAAGCATCATGCAACGAGCTCCGAGAACGTAGATCAAAGTGCCGTGAATCCGATGCGAAGGAATATACGTGAATTGGTAAACGATCCTGAATTGAGTTTAAATATCTCAAATAAGTATCAAAATCGATCTGGCCTGTTTCGTCGTTGAGAATATGGTCCATGAATCTTTATCTCCGAGTAGTCAAGGACGTACCTAAAGGACGGGCCGTGCCTACATTTACGTGCGACCATGACGCCCAGATGTCCGCTTTGGGCTGATTTCGTCAATGACTGCTACTGGCGGACTTCAGTCCGCAACTCATACTCCTCGAGTTGCTGCCCATTGAGTGGCAAACGCATTGCTCCGCTCGTCAAGCTTCATCGATGCGGCTGCCTGACACATGGAGTCCCAAAATCGATGACTCTGTGGGAAATTCATTGCGACTTCAGCTAACTCATCTAGGGCTAGTTCTAACTCATTATGAGAAAGATACTCTTTAAAGTTGTTTAAACCATTCTTGGCAGAATCGGAATTCACGACTATCCACGAGCTGGCTTCGCGCAGCCATGCCTCCGTAATTTCCCATTGTCCTAGAAGCTCGAAATTACTCATAAATCACTCTCTTGCGGTCATCGTAGAACGACTTCTCCTGGCCGGTGGCGGACTTTAGCTGAGCGCTATTTGAAAGCGATCATCGTAAGGCCATAATTCATCATGCGGTTTTGCGCATTTTACAAAGCAACGATTCGTTAGCAACTCGACGCGCTCTTCCAATGTCAGCTCAGGGTCTGATTCTAGTATCCGCGTCAACTCTTCACCCTTCGCTTGCAGGTCTTGTTTGCCGTCGACGTTAAAATATTGGACATTCCCAATTACATAGTCTCGGCGAAAAGCCGTTCGCCACTGCGAGTTACTCCCCCATCCGTGCGACAGGTCTTGATGTGGACGTCCCTTTCGGCGATACGTCCAGTAAAGGGTCGAGTTCTGAGCTACGTCCGGACTGAGAATGTTAGCTCCTGAGGTCAATTCCACCCCGCCCCGCAAGATCAGCAGGTTTCCAAGCATCACGCATGGCCATCGGTACGCCTTGATCGCTGGAGCGCAAGATGGCTTGTCGGATAACTCAACTTTCACAACCTCGTGATAGAAAGCCGAATAGGAAATAGGCGTCACTATGGTTAGACCAAAGGCCTTTGTGAACTCCGTGAATTCATCCGTAGAAATATGTGGACCATCCCAGTCTGCCTCTGCTCCTCCGTCTTGAAATCCCAAAAGCAAGAGATCAAAGACTCGGCTCAATGCATAGAGATCACATAATTCGCCCTCTTTAACGGAGGGAATCGGCTTGCCCTCGCGTTGATTAATGGAACGCAACCACAGATGTCGATCTGTATTCGCCTGCAGCCAAGGTAACAGCATATCGGCATACGCACGGTCCCCCTGGTAGTCTAGCAGCGCGTCATGTAGTTGGCGGTAGGTGCATTGATTCAAAGCGTTATTCCTCAGCAATGACGGATGTCTGGTTCCGCCGATAACTGACTATCGGCTACATTCTCGAATAGTTAACTAGTTCGTCCATTGTCTGATACGAAATGGGTAAATTTTTTGCCGTCTTCGATGCTGAGAATTTGATCTATGTGTTCAATATTTTTCAACGCACTTGGAACATCAAAGCGTTTACCTTCAATTACAGCGAGTGCCTCGTTGTGCAATGCGTATGCAAGATGGGCAGCTACGCGAACTTCAAGCGGTCCCTGATTTTGACTTCCGAGGAACCCCGATAGAAGAAGGCGGATATGGTACAGAGCATGAGCCAGCAACTTCTCTTCAGATATATTTTCGGACATAGCTGCTTCCTGCATAGGGAAAATCGGACCGCGCGAACATCTTGTTTTGATTTAGTTGTCTGCACAATACCACTTTTGCACTTCCGTCCATTGACCGCAACTGGCCGAAAACGGGCACCGCTATCAATTTTTATCGAGCAGCCACCAGCTCCTTGCTTCCATGTTTTCGACAATCGTGACATTTTTTCTATAACTTCACTGTGGTCAACCGTCGACACCAACAACAAATTATTTTGGCAGAGTTTTGAAGAAAATATCTTTGCCACATGCAAGATCATTCAAATATTTTGTCCTTTTTGCCTCTTCCTCTTTTGCTTCAGGCTGCGTTGATAATTCCACCCAATCATTTGATGTGGATAACTGATGTTTCTCACGATACTGCTTAAGAGTATTCAATACTTTGCAGCGTTGTTTAAGAAATTCAGGTGTGCTATTAGTTTGATCAAGCTCAATCAACCAACTTAACAACCCGCTCATCTCTGCTTGCAAAAGATGCTGTGCTTCGCCCTGTTGGTTTTCATCAAAATAGCGAAGCACCAGTAATGTATTCCCAAGTGCATTCAATGATAAATTTTCTATAAATTTATTTTTTTCTTTTTCTGCAATTTCCTTTCCCAACCAAAAAGAAAGTCCGCAAGCAACCGCAAAAAAAACAATAAGAGAACTAATAAGCGCCTGTTTTTTCATTACCATATCCTTATTGTGCAGAACAGCTATTCAAAGTTGATTTGTTCTTGGCTAGTCAAAGTAGCCATGAGGACAGCCAACCCAAACTCGCAGCAATGGAAATAGTCGCTACCGAAGCAACTTGCCATCGCTTAAGCTTCTCCGGTAGATCCAATGTACTCAATCGATTGGCGATCATAAAAGTGGCAACAGCAAAATAACCCACAAGGCCGGGCCAAAACACAGCAGGGAAAAAATATGAAAATAGAAGGACAATTAGAATTCCTCCTAAATGAATTTTTCTTAACGACGACGTTCCCTTAAGTAAGCGTCCCTGTAAAGTTTCATCAACTCCGCGAAGAGACCGTTCTGAAATAGAAGCTGCAAGCAAGAAGCCTTCGAAAATAAAGCCCATGGGAACGAATTGGGATAATGGCATATGCAAATTTAGAAGATTTTTTAATTATTTGGCGAGAAGAACGATGGTCTATTGAATGCAAACGCAGTGGAATAATTACTTTATCCTGCCATACAAAAAATCAACAAAGAAACATCGAATTGACTGCGCAACTGAAGATCCAATATTGGCCGACAGAAGGCGACCACTTCCGATTCGAAGCGGGTATCCGCTATGACCCTGTGCTGTGTGGAAAAAATTTTTCCGCTCGATCATGAATCCCGTTCGTCTCTCAACACGAATTCTCCCGTGCGTGGATTCGTCAGAGTTACGTTCTCGAGCGCCTTGATTCGCCACTTGGCTGCCTGCCGCGTCAGCACGGCAAGGATCACCGTGTCGACAGCGTGTGGCCCCACTGGATGAGCCGCTCCGACCGCGAGGCGGCTCCAGAAGTGCATGACCGCAGCGTCGTCGCCGATCGCGACTACATCGATTAGCTCATTCTCAAGCATGGAATCGCTGTAGATGGTTGCGTGGATGGGCGCATGCAGCTTGACGATCTCATCGACACCGCGCACATAGTGCCCGAACCGATTCACGAACGTCGCATCCTCATGGAACAGTGCTCCGAAGGATCGCATGTCGTGATTGTTCCAGGCGGCTTGAAACGCGTGAGGTGCGTCTTCGGGTTGTTTCATTTGAATCATGTGGATCCTCATAAGCGTCTATATGAAAGTACCCAACGTCTGTTTTGGAGCTTACGGTCGGGCGGTCAAGGCAAATCCTGTTCAACCACGGAATGTCCGCTCCTGGCCGGTTACGGACGTTAAATAGCCCCAAACTGTAATCCACGTCTCGAGCGCCTCCTTGCAGTTGGATTAAGATTCGTTGAAAAAAATCCGCTTGCCTGTTGCGCGACTATCTTCCGAACTCCCGTCGGCATTTAATGCAGCGTGTCCTCACAACTGGATTTGTCGAACACCGCCGCCAGGCCGCATGCCGAGTGATACATGGCGAATGCACGATGCGCCACACCTGGCACTTCGAACAAACGATGCCGTTGTGGCAGATGAGCAGCTTCGGCGGCGGCCGTCATGTAGCGGAAGTATGCGTGCCCGCGTTCTAGGCGTGTTGCGCCCTGGCTTTTATACGTGCAGGACTGACCGACAGCGTCTGCGTTGGGATCATTGTCGGCGGTGCCAAGCAAGTAGACGACGTCACGCTGCAAATAGCCTTTTTCAAGCATGGCGGGCACCACTGGTTGCTGCACGTAAGCAGGCAGTCTGGCGGAAAGACCATTGTTCCATGTTCCCGCAGTGGGGCAATGCGCGCTAACATCAGCAAAGCTACCGTCCGCTTGCGGTCGCCTGTCGTCGAAGTACAAATAAGCCGCAGGATTCGCAACGACGTAACGGACATGGATATGGGAAGCGACGATCTCCTGCGAGGCATGGCCTACCACTGCATAGCGCTGCACGAACTGGCCCCCAGCAGAGTGGCCCGCCAACACAATATCTTTTAGATGAGGAAAGATCCTTCGGTCGGCAAGCCGCGTAAAAATCTGGTCTATCACTGAAAACGCACTGATTGGGGCAGGCGATCTGGCGTCGTAGCCCTGCAGCCAGTCACGTTCTTGCCAGCGCAATGTCATAGGAGACAGGTGATGTGCCTCGACATCAACTTCCGTAAGGAATTGCGGAGTGACGAAGAGCGTGTCTGCGGCCAAGGTGATGGCGCGCTGTTGCAGATCTTCGTCTGCGTCAATGTCGCGACGCGGCCAACCATGAATGATGATAACGGCTCTCGTTATATCGGGTTGCTCAAATTTCCAGTTACGCGAGACGCGTATTGGTACGTCGCCTACGCCACTTGCCGTTTGCACGTTCAGGCGGTCTTGCAGCACCACCGGCACCGGGCTGTTAACAACGTCGATTTCGGCTGCACCGGCAAGGTGAGCCAAAGATATGCAGAAGAAAAATCCTAGCACCGTAGTATGAATGAACCGCATGTCTTATCCTCTTTTTGATAGGGTATGCCTACCCACTTATCAAAGTGAAATCCTCGTTGATGGCCGCTTCTGGCCGTCTTCTGCCTTCCAAGATGGGCATTTCACCAGAGGGCTGCCTTCACGGTCTGTTTTTGCGAATGCATATGTCCGGATCCTGGCCTGGCGTACATATATTCTGACTCAGAGCTGCTTGCACTGTTTCATACCACGCGGATTTCAGATCATCAACTGACGTACTACCGTAGTCGTTGCGCATGATGGATTCATTGGATGACGCGCCTCGGAGAACATTATCGTCAAAAAACTCGTAATCGCCCTGCGCGCCTATACTCGAACGGTCAAACATGTTTACGACATACAGCCGTTTACCTTTTCGCGCAAGAAGAGCAACTCCAACGTGATGACTCGGACCGCGCCCACCAAGGATACGAACATCAAAAATCCTTCCGTCTTCATGGACATCCACCATACCCCCGTTGATGAACGTTCCGCAAAAAATTGTTGCTTCCCAAATGCCGATTACTTGTCCGCTATTCTGGCGCGCAAAATTCACTTCGAACGAGTCCCCGCAGTTTCCAGGATTTGGGACGGGAGCAAATGACCGAGTCCATTTCGAGGCGGCTGACATTGGTTCCGCAATAGAATTTATGTATCTACGTAAAGCGGTGTTGCGCGATTGATAGGCCCCAACCAAGCACTCTGTGTTCTCACAACGATTTCGAGTTTCGATTAGCCAGTGCTTTTGATCGGCAACAATCTTAGATTTCATGAGGGGTTCGATTACGCGTGCGAGTCGGTAAAGCGCATTTAGAGAACGATCATCCCAAACTAGCCCTGGGCTGGCACAAATCATCCGCTCCGTAGCTGTTTGCTTCTGACTTGTACAAAGATCTTCGGCGTGGACGCCAACAGGAAACATGAAGAGCAAGACACAATATATAAATTTACGTAGGTGCGCCATCAATGCCATTCTCGATAGACAGTTCTTATGGAGCCATTAGTGGCCAATTAGTAATTCGCCTATATCTCATCAATTTGAAAATATTCTCTTTGAGCTGCACTCGTATAGCACTACCAATTTACAGGGCCACAGACTTTGACTGACTGCTTTGGGGAATCGTCGTCAGTGACCGTTTGTGGCCGTTTCGAGCCAGCCGCAACAGCTTGATTTCGACCCAAAAGCGACATTCTATTTTCTTCAAAGCAGACGCTCAACGATGAGGGTGGCTACCGTTACCTATCCTCATTGCTCGCCTTGTTGAGAGAGCGACCAAGAAGCCATTTGATTCCGTGTGCGTGCAGACCAAAGATCAATGCTGCACCTACAAAGCTAAGGAAGTAATAAGTCCAGAAGTAATCTGGTTTCTTAAACTCCACTGCGGAGTAGTAAGACCACAACAGCGAGGCAACTAGCGTTGGCAACGCGAAGGGTCGAGAGTCTCGTCTGTAGGCACGATAACAAAGAAAAATGCAGAGTAATGCACCAAATATTGCGAGTGGAGTGATAAAAATTTCCGGGCCCATCCGAGTTTCCTAAAAAAGATCCAACGTTAGCATAGTTACGTGGACCATCGTTTTAGTGGGTAAGCTCTGGGGCAACTTGCTGAAGTTCACTTAAATCAAGCTCTTTAGGCCAATCTGCTAAAGCTTGTTTAAACAAGCTTTCGAAATCTAATTGAATACTCATTGCCTTATTTCCGAACACATCCATCGGGAAAAATATTGTTTGGCATACTGGCCGTCGGATGAAACAGGCACTACGGCCGATAATCGAGCAATGTAGGTCCCTCAACGCTAAATACGGACACGCATTCATTAATCCCAGTGACCAGATATTCTTTCACATCCGGGTACATTTCGAGCATCAAGCTTCCAGAACGTGCTCGCTCCTGGTCTAACCAGCCACCTCCTCGGATATTGAACAGCCATCCCGTTGGCGTTGAACACACTGGCCAATACTCCATAAGGTCACGCTCATCGACAACTCTAAAGCCAAGCGCATTTTCGAAAGTCACAAGGCATCCTGATTCGCCTTGCACGTCGTTAACATAGATTTTTAGCCCATCCTGGCAGTGGTACTCTATCCGTCCGATTTCTGTCCCATGAGTGAATATAGAACTGGACTCTAAAGGTTGTGCTGTAACTTTTTTCATATAATGTTGATGGCAACGTTTTTAATTCTTTTGCCCGCTTCTGGCCGTTTCGAGCCGGTTGTGAAAGGATAAATTCGAGCCTGAGCGGATTCCGGTAAAAAAGCCTCCAACGCAGCGCTAAACTGCGCCCGTGTGGGCGGTGTTTAACGCCAAGTTAAACCTGCGATTTTTGCGTAACTCAATGACACGACAAAGCCGAGCCCTAATCCCCACAAGCTATCGGAAAACAGAGCTTGGATCTTTACCGGTGAACCAAGCGCCAACGAGAATAAAATCAGAAATGCGCCAAACACGATCAGTCCAAGCAACGCCCCTGCCACCGAAACTGTAAAGACGTTAATAAGCCCGAATCGGCGTAACCCGTACATTATTGGAAAACCAAATAAGAAAAGACCGGCGTAGGAAAAAACAACCGAGACCATAACTAGCAAGGGAAGTTCATAATGAAATGGCCACTCCCCTGCCATTATTGTGGCACCCAACACAATCGAGATTGGAGCTGCCCAAGGGGCAAGGAACGCTGCAAGTACAATTCTAGTTCTATTCATTTGAAAGGCGATGTCTACAATGAAGAAATTTGATCGTCAGCCAATAGCGACGAAGCCTGATGCCGCACGTCTGCTCTACGGGAGGGGCGAGCATCATTTGGGGCGCTCCACTGACCGTTGTTAGCTGCAATCTTATAATCCATGGCGCGCGAAATCATACGCGACCGCCAGTGTCCAAAGCACTGGATAGACTGTCACCAACAGCAAATTCAAGGCGATCAAAGCGCCTGTACGCCAAACGACCTTATCATCAAATGCTTGTTTGGCTTTCACTTGGCGCCTAATGATTGCGGGAGCACTCACTGTGGCGCCCAGTTGAACAGATCAAAAAAATCATTGAAACACGACACACACACCCATCTGTATCCATCGTGTGTTGAGTAGCCTTCATATAACGTGTCCGGACTATCGTCATCTATAAATTTGGCGAAACAAAACTCGCAATGATCGTGATCATTATTTGAATTTGTCGGCGCATATTGACGCCAAATCAATGCAACATTTTTGAGGTAGGTTGCCTGATTAGTAAGTCGCCAATCGTTCGGTTCTCGCATAGTTTAAATTTTACGATCGAGTAAATTGTCGCGTCAAAATAGGTCGTAACAAGTAAGCGGATGACACTCGGCTGCCACCCAAAAATTACCAATGAAACATCAGATTGGATGCGATCTTGAAGGTCCGCATCTGGCCGGCTGCAGCCGGTTGATTGGTTATTGGTGAGTTCTAGCCTTTGCGTTAAGCATGGCAACAATAGGATGCTGGTTAAAACCCGGAAATTCCCTTTCAGTTGGCACAAAAAGTATTTTTTTTCCGAAGGGTGTGGCCTGTCGAAAATATAACCAAACCACATCGGGCCTCATTCCGAGACTACCAGATGCTTTTTCGAGATTTGATAGCGGGACCCGAACTTCCTGCCGAAAATTTGATATCACCAAATTCGTTCCGTCGAGTGAGATTTTCTTTGCTCGACCGAAGAACCAGTACTCAAAAAATAAAATGACACCAGAGACAAATAGAACCAGCGGTGCGTTATATCTATCCTCAATTAGCACCCGAAAATATATAACGCAAGCTACCACCGCCAACAATACTGGCAGTATGAATTTATAGAAATAGGTCGACGACGAAGAAAGTAATTGCATAGTTAGAGGAAGGATTTTGGCATACTGAATGGCCGCTTTCAGGAAATCTCTTAAATGGCTGCTTCTGGCCGATTGTACGCGTTCAGCATCAAGGTAGAAAGCGGCCATACAGCTTCGCGCGAAACGACGGCCGTGTGGCCAGCATAGACCGTGTGCTAGATCTCGGTCTGTTCGGAAATTTCCAGAGCGTCATCTACTTCAATACCCAGATAACGAACTGTGCTTTCCAGTTTCGTGTGGCCAAGCAAAAGCTGGACGGCACGTAAATTTTTTGTGCGTCTGTAGATCAATGTCGCTTTGGTTCGCCGCATGGTGTGCGTGCCATAGATTGTTGAATCGAGACCGATGGCTGAAATCCACTGATGCACGATCCGGGCGTACTGCCGTGTTGAAACATGAGGTGACTTCTTGAGACGGCTTGGAAATAGGTGCTGCGCCGGCATCAAGTTCGCCTTGTCGATCCAAGCTGCGACTGCGGTTCTGGTTGGTTCCGTCAATTCAAATTGCACTGGCCGTTGGGTCTTTCGCTGTACGACCATCGTCGGGGTTAAAATCTGATTGCCATGCGTGACATCGCGAACACTTAAATTGAGGAGGTCGCAACCGCGCAACTTGCTATCGATTGCGAGGTTGAACATCGCCAGGCCTCGAATCTGCTGGCCGTTTTGGAGGTGAATTCGGATTGCCCAGATATCCTTTAGCTTGAGTGGCGGCTTTTGCCCGATCAGTTTGCCTTTGTTCCAGGGTTCCCGAGTGTGAGTTGATTCCATGTCAGACTCCTTCGTGGTTAGTCGAAGTCTGATTTTGTTGCTTTATCTATGTCAGCATGCCACCTCGGGGACAAATTCCCTGATGGCCGCTTTCTGGATTGATGTCAAATGCGTACAATCGGCCAGGAGCTGCCGCCCAATATTACAATTCAATTGGCAACCTGGCTTAGACTCTATACAGCCATTCATGCGTGTCGGTAGGCGTAAGCCGAGACCGGGAAATTTCAGGGGAAATTGTCTAATGTTCGGTTTATTTAAATCGCGAAAAATTTCTGATACTCATTTCGGAGAACTCTCCCGGTCGAGCGGTTTCTGGAGGAGCACAATAAAACTTGGTTCATGCGCGGACGTTCCATTGGCAGTCGCAGGTCCCAAAGATGGTCCGGATACTAGTGCACTTGCTGAAGCTCACCAAGTTGTTTCACTATTTCCGGAGTGGCAGCCGATTATTGAGCAGGCGCTCTTTGAACACTTTGAGCCATATTTCGAGGCATTAGCAGCGGGTGAATATCCTGTTTCAAATCTGCAGAACATTAAATCGCCAAAGGATGTGTTGACCAGGACAAAACTACAATTTGTCGCTATCGGCCCAATAGGCGGGAGAATGACGACTGAACTCGGCTATGAAGCCGAATGGGATGAAGAACATTTGATTGGTGTACGATTTCAAGCTGGAAAATTTTTTGAGCTATGTGGAAGCACAGTGCCAGCTTAGCGTCATTGCTCACCCAATCTCTTGGGAAAAATGACGCAGTTCGGCCAAGAGCGGACAATCACATCCGGCAGCGTTGGTGCCGTAAATTATGGCTTACCGTGGACGAAAATAATTGTGGCATGCGCCACGAAGATAAGTAAGGAACACTATGTCCGATGATTTGGTGACAGTGGAGGAATTTCGGCACCGGCGAAAAGTAACATGGGACCGTGCCAAGCTATGGCTCGCTGCAATAGCCTGTGGAATTATTGGCACCGTTTTACTTGCCGACGTGGATTCTAATTCGTCTCCAGTGAGGTTTGGAGCGAGTATTTTTTTCTTTATTATTGCGGGCATTTCCTCCGTACGAGTCATTTATATCGTCCGGGCTAATTATCGTTGCCCGATCTGCGATGCCATTCCCATGGACGGTGGGATCTTGCTTAGCCCTTCAATTGGCTATGATGAAGGTATCGCGATTAATCCAAAACGATGTTCCGGTTGCGGAGCACGTCTGAGTTAATGACACAGCAAGGCTGTAGGATGTTAGATTGCCATTCACAAACGTGTGCTATCCAGCATTCCGACAGGCAGCAATGGATCGAAATCAATCTATTGCGACGGACTCGAAACGGTCAAAAGCTGACTTTGACGCACTTCACCAAAACGATATTGCTTTGTTAAGTTCCAGGTGGCAACATACGGTAACAATTATTCCGCCACGATTAAGTTGTTCAATATCGACGCATATGCGTGTCGGTCCACGTAGTATTTATGCCCCATCTAAACAGGCGTCCGATTGGGAGAGCATGCAAGCTAAGTATCGAATTTCAGAAGAAGACTACGTGAACACGATGAAGCTGTTTGTTAAGCTAACTCGACACCAAATTTTCATTTATGCAGCGTTAGCACTGGTCCTAATGGCGCTTGCTGTGTTTGGTTCGCTAGTTGTCAAAGCCGGTGCAATCGGTGGACTTGCGGGAGGGCTGATTGTGACGGTGCTGGGACGATACATCATTGCCCCCATAATGGCTCGTCGACACTATAGAAAATACAAAGCCATTCATGAGGAGTTCGCCGTTGAACTACTCCAAGATGGCGTCCGTTTTATTTCTCCGAATGCGGATGGAAAACTCATCTGGAACCACTTGGTGAAGTGGCGTCAGAATGACAATTACATTCTCATCTATCCGATGCCTAGGCTCTATCATATCGTGCCAAAATCAGTCGTATCTGACGGCTTTGACGTATCTTTGTTGATTAATCGATTGACTCAACATGTTGGCAGTCCAGTCTAAGCGGACAGCAACTCGCTCTTCCGGCCCTTACATCACCAGACATATTGTAATAAAAGGAGGCGCAACGTGAGCGTGCAGCTAAACCATACTATCGTCTGGTGCCGCGACAAGCAGAAATCAGCAAAATTTTTCACGGAAGTGCTAGGCCTACAATCCGCCACCCGATTCGGACCAATGCTGGTTGTTCAGCTCAACAATAACGTTTCACTCGACTTCTACGAGAACGATGGCCAGATTTCGTCTCAGCATTATGCCTTCTTGATAGGAGAAGACGACTTCGATCAAACCTTTGCCCGCATCCATGATCGAGGGCTGCAGTATTGGGCGGACCCTGGCAAGCACCGGACTGGAGAAATCAATCGGAACGACGGTGGCCGCGGGGTGTATTTTGAGGACCCGGATGGTCATCTCCTTGAGGTCATTACTCGACCTTATGGGAGCAGCGAGTAGATCGCCGGCAGGATGAGGTGGGCGTGCGTATTGAATGGCCGATTCGTGTTGATGCGACCGATAGCAATGGAGCGAATTGAGCCTGTCACAATCGGCTCAAAACGGCCAGAAGCGGCCGTCCAAAAATCACAAGGATGTTGGAATGAATCAGAATAGTTTGTTCGATATGAAATTGAAGGATTTAGAGGAGAAGGCGACAGGCCGTCTCTTGACGGCCGATGTGTTCGATGAAGCAGCGTTTGCCGATTTGTACTCCTATATTTGCTATATGGCCGAAGAGCTAAAGTCCGAATATGTCGTGTCGAAGCAATTCTTGGCGGCCATTCTGAGTGCGGCCGGCACAATTCGAAGCCGTTCTGAATATCTTCCTCAGGTTAAGAAGAGCGCAAAACTCGCCGACGACTTCGACATGGTCTTGGCATTGGTTGCTGCCGGGGAGGCGCCAAATGATAGGCGACCGGGCGTACCTCGTGTCTGCTAAAAAAATCATCTAAGCCCGCAATCGGCCAAAATCGGACGGTCGAAGACGTTCGCTAAACTGATGACGATGTTGGAGGAATTTGATCATGAAATTTGATTGGCACGGCGGAGTAATTTCGCGGACAACGTTAGTCGATTCTGCCTACAAAAATACGCAGAACGTTCGGCGCTTTCTTTCACATCAGTGTGGACCGGAGTTCAAATTTGATCGCGATCTGATGGCATGGATACGAAACGGTGTTGAGAAGAACATGGGTGACGTTGTGGACGAGTGGACGCGTCGACGTACAATGGCGCCAGACTAGAAAATGACTCATTCCGGCCATGAGCTGCCGTTGGCTGCTCGGGTGACAAAGCGGGTATTATTCAGCTGGGCAACCTGATATGCTGAATTTTTCAGCCGACGATACGCAAGATACGGACGATGGCTCTAGAAATTTCTTTTCGGAATGATCCTGTGATCGATACCTCTGAATTCATCGAGCAATACACCGATTCAAATCGGAAAAGAATAGAGTTTTCATGGAATGGAAAACATGCCGGCGAATTTGTCGACGCAAACCAGGAGTTCCGCTGGGCGGTGGTTAGTCAATGCGTAGCAAATCCAGATCAGGCGCCGCTGAGCTTGCTCGAGCACCTTTTTCTCGCTGATTCAGAATGGGCGGTTCAAGCATGGGGTACACCGTATCATTTTTCTCAGCTTGGTAGCATTTTGCTCGGGCGAGGCGGAGAAGCATCTCTCGAATCATTCTCAAGGGGATTCAGTGCTTCTTTCGACACCTTTGGTGCTTGTCACGAAATTCAGCTTCCGCCAACTTTGCTGGCTTCCCTAGCCTCGTCAGCTAGGGACATGCTAAGCCATACTGTCGATGAGAAGCAAAGAACTCGTTTAGAGGGAGTGTTGGAGCTTTTCGAGAAGATAGGAAACTCGACAGCTACCGCTGGTTGGGCAACTATCGCACCTGGGGCACCAGTTTCAAATATTCGAATTGTATGACCGCGCTGATATCACAAAATATTGAGATGGCTCTCGAGCAAGCTGCGTCAGGTATCTAATTAAGAATTTCAGCCGCCAGTGCATAGGCCGCAGTCGGCCACAACCGGCCGGCCACCACAGTCCGCTATGCGACGGCACGACAGTCACGGAGCGAGGCCGCGGGGGCTGATGTCGTAGCCCGACTGAACATCGCCGATCGGTCCTTGGCTTCCTTGCCCTCTCGGACGATGACCGCGCGGTGTGCGAAACTTATGGGCCAACAATGGCGGCAGGAGGTCGCGATGACAATACCAAAGTACGACTACGACGTAGCCATCTCGTTCGGCTACAAGGACGAACCGTTCGCGAACAAGCTTCACTCGCTGCTCGAAGGGCGTCTGAAGTTGTTCCTGTACTCGAAGGAGCAGGAGAAGCTTGCCGGCACGGACGGCGAGGCAAAGTTCAACGAGGTGTTCGGCAAGACGGCCAAGTTGGTAGTGATCCTGTATCGCGAAGCATGGGGCCACACCCCATTCACACGGTTTGAGGAAACAGCCATTCGGAACCGTGCGTATAGCGAGGGCTACGACTTTGCTGTGTTCATCCCGATGGATGATAGCGAGAAGCAAAAGGTCCCTGCGTGGGTGCCGAAGAATCGGCTGTACATCGGGCTTGAGCGATGGGGCATCGAGGCTGCTTGTGCCGTGATCGAGGCTCGGTTCAGCGAACTGGGCGGTGAGATTCACGAAGAGTCCGTTGCGGAGATGGCAGCGAAGGTTGCTGAGGCGATTGGGTATGAAGAGCGCCGACAGAAGCACTTGAACAGTCACGAGGGCGTGCAAGCGCAACGCCTGTCGTTCGATGAAGTCCGCGAGAAGTTGATTGAGGGTGTGGCAACCATTCAGAAAACGTTGCCAGCGATCAACCTTCATGAGAAGCACAATGGCGAGTCCGGTGGTGCGATCATTTTCCTTTCGGACCCAACTGGCATGTCCGTGAACTGGCGCCCTGAGTATGCAAACGTCATGCGTGACTCGAAGTTGAAGGCCACGTTTTGGAAGGGTCACCCACCGTATCCAGGGGTCACGCACTGGGAAAAGCCGGTGGAGGGCGCGAGCATCACATTTGCGCCAGACCTCACCGAAGACGGACGGCCAGCATGGAAACAAACGAACAAGGTGGGCGACGTGTTGCTCAGCCCAAACGGAGTGGCAGATGTGATCCTGAAGTGGTTCCTGGCGAAGTGCCAGAAGGGTTGATCACTTCGCGACGCCCTTGAGCCTCTCGAAGGTGCGAAGGCCAGCCATGCTGAACATCGCGCCGAGCAGTGCGGGGCTCCTTCGAGTGGCTTTGCATGGGTCCGAGCGGCGGCTTTGTGGCGACTCGATCCGGGCAGCGAATGTCGCCGAAGGGTCGAACTCGGCCTATCGCGACCGCCTGAAAACGGCCAGGAGCGGTCCATTATAAGTAATTAATATCATTTAATTTTTTAGTGACTTTGAATATTCTTTCAATTTGGAGCCGCTGTGCAATTCACCTTATCATTCAAAACTGACGCCGTGCGGCAGTCAATTTTACGGTAGGCGCTATGAATCGTGCCGCTCGATTGGTCCTATGGTTTGCTGTGGGAGGGATCTGCCTCAGTATTGCCGCCCGTATGCATACGGTGTCAAAGTATGAAAAAGCCTTCGCCATAACTAATGTCGGTGACGCAGCGAGCCTTGTCGTGGAGCGTTTCGGCAGTCCTAGCGCCCATGAGAGCAATGCCAATCGCTTCTTGAGGTATGCCGCAAATTCTTGTGAGACGCCGTGTACTGAACGGCTGTGGTGGGAGCATCCCGTACTCAAAGGCGTTGAGGCATGGTCAGTCGAGTTTAACGTGGAGGGAAAGACCATTAACAAGGCTCACTGGGTGTCACCATAGTACGAGGGAAGCTAACAACCGTCGATGAACCGTCCCACAATCAGGCCCATAATTCTCATCGAACGGACGTTCGGCATCAGTCTTCACATGCTGTCGTGTGTTGTACATGTCAAACGTTGAACAGTGGCTTCGGAGACAATCGTAGGTCGCCTTTGGGTCGAAATCAAGCCGTTGCGGCTGGCTCAAAACGTCCACTTGCGGTCGTTCGCGAACGTCCGCTGGTAGACATGCAATATTGCAGCATGAAGTGCGCTATCGGTCATCAGCAGACAATACAAGCATAGGAAATCTTTCCATGATGACGGATATCCCACCACTGCGACGGCAATAGCTTCTTATCCTATACAACGCCTGTGTGGCGTCCAATGAATTCGTCGTGGCGCATTTGGAATTTTAATTGGCGCGATATGCTAGTGACGGGGCAAGTGCCAATACGTACCATCATCCCTATCGAAACATATCGTTTCATAAACAGGAGCAAGAGATGGTTTCCAGCACGACAAGCAAGAAAGTAGCCTTGGTCACAGGTGCCTCGTCGGGCATGGGCATGGACTTTGCGAAAGCGCTGTTGTCCGAAGGCATGGTGGTCTATGCGGCGGCACGGCGTGTGGATCAGATGGCGGATCTGGCGCGGCTTGGCGCCATTACGCTGAAGATGGATGTTACCAGCGAATCCGATCTGCAAGCCGCCGTTCAGTGCATCACGCAGGATCATGGAGGCGTCGATGTCCTGATCAACAATGCCGGCTTTGGCATGTACGGCGCGATGGAAGACACTACGATTGAAGACGCACGCTACCAATTCGAAGTCAATCTGTTTGGCATGGCGCGGCTTACCCAGCTGCTGCTGCCGGCGATGCGTAACAAGGGCACCGGGAAGATCGTCAACATATCCTCGATGGGCGGCAAGATATACACTCCTCTGGGCAGTTGGTATCACGCCACCAAGCATGCGGTCGAGGGCTGGTCGGATTGTCTGCGTCTTGAACTGGCGCCGTTCGGCATCGACGTGGTGATCATTGAGCCGGGCGCGATTGCCACCGAATTCGGCGATGTGTTGGTAGCTCCCATGCTCAAGCGTTCCGGCAACGGTCCTTACAGCAAAATGGCAAACGCGGTCGCATCGGCCACCCGGGCATCATATGAACTCGGTGGCGCTTCCAGCCCCCAGGTCATTGTCAATCTCATCCTGCAGGCGATACGCGCAAAAAAACCGAAGACCCGGTACGTCGCCGGTAAATATGCTATGCCGCTGATGTTTATCCGCAAGTGGTTCGGCGACCGCATTTTCGACAAAATCGTGTTATCGATCGTGAAGTGAGGAAGGCCGATGATGCACGCGAATCGATTTAGCGTTCAGAGCGGCTGGAAGCTGTTGATACGCGACATGGGTATCAACCCGGCTGATGTACTCAGATTGGCGGAGCTACCGGCCGACCTGTTTGCGCGCAAGGACGCCAGCTTGACGCCGCTGGAGTATTTCAACTTCTGGCAAGGGCTGGAACGGGCAGCTGGGTCCGAAGCGTTGCCACTGAAAATCGGCCAAGTAATTTCTGTGGAAACCTTCGATCCCCCCATCTTTGCCAGCCTGTGCAGTCCGAACCTGAATACCGCGCTCCAGCGCTTATCGCAATTCAAGATGCTGATCGGCCCGCTTACTCTGGCCGTCAACATTGACGCTGAGCGAACCACAGCCACGCTCGATTGCTACGACGATCTGAGACCGATTCCGCGCAGCCTCGCGGCTTCCGAACTGGTGTTCTTTACCCAATTGGCGCGATTGGCAACGCGGCAAAGGATAGTGCCGATTGATTTGTCGTTGACCCAACTACCGGAGAATCTGACTCCGTATGAGACCTATTTCGGTCATCCGCTTCGCCAAAGCGACCGCAACCAGATCGCTTTTTCTGCTCAGGATGCGCAACATCCGTTCTTAACCGAAAATGCAGGGATGTGGTCGTTTTTTGAAAGTGGTCTGAAAAAGCGACTGTCCGATTTGGATGCCGAAGCCACCATGAGTCAGCGGGTACGGAGTGCCCTGCTCGAAATGTTGCCAGGCGGCCAGAGCACCATTGAACAGGTAGCCACTCGATTGGCGATGACCAAACGTTCCCTGCAACGGTACTTGAGCGAAGAGTCGACCGGCTACCAGGACGTGCTGAACGCTACACGCAAGGAATTGGCCCGGCACTATCTCGCCCGTTCGTCCATTTCGCCGGGAGAAATCGCCTGGCTGCTGGGTTTTCAGGATGGCAATTCCTTCAACCGAGCATTCAAGGGATGGACGGGAATAACACCGGGGGAGTATCGCTCACGTACCTCGGAAGCGTCCACTTGCCACACGGATGTGGATTGATCCAAGTTATGTGTTCAACACCTGACCAGCATCATGACCGTGCTCAGGCCTACAATCCATCAAAGCAAACGACAACCGTGCCAGGCAAGCGGACACGACCAATATGAATTGCATTGGGCGGCTTTGGGGCGGTGGAAAACTTTGCGGACGTCAGCTTTAGTGAAGTGAATTCGGCGTATCGAATGGCTGTTCAGGGTCGGAAGCCGTCTGCCAGATTTTCGAAAACCAGTCACTCGTTGAGAATTTTCCGTCAACGGCCGGTCTACCCGCCTAAGCCGCCGTTCGTTCCAATGTAGCCGGAGAACGCATTTTGCATGGAACCGTTTGACGTTCCATCGAAGCCCATTGACCGCAACTAGTTTTAAGCAGCCGGTCAGCCGGAGACGCTCGACCGGCCGCAACGGGCCGTTTTGTGCCTGTCGGGACAAGCAAATTTCGACCAAAAAATCCGGCCGATACAGCCTTTCCAGTACGGACGGTCAACTAGACTATGGAGTGGCTTTGGCTGTCCCATCGAGATATTCGGCTATTTTTTGCCAGCCTATGCCTCGGGCTAGCTCCGAGGCAGTCTGCCCTGATTGGGCTCTAGCAGTTACATCGCTCCCGTAAATGCACATGGAATGCACAAGATTAATCCAGTCTCGGATCGGTTACTTTGTGTCCTCGGCCCGTTTCTTAAGCAGTGCAGCAAGTTCAGAATTGCCTTTTCGTTCCGCGAAAGCTGCTGCATCCCAGCCTCCTTTCTTGGCCCGAACATCGGCTCCCTTTGCAAGTAACATACTGACAATTTCAGCATTACCTTCGTCGGCCGCACTGAGGAGTGGTGTCCAACCGTTCCTATCAAGGACGTTTGGATTGGCATTTAGGTCGAGCAAGGCTTGAACCAATTTAACTCGGTTAAGATTCGTCGCTAAGAGAAGAGCAGTCGATCCGTCTTCACCACGCGAATCAATGGATACTCCCTTCCTTGTGCTAAGTGCTTTTGCCAGCGGCGCGCCTGCCGGCTCAGAACCGCCATATGCCATGATCTGTTCGAGTCGAGGATCAATCGCCAAGGCTGATTGAAAATATTTTTCAGCGTCGTTCCCAGCATCTTGTGCAACCATATCCGCCCACTTCCGATAGAGTGCATACGCAAGAATACGTCGCCCCACACCGTAATCCATAATCTTCAGTGCCGCATTGGCTTGCTCGATTGCCTCGTCATTTCGGCCGAGAGTTGCCCCCAAATATTCAGCGTAATCCCCAAGTAACCAAGCATTGGTTGGGCGGAGTTTGATTCGCTCCTTATAAAGCGCGAGAACCTTGTCGGTGTCTCCAGTCTGTTTGTAACTATCGATTAAAAAGCCATATGCCGACGACAACGCCTTTTTGTTGGATGTACCGCTTTTCAGAACGCGCTGCCACCGCGCGGTGGCAGTCGAAAACTCTCCTCGGGCATTATTCAGGGAGGCCCAGTTCAGTTGCAGCCATGGATCATCGGTTCCAAGTGCCTCCGCTTGAGTCAATGACTTCGCAGCGTCATCAAGCTTGGTCTGCTCCATCTGAATATATCCAAGATAAACATAACCCTCTGCAAAGCCCGGATTGATCCGAATCGATTCACGAACCAGCGCTTCCGCCGCATCAAGCGTTCCTGGCGAATAATTTCCAACCATGTAGAGATATATTCCATTCCTTACGTTACGCCCATTGATATAGCCAGCCATTACTTGAAGGCGAGCCAGTTCCTTAAACGCGAAGTAATTTTGAGGGTCTAGCTTTATCGCTTCGGCAAGTTTCTGTTGCGCCTGCTCCAGAAGTTGCCCTTCCCCGTGCCAAGAGTCAAGTAACTTACCAGCCGCTTTGACGTCTTGTTTGCTTTGCGCCACCGACTCTTTCGTTGCTGCGGTTGAAATCCCCGGCGCTACGAAAATCAACAGACACGCCGCAATTGAGACAACAGCCTTGAGAATCTTCGCCATAGATCTGCCATTTTTTTGCATAACAACAATTCCTCACCAATAGTTAATTTATTTTGGGCAATGTTATCAGTATGAGCATTAGAAATGTGTATTCCATCGCAACTACAGTTGATTTATCTTTTGATAATGGCGAGGTAGTCGGGTATCAACAATCATTGACTCTAAAGTTCAAATACAGATGATCAATTGAGGCGTGTTTGTGGTGGGTACAAATGAAAAGCCGGACGGCGGCAGCCGGCTTTATTCAAGGCTTGGTGACGAGACCAATCACGGAAGTTAATGGGGCAGATAAGGAATTATTTTTGCGGGTATCAGTGCGGGTACATTTAATTTAAGATGAGAACAGACCGTTTTAGTAATTGGGTTTGCAAGAATTATTCAATTCCACCTATCGCACGTACAGAAACCCGCCTCTAGCCTAGTGCTGATGCGGGTTTTTTGTTTTATGGCGTCCATCGTTGTCCATTTACATCCGGCTTTTTTGCATCCATACTTTCATCCATGGATGCAAACCCCTGAACAGCTTGGATGCAAAATGCCTAAACTGGCCACTCCGCTCACAGATATACAGGTAAAAAGCGCAAAACCGAGGGACAAACCCTACACGCTGGCCGACGGTGGCGGTATGTATCTTGAGGTCATGCCGACCGGGTCGAAGATATGGCGCATGAGTTATCGCCAGGCGAACGGCAAAAACACCCGCCTCACATTCGGCGCCTACCCTGAAGTGTCCCTCTTGGATGCACGCAATAAGCGCATGGATGCAAAAAAGCTTAAAGCAGCAGGAAATGACCCCGCCCAAGCCAAGCGAATAGAAAAACAAAACAAAGCGACAGCCAATGCCAACACCTTCGAGGCCGTGGCGCGCGAGTGGCACACAAACAAACTCGACACCTGGCAACCAGGTACAGCGAGAAATATTCTGCTCCGGCTCGAAAAGGACGTTTTCCCATTAATAGGCAAACAGCCTATTGCAGACATCAGAGCTCCCGTCATGTTGGACGTGCTGCGCCAGATCGAGAAACGTGGCGCCCTGGAGATGGCCAAGCGACAAGGTCAGGTATGCGGCCAGATTTTCCGCTATGCGATTGCCGCCGGCAAAGCAGAGATCGATCCAGTGCCCAGCCTACGCGGCGCACTCAAGCAAACGTCCAAGGGGCATCACGCGGCGATCACACCGGATGAACTACCCGACTTCCTCCGCGCCTTTGAAAAGATCGAGGGGCGCATGTACACCCCCACGCGCATCATGTTCCGGTTGATGATGTTGACCTTCGTGCGCACCAGCGAATTGACGACAACGGAATGGTCTGAGATCGACATCGAAAATGAGGACTGGGTAATTCCTTGGCAGCGTATGAAAATGGGCAAGAAGAAACTGAACCCGCGCAAAGTCGATCACCACGTATTTCTACCGAGCCAGGGTTGGGAACTACTCAGAGAGCTCAAGGAACACACCGGCAACAGCAAGCATCTCTTCCCCAACCTGCGCAATCCAAGCGAGCCGGCGACTAACTACGGCATATTGGCTGCAGTGAAGCGCATGGGCTATAGCGGTAAGATGACTGGCCACGGGTTCCGATAATTGGCGATGGGCGTCATCAAAGAACGCCTGGGCTACCGTCATGAGGTCGTAGACCGCCAACTGTCCCACGCGTCTGGTGACACCTACAGCGAGGCATACGATCGCGCGCTATTCCTTGATGAGCGCAAGGTGATGATGCAGCAGTACGCGGATTACTTGTACTCGGCGGCCCGCGGCAAAGTCATAGCTGGAAAATTCGAGACGACGGCTTGACGCTGCTGTAGATCATTTGGTATCACGAAGGTAGAAATCCGCAGTCATATTATTTGAGCATCTTGTGGAGTTGATTCGATAGAAGCAATAACGACGCTTATCGGGTGCAGCAATTTATTGTGATCATTAATACGACCAGTGATTGTTTTTAGTATGTCGACAGTAATATCGTGCCTCCCGAATAGAAGGCCGTCAGGTGTCGATTTCTGATATTTAATAGATGCAACCTCTATCTTGACCGGAATGTCTTTTTGAAATTCTCCCCACATCCCGTGAACTAGGAGATTCCGATCTTGCGCAGTATCTATAATTTCGTCTAGCAACTTACTTGCATCTAATTCCAAATAAGCCAAGCTCGGAATTACTTTGAGCGCACGTTCCCACAATTTCTTTCTACTCTCCCATTGGGCCGGCAATTTATGACTGACTTCTTGAGCGCCCGCTAAACGCATCAAATTTAGTAACGTAAGGGTGAAATGCCCCTCAAGCCTGCCCCATGCAACCATAAGTATTCCGAGTTGATGATAGAAGTCGTTCGCCCCAGGAGGGTCTGTTGGCAACGGGGTTTTCAACACACTAAATTTAATTACATGTGCAGTTGGCTTGTCGGACTGATTTGTCATTATGCGTTCGCTCTCTTTTGGCAAGCCGTACTTCTTGCACCAACTCATATCAAAAATTACCGCGCCTCATCGCTCACTTGGAATGAGCTCATTTTTCTTGGACGGGGCAACCTGGCTGCGGATGATTGCGACATTCGGCCATCAAATTGACTAAAGCGTCACGCGCTGCGTCGTTGGCCACGCGACGCTCATGCTCCTCTTTACTGATCTCGTTGCCAAACGGGTCGTGGTATGACTCGCCGCACGCAGCAAAACTAATAACCAACAATGCGATGAAGATGGATTTTGTCATTTCGAGGCGACCTCCGTACGGCCCATAAAATTTAGAAATGCTTACGGCATGGGAATGCATTGAAAAGTGACACGACTGCCAATTCAACTGCCGGAAAATGCAATGCCGTAGGATGGTCAATCATGTCTTTTTCGACTATAGCAACTGCTTGAAGTAAAGTCGCGCCAGGTGGAGGGCAAATCAATGGAAGCCCATCGTTTCCCATTGTTAAGAGAGCCTTATTAGTCACCGCAAGAAATAGCGTTCTGCAAAAATCTACATCGCTCGGAACAATCTGACAGCCAGCCATTATTTGATTTCCCGTGACGTTCACTGCCTCCGCAGCGTTTTGAGCTTCCTGAGCAGAAGAAAGCTGCGGGAACATTCCTACAATCAGGGGAAATATAAGCAGCAGTGCTGAAATTATTCTTTTCATTTCCCCGTCCGGCAATATGGTTGTGTCGCTACGCACTATTACTCTCTGATTACGAATGTGCTTTTACAACGCGGAAAATTGCGACAGCCCCAAAACAGCCCGCGCTTGCTGTCTCGTTTTACCATCTTGATCCCGCACGACGCACACGTAGGGGTGGCGTAATCACCCTCGAACGCGAACTTGAGAAGTTCGGTTTGGCGTTCAGCCGATAACTCTTGGATCTTCTTTACAAAGCCTGGTCCGTCCAACAATTGCATAGGATTGGCGCCGCCGAATGCCACTGCATCTTTGCTGTATGAGCCAGTGGTAATGAACACGCCGCGTGAAACCTTCTCAGAGGTCATCACGCCTAGAAGCTCACGCACCTCTTTGACGCCAACCAACTGGGCATTCCAGGCTTTGCACTGCACGACTGCCAGCGGCTTGGCAGGATCGTGCTTGAACAATTTCACGTCAATTCCACCATCGGCGCCGCAGCGTATCGTTTCGGATTTGAAGCCGACAGCGTCGTAGTACTTCGCGCACAATAATTCGAACCGCTTCCATTCCAGGGCACGTAGCGCTTCCACGCTCCAGGTATCGAATCTACCTTTATCTCTTGTAACTTCATCGATGGTTTGGTTGGAAGCGCCCCAGCGGTTATCTAGAGTAGAAGCGGACGGCAGATTTGACGGTTCGCGCCTGAATCGCGATCGTTTGCTCGTATCAATGTTGTGGACAGTATTGCCGACCTTAGTAGTGGCAAAGGCAATGAGTCCTAGAAAGCCGAAGAACAACAGCGGCATCCAAGCTATCGCTTGCAGTCCTGTGGCGATACCCTTCAGGTAGAGATTGCCGGCCCACATCGCTGGCAGTATCCAGCGCATCCCCGTGAAGGCTATACATCCCACGAGCAAACTCACCCACGCAGGGAGTTTCACCAAGACGTCTATCAACCCTGCATTTGACCGTCGGCGCGCCATAGCTTCCTTTCCTCAACTCATTACAAACCCACCTGACTTCAATACAGAAGCTAGTGATCGGCTGAAAACCCAATGAATACGGTAGTCGTATTAAATAATCGTGATTTTGTATGCCATAAACAGAATGTGCGTCTAGTTATCCACAGGGCGTAAAAAACCGCCGAAGCGGTTGAGATGGGCGGGATTTTTAAGCGTAGCCCTCTAGCTTTACTCTACAAATTTATCAAGAAGCCAGCTAACTACCAAAATTGGGATGACAAATATTGCTCCTATGATCAAGGAGTTGGATGGATCAATAGATTGAGTAGCGCCATAAATTGCGAGTGCGGCGATTGCCGCAGATACCCACCTTCCAACTTTTGCAAGTGCTTGAATGCCAGTTTTGAAGCTCATACCTGTGCCCCTAGCAGCGCTGCCCATATAGGCAATTTTGGGTTGGTTGAGGCTGCCTGTATTGCTGAGGCTGCTGATAGAGGGTAGGCGCTGGCGCCTGGTAGAGGCTGGGCGAATTGTATTGATTGGGCTGAACGTGGCCCTGCTGACCCGTATAAGGGTTCACATTGCCCTGAGTGCTGTAATTATTCAGGGTGGTGTTATCCGGTGCGGTACGATGGTAGGGCTGCACATAGGTCCCATTGTTGCGCACGTAGCCAGGAACATAAACATCCTCAGCAAATGCCGACGCTGAACTGGAAGCGACCGCCAGCAATAAAAGTATTTTTTTCATTTTCTTCCCCTATTCGGCAAAATAGCGTGCCGTTGCGCTTTATTTTTTATCGCTTCGCAGACAGCAACTGACCGAGCAAGAAGCGGCTGAATTAAAAGCCCGCGTAGAGCGTGGCGACCAGAAAGCGCAGATCGCCAGAGACCTCGGGATCAGCCGAAACAGCCTATACAATTACTTGGGACGCCGCCCCTAAACAGGCCACGATCACACCGACATGGCCGTGCAGTGCTGCCGGCTTTTTCCCATCCGATCTAACCACACTCGTAGGATGCCTGCCTATGCGCCTTTACTACATGACCAACCTGAAACAGCGGTGAGCCACATCCTTCCAGAAAGGCGAATGCGTGTTGGCGCAGTTCGACAGGCTTAACGATCCGGCGTCAGGCGGACGGCGACCATATCCTGTGCTACCGCCTCGCCCAGCCGGATGCCCGCATCGAAGCCGCTGGCTACCAGGTCCACTGCGCTGTCGTCGAGCGAAATGTCGATTGCGACATCGGGGCACATGCGTCGATATTGCACGGTAAGCGGCTTGATCAGCAGCGCTCCCAAGGCGCGTGGCATGGTCAGGCGCAACGTGCCGCTCGGCCGGCCGCGTGAGGCGTGCAAGGCTGAGAACGCATCGTCGATCTGGTCAACGGCTGTGCGCAGGCTGGCGAACAAGGTTGCGCCGGCTTCAGTCAAGGCCACGTGGCGGGTGGTCCGTTGGAATAGCACTACGTCGTGGCGCAGTTCCAGTAACTTGACCGCCTTACTGACGGCGGTAGTGGTGACGTCGAGGCGCGTGGCCGCTGCTGTGAAGCTTTTCAGCTCGGCGACAGTCAGGAAGGCTTTCAGTCCATCGAAGGAGGTATCGGCCATGGTTTTGATTGTGAACTTGCAGGACAAGCCCAATATACCAGAATCATCTTTTTCTCTATAGTCGGCTTCACTATGATGAAATCTCCATCCACCATTGGAGAGTCAGCATGTCTCTTAACTTACCGACCGCAGTTGCGGCTTACTTCAAGGCCGCTAACAGCGGCAATTCAGATAGTGTTGCGCAGTGTTTTGCGGAAGACGCCGTTGTTCATGATGAGGGACGCGATATGCGCGGCCGTGCAGCCATCTTGGCGTGGAATGACGAAAACCAAAAGAAGTACGCAGCCGTTATGACGCCGCTCGAGGCGACAGGCTCGGCCAGCCAATTGAGCGTTGTCGCGCAGGTCGCCGGCACTTTTCCGGGCAGCCCGTTGCCATTGCGCTTTCATTTTGTGCTTGGAGACACGGGCATTTCGGCATTGGAGATTACATCATGAACACTGCCAATAGCAAAACGATATCTGTTGATCCAACCGAATTTGCCGGTAAGCGGGTGCTAGTCACGGGCGGCACCAAGGGCATGGGCGAAGCCATTGTCGAGAGGTTACGCAAGGGAGGCGCACATGTCGTCACCACGGCACGTCACCGGCCTGTGGGGTTGGCGAACGACGCCGACTTCGTTGCGGCCGATCTGAGTACTCCCGAGGGCAGTGCTACGGTGGCGCGTCACGTTCTGGAGCATCTCGGCGGCATCGATATTCTTGTCAGTAACGTGGGCGGATCGTCGGCGCCGGGAGGGGGTGCGCTGGCCTTGAGCGACGACGACTGGCAGTACGCTTTCGAGACTAACCTGTTTGCGGCAGTGCGCCTGGACCGCGTCCTGCTGCCGTCGATGGTGGCACAAGGTTCAGGCGTCATCGTACACATTTCGTCGATCCAACGCCGCCTTCCCTTGTTTGAAGCGACGCTCGCCTATGCTGCGGCCAAGGCAGCGCTCAGCAATTACAGCAAAGGGCTGTCGAACGAATTTAGCCCGAAAGGCATCCGCATCAATACCGTAGCACCCGGATTTATCGAGACCACTGCGGCCACCGAACTGATTCAACGTTTGGCCGAAACTTCGGGTACCAGCGAAGCGGTAGCGTTGACGATGCTGATGGATTCGTTGGGGGGCATCCCGCTCGGACGTCCGGGACGCCCGGAGGAAGTGGCAGAGTTGGTCGCCTTTCTCGTTTCCGAACGCTCGGCATCAATTACAGGCAGCGAGTATGTGATCGACGGTGGGACGATACCAACGGTGTAAGCACCGGGTCATCTATCTCCCCTTTAGCCAGGCTGGCGGCGCCTTGCTGTTCCATCTGCTGTCAAAGCTGTACGAGCACACCAGCGTCATTATTACCACCAACCTGAGCTTCGCCGAATGGTCAAATGTGTTCGGTGACGCCAAGATGACGACGGCGTTGCTTGATCGCATAACCCACCACTGCTATATCCTGGAGACGGGGAACGAGTCCTACCGATTCCAGCACAGCAGCATGGCTACTAAGGGGCGAGTCAAGGCGAGGGAGAAGATGTGCAGGAGCGGAGGGCAAATCCGGAGTGACGGTGAAAGCGGATAAGATGCGCTAGCTCGAACTTGACCTGGCGGAATATGTCAGGTCAAATCTAACGCAGCCCTTTCCGGCAGTGACTGGGATCGAACCCGGCCGGTGGGCGATGACCACGCCCCCCTTAACGTACGATTTTTTCCGAATTCTGTGCGCGCCCCATTTTCAAAACCTTTAGGCTGGCGCGGGCCACACTGGAGCTTGAAGCAGTGGGTGATCCTTCAAAGCTTCGGCGATGAAGTCGACGAATGCGCGCACCGGGCCGGGCAGATGCTTGCGGTCGCGGAAGCAGACGAAGTATTCCAAGGGCTCCGGGTCAGCAAGCGTCTGCACTGGTCCGTCGGCGGCCAGAAACAACGGCTCCAACAGGCCGGCCTCAATCAAAGGGTTGGCAATGAAGGTGCTGAGTCGGGTCACCCCTGCACTGGCCACGGCCAAGGCTGCCAGGGTGTCGATGTCGTTGCAAACCGTAGCGATGCGGAGTGTGGGCGCGAAACGCATACCGTCGCGCAGAAACGGCCACTGCACAACGCGCCCGTCCAGTGGCCTGCGAAAGGTCAAGCAGGAATGTGCTGCCAGATCTTCGGGCGTGGTGGGGCGGCCATGTTGCTGGAGATAGCCAGGTGCCGCGCATAGCAGAATGGGTGAAGTGCCGATCCGCCGCGCCACCAGGCCGGGCTCCAGCACATCGCGGTAACGGATGCTGGCATCCACTTCCTCTTTCACGTGGTCTACGCTGCGATCGACCATCAGCATTTCCAGGTTCACCTGGGGATAGCGCGCCAAAAAAGCCGGTATGAGTGGTGCCACCACGTGGCGGCCAAAAGCAACGGAGCAGGAGAGCTTGAGCCGCCCCTGCACGGCATCCTGCAGCGCCGAGAGTTCGGATTTGGCGTAGGCCAGTCCATCGAGCAAGGGGCTGACATGAGCAAAGTACACCTCACCAGCTGCCGTCAGAGCCTGCGAGCGGGTGGTGCGCGTGAGCAGCCGCGTGCCGAGTTCCTTTTCCAGTCGGCCCAGGTTCTGGCTGGCGGCTGCAGCACTAATGCCCAACTGCCGTGCCGCAGCGGCGATGCTGCCGCCTTCCACCGCCCGGACGAAGGTTTCGATGCCACGCAAATTAGACATATTTTTCTTAGTCATGGAGTCTTAGATTCTTAAGTTTAGCTTATTAGTGAAAATGCCTGTGGCGGGCTAGTGCGCAGGCGCGGCGGTCGTTAAAGTTGCGGTCTCAACTTAGACTGGATCACGAAAGGTTCACACCAACCACTTACTGGAAACTCACATGTCAAACGACCTCATCGGTGGCGTCTTCTTCAGTGTTGCAGGCACTTCGCCCAGTCCGAGGGCCATGGCTAAGTCGTCGATTGCCGCAATGCTGTGCATCGCAGCCAGTCTAGCCATCTCGGCAACCTTCTCTGTTGTTGCTTCAAGATCGAGCATGCGCATTGTTCCGAGACCTTTGGCCAATTAATCCAGGCGCTCTTCATTGTCGGGTGGTTCAAGTTTGGCAACAAGTTCAACCGACCTGGCCATCGAGCGACCAAGTCCGTCGCGGCGCGAGCCGTTTGCCAGCTGCAGCGGTATTTTTAAAGGGCGTGTTTGTCTCCATCATGGATGCACTTCACGCTTCATTGATTGAGACCACACATAAGAGGATTTGCACGATGGATTTAAAACTGGATGGTAAGACAGCACTCGTCACGGGAAGCAGCAAGGGAATCGGAGAGGCCATAGCGATTGCGCTGGCTGCAGAACGCGCGACTGTCGTCGTTCACGGCCGCGACCGAGAACTCGCGGCAGAGGTAGCCAGCAAAATCATCGCCAACGGCGGGCGAGCGTACGTGGTAATTGGAGATTTGACGAGCGAAGCCGAGGTGGATCGCCTCATCCACGAAGCCGAGCAAGTCGCCGGCGCGATCGACATCGTGGTCAACAACGCAGGTGGCTCGGGGGGGAGCAAAGAAGGCTGGATCGACACAACTGCCTCTTCTTGGGCCTCGGCTTACGACAGAAACGTATTGGCGGCCCTGCGGGTGACGACACGCCTGTTGCCCCAAATGCAGCAAGCCGGGTGGGGACGAGTCGTGAATATCTCCAGCTTGGCAGCCGCAATGCCACCTGCGTCGGCGCCCGACTATTCCGCGAGCAAGGCGGCCATGAACGCAATGACTTCATCGATGGCGAAGGCTGTGGCAGCGTTTGGCGTCACCGTCAACGCAGTCTCACCTGGAACGATTCACAGCGCGGCTCTGGATAGCCGTTTCCGCGAAGTTGCACGAGAACGCGGCTTAGCGATTTCGGACGCGCCCTGGCAGGATGTCGAGCGCAACGTACTTCCCATGTTTGCGCAGGTTCCAATGGCGCGGGTCGGAAGGCTCGAAGAAATTGCAAGCGCGGTCGCCTTTCTGGTCAGCCCTATTGCCGGATACATCACGGGCGTCAATTTGCGGGTCGATGGTGGCCTTTGGCCAGGTCTGTAAGCCGTCAACTTGGAGACCTGCCAAAAGCGAGAGCCGTTATGGTATGCCTCCATCCGGTCGTCGATCCGGTCCACTAGACGAGGCATCGCCCAGCTCGATGAGATCCCGGTGGAAAATTCAATGACTTGACGCCGAAAGTCAGACAAGACGCGCGTCTTACGTCGAAAAAATGATTTGATCGTTTGATCAAATGGGGCAGCTCCAGGCCGTGATCGTTCGCCGCATAGGCCAAGAGGGTTTGGGGAGGCAGGCGTCGATCCAATGACAGTGTCAGGGGCCTTGGTACGAGGCAGGCGACCTGGAGTCGTCAAATCTTCGAAGTATCCCTTCAAGAGGTGCGAGTTTTCGTCTGCATCAGGTATGCCCGTTTCATCGATCGGAATCTTCATTCCGGAATTTATAAGTTTAGCTTAGTAGTGAAAGTGCCTGTGGCGGGCTAGTGCGCAGGCGTCGCGGCCTTTAAGGTTGAGGTCTTCTGGATGATGAACCCGCCTAACTGCCAATGCAAAACGATGCTGCCTATGACGATCCGAAGGTCTTGCCCGCGACCGTGCAAGCAGGCGTGGGTCGGCTCACTGGACTCGGCTGGTTCCGGACCAGCTTGCCCCACTGTTTCCTGTCGTCATTTTTTTTACTCTACCAGTTAGTCAGCTCCACCTCATCAGTCTCGAAAGCTCTTGCGGCGCAGCTTTTACCGACTTTCATTCCAAAGCGCCCATCACTCGCGACCCCCGTGTCGCATAGGAAAATTTTATGCATCCACCCAAACTTTCTAAACTTTCCAAGCTTTTGGCCATCATCGTGACAAGCGCAATGTTGACGATCAACGCCTTGCCGACAGCGCTCGCTGCCGGTCCGGGCGACCAAGTGCGTGTGCGCGGCACCGTCGTGGCGCTGACAGGCGACCAGTTGCAAGTTAAATCGCGCGACGGAAGTGCCATCACCGTGACGCTCAAAGCCGGCTGGGCTGCCTCGGGAGTGGCCAAGGCGAGCATCAGCGACATCAAGCCCGGCGACTATGTGGGCATCGCGTCCCTGCCGAAATCGGAAGGCGGTGATGGCGCGCTCGAGGTGCTCATCCTGCCACCCCAACTCAAGGGCGCGGGAGAGGGTAGCTACGGATATGACTTGAAGCCGAACAGCACGATGACCAACGCAACGGTGGCTGACGCCGTCAAGACGGTCAGTGGCAGCACCGTCACGGTGAGCTATCACGGCAAGGAGAAGAAGATCTCGATCTCCGAGCGCACTCCGATTGTCACCCTGGCCCCGGCCACGGCTGAGGATGTCAAGCCAGGAGCCGTCGTCTTCATCAATGCCGAAAAGGGCACCAACGGGAAGCTCTCGGCAATGCAGATCGTTGTCGGCAAAAACGGCGTTGTGCCGCCAATGTAAGAAAGACTTGCTTGGCTGGCTCGCACCAGCCAAGTGATATCTCTTTATGACAATTACAAACTCTACTCCAGTAGTGACGCCATCTGCGGCACGTCGACAATTCATTCGACGACATTCGGCAACTGTGCGCATCACTCACTGGCTCAACGTGGTGTGCTTCTCGTTCCTGCTTTTAAGCGGATTGCAGATATTCAATGCGCATCCGCGCCTGTACTGGGGACAATACGGTGCCGATGCAGATCAAGCCTTCATCGCAATAAGTGCGACGCAAAGTGGCAATGTGCTGCAGGGCTTCTTTCAGATCGGTCCGCTAAGCATTCCAACCACAGGGTTTCTCGGTGTCTCCGAGGAAGGCGGTAGCGCCACTGCGCGGGCGTTTCCCGTCTGGCTTACCATCCCCTCGTATCACGACCTTGGGGCCGGCCGACACTGGCACTTTTTCTTCGCTTGGCTGCTCGTTTTCAACGGCTTGATTTACTTGGCGCACGGGGTTTGGCGCGGGCATTTTCGCCGCGACCTTTTGCCGAGCGAAGGTCAGCTGACACCCCAGCACTTGTGGCAGGAGATTTTTGACCATGCGCGCCTGCGCTTTGCTCGCGGCGAAGCTGCGCGTCGCTATAACGCCCTGCAGAAGCTCAGCTATTTGGTAGTGATATTTGGACTGCTTCCGTTGATGGTGTTGACCGGATTGACGATGTCGCCCGGGCTTGACGCAGCACTTCACTTCCTGCCTGATTTGTTCGGCGGACGCCCTTCCGCGCGCACGCTACACTTCATCAGCGCGTTCCTGCTGGTGTTGTTCGTCGTCGTCCATGTAGTGATGGTGATCGTATCGGGACTGTGGAACAACCTGCGGTCGATGCTCAGTGGACGCTACGCCATCAATGACGAAGGAGCCGCACGATGACACCGCACTTTTCACGCCGCAGATTTTTGGCTGGCCTCGCCTCAGGGGCTGGGGTGCTCGCCCTCGCCGGCTGCGACCGCCTGGCCCAGAACGCCGATGTGGATGCAGTACTGCGCAACACCGAAAAGCTGACGATGGGTAGCCAGCGTGCTCTACTTCCTCGTCAGCGCTTGGCGCGCGAATACGCCGAAACCGATCTCTCGCCAGTATTCCGGGCCAATGGCACCCAGATGCCTGACTCAGAGGAATACGCCCATTTGCTGGAACGCGAGTTCGCAGACTGGCGGCTGCAGGTAGACGGGCTCGTGCAGCGACCACAAAGCCTGTCGCTAGCAGAACTGAAACGCTTCCCTTCGCGGACCCAGATCACGCGGCACGACTGTGTCGAGGGATGGAGCGCTATCGGCAAGTGGCAAGGGGTTCCCCTCGCACATGTGCTCGATGCGGCAGGCCTGAAGCCAGGCGCCCGCTATGTGGTGCTCCATTGCGCCGATGAACTGGAGAAGGCGCTCGACGGCAGTGGCCGCTACTACGAGAGCATCGATCTGCTAGATGCCTACCACCCACAGACGATTCTCGCGTATGGCATGAATGGGGAGGCTCTGCCGGTTCCGCACGGTGCACCGCTGCGACTACGAGTCGAGCGCCAGTTGGGCTACAAGCACGCGAAATATTTGATGCGCATCGAAGTCGTCGATGCATTCAGCGCACAGTTTGGCGGCAAGGGCGGTTACTGGGAGGATCGTGGCTATGAGTGGTACGCCGGAATTTGATCACAAGGATTTCTTAATGACTCACATACCTATTTCCGATGCAGCTCATGGATCTACGGCGGGTGACCGACGCCCGCTGCTGGTGTCAGCGATGGCCGCCGGACTGCCCGCGATTGAAACGCCACTCGACTCTTTGCGCCTACAGCGGTGCCCTACATCAAATAACTCACTCAAGCCCATACGCCATCAAGGCGAGGCAGCTATCCACTTTTCTAGTTAAACAAATAGGAGAAACACATGACCGATACCAACCTCGAGCAGCAGACTTTCCCGCAGGGAAACCAGTGGCTGAAACCCTATTATTTTTCCCGGGCGGCATTCTCAGTCGTCTGGGTCGCCGCCGCGTTCACGGTGGGCAAAAGCGTGCCTGCGGTCTCTGCAGCTTTGCTTCTTCTCTATCCCGCTTGGGACGCTGTGGCAAACTTGATGGACGCAAAGCGCAACGGGGGGCTGAAGAGAAATCCGACGCAGGCTCTCAATGTGGCCGTTAGCGCAATGACGACGGTTGCGGTCGCGGTTGCGCTCGGAATGAGCATGAATGCGGTGCTCGTCGTGTTCGGGATTTGGGCGGCTTTGGCGGGGCTCTTTCAACTTGCGACCGCTGTGCGCCGCTGGAGAAACTATGGCGCGCAATGGGTGATGATCCTCAGCGGCGGGCAGTCCGCGCTCGCGGGCGTCATCTTCATTAAGCAAGCAAACGGCTCGAACGCGCCCAGCATCACCGCCATCGCCCCCTATGCGGCCTTTGGCGCCTTCTATTTTCTCGTATCTGCCATCTGGCTGACGATATCGGACGCAAGGCGCCGCAAAGCAGCTTTCATCAGGGATTGATCCGATGCGGAGGATCGCCGCACATTTTGGCATTGGTTATTTGGGCATTGGTTGCATGATGTTTCTGCTGATCAAACACTTGAATCTTCCTTGCCCGGGACTGATTACAACATTCTTGTCGGCAGTCATCTTGGCAAGCTTGATGCTTGGTTTGCTCCTGGGGGCATTCCATGAATAATGCAACTCAAGACATCACCGTGAAGTTGCGCGACCACGTCACATTCGACACCTACGAAGACATCCAGGCCGGCTATGCCACAGTGGCGGCGATCGGCGATGCGCAACTGGCCTTGCTGCCGGGTATCTCAGGAATCAGCGGTCACGCTCCTGGAATGGTCGGTCATGCTGCCGGAATACGCACCAGCAATTTGAGGCTGCACCAACACTGACGTAGGAGGCTCGCTATCGTGCTGGCCTCCTACGCACTCCATTTTAATTTGGCAGCTTACGCGGACGTCCAGCCTTACTACGACGGACACCAGGCATCTCACCGCGACCAAACACGCGACGGCGATTCGACACTTTCTTCCGCAGGTATTGATCCTTCTTCGTCAGATACTTCACCACTTTCAACAAGTTAGCGCGCAACTCGTCATCGCCATGGCTGATCATGCCGATGCCCAGGTATTTATATTTACCTTTGTCTGCATTGCAGTTGTGAAACGTGCCACGACCAGCAGTGATACGCTCCACCCAGTATTTACCGATCAGATCGGCCAGATAAGGATCATGCCAAACCTTCGAACCAGCGAAGAACAAGATGCAGTGGAAATGGCGCCCTTTTTCAACACCGTTCTCCAGCTTCCAGATGTGGCCTACAAGCCCTTTGAAGAGTTTGTTGCTGCGGGTGTTGTTGAGCAGACGGTCGAGGTCCTTACCCGCCACATTTCGCAGAATGTCAATGCCGCGGCAGCAGGGACATGATGCTTCAGGAATGCAAGGAAGCAATCACAACGTTTGGACAGTGGGCCGCCGAGCTTCGGTTGGTCGGAGTACGAACAAGCGCACCGAGAAACATCTCCAGAGCAAGAATGAGGGTCAATGCTTGCTATACCTTAGGTGGAGTTCTGGCTGGAGGCGTTCATCAAATTGGTACGCAGGTTGACGATGGCTTTTTGCAGCACGCGGAATTCCTCGGGCGCCAGGCCGGATGCCTTGGCCGTCACCTCGCGGAAGGCGAAGGCCTTTTCCCTCAGCTCCCTCCCCGTTTCAGTAAGCGACACGAGCACGCTGCGCTCGTCCTCGCTGTCGCGCTCGCGGCGCACATAGCCCATCGCTTCCAGCCGTTTCAGCATGGGCGTCATCGTGCTCGGTTCCAGGAACAGCTTTTCGCTCAGCCCCTTGACGGTCTGGTTGTCCTCTTCCCAAAGGCAAATGATGGTGACGTATTGCGGGTAAGTGAGCCCGAGTTTTTCCAGCACGGGCTTATAGACGCGCGAATAAGCGAGGTTGGTCGAATAGACGGCAAAGCACATGAAGTCGCCGAGCCTGGCAATGTCTTTGCTGGGGTTAGATTTGTTGCTCATTTAATATCTTCCAAAAATTATTTATCGAAGTAATGATTATCGTACTTGAAAATTGCAGCGAGCTCGGATATATTTACCTTCATAATAATTATGACGATAATTAATTATTGCTGCTGGCCACGCCGTATCGATTGCAGCAAGAACCTGAAAACCACCCCACCATCACCGGAGAAAGCAAATGCGCCAATACCTCAACAACCATCGCCGCCTCGTCCTTGCCACTGTCGCGTTCGCCCTTGCCGGCGCTCAGTTTGCATTGCCAGGAACAGCCAAAGCCCAATCCGCAAGCGCAGTGGCGAGCGTGACTGCAACGGCAAGCCACGGGCTGGTTAGCTTCAAGTCCATCAAGCAGATCAACGCCGGCGACCTCAACGTCGGCTACGTTGACGAAGGCCCGGCCAACGGCCCGGTAGTCATCCTGCTGCACGGCTGGCCGTATGACATCAACAGCTTTATCGACGTCGTGCCCCTGCTGACCAACGCCGGCTATCGTGTGATCGTGCCGCACCTGCGCGGCTACGGCACCACGCGTTTCCTCGACCCCAATGCAGTGCGCAACGGCCAGCCGGCGGCGCTTGCCTCCGACGTCGTCGCGCTGATGGATGCGCTGAAGATAGACAAGGCCGTCCTCGCCGGTTACGACTGGGGCGCTCGCACGGCCGATATCGTTGCTGCGCTGTGGCCGCAACGCGTCAAGGGCCTGGTTTCCGTCAGCGGCTATTTGATCGGCAGCCAGGAAGCCGGCAAGCAAGTCTTGCCGCCGAACGCCGAGCAGCAATGGTGGTACCAGTTTTATTTCGCTACTGAGCGAGGCCGCGCCGGCTATGAAAAGAACCGCCACGATTTCGCCAAGCTCATCTGGCAAACGGCGTCGCCGCAATGGCACTTCGACGATGCCACTTTCGACCGCAGTGCCGCGAACCTGGAAAATCCTGACCATGTAGCAGTAACCATCCACAATTATCGCTGGCGCCTCGGCCTGGCAAATGGCGAAGCGAAATACAACGAACTGGAAGCACGGTTGGCGAAGTTCCCGTCCATTGCGGTGCCGGCCATCACCATGGAAGGCGATGCCAACGGTGCGCCTCACCCTGAGGCCGCCGCATACGCCAAGCGTTTCACCGGGAAGTACAAGCATGAGCTTGTCACCGGCGGCATCGGCCATAACCTGCCGCAAGAAGCTCCACGCGCATTTGCCGATGCCGTGATCGAAGTCGATCATTTCTGATGATGATCTGGATGGCATCCCGCCTGCAGGTGCCAGCGCTCATTGGCATTCACCCGTTCATCCGCAGCATGTCATTGCAGTTTTGCATCACTCAATCACTTGAAAGGAAACATCATGAACAGGATCGACAAAGTTCTCTATACCGGTAAGACACGCACCACCGGCGGCCGCGACGGCGCCGCGCAAAGCGACGATGGCCGTCTCGACATCACGTTGTCCCCTCCCGGCAGCCACGGCGCGGGTACCAACCCTGAGCAGCTCTTCGCCGCCGGCTGGTCGGCCTGCTTCATAGGCGCCATGGGGCGGGCCGCCAAGGACAAGAATCTCTCCCTGCCGGCTGGCACCGCCGTCGATGCCGAAGTCGACCTCGGCACCGGAAACGATGGCTTCCTCTTGCAGGCACGCCTCAAAGTAAGTCTGCCCGGCCTGTCAGGCGATGCTGCACAAGACTTGATCGATGCCGCACATCAGATCTGCCCATACTCGAAAATGACTCGCGGCAACATCGACGTGAGTGTCGTCCTGGCCTGAGGCAATGTCGACCTATCCCGATAAGGAACCCAACATGATTGCCAAGAAACTATTGATCTCCATTGCCGCTTCCGCATCGTTTGCTGCCGTCCTGCCGCCGGCCAGCGTCCGGTGACTGTCGCTGCACTCTATGAGGCATCGAACGGTACTGCCTGGAAGCAGCTGCCCTCTTATTTTGTGTATGGCACTGCCGACAAGAACATTCCTGTCGAGGCTCTGCGCTTTATGGCCAAGCGCGCCAGCGCGAAGGATGTCGTCGAAGTGAAAGGCGCTTCTCACGTACTCATGGTCTCCCGGCCGGATGCAGTGGCCAAGGTGATTGAAGAAGCCGCCGGCAACAAGTAAGTCGTTAATCCAAAAATGCCTCAAAAAGACCTGTAGTTACATAAAAAAACCCGCATTCAGCTCAGTGCCGATGCGGGTTTTTGTTTATTTTCTCGCCAGTTCTAATTGGTACAAATTACCGGCGCAGAGATATTGCCTTGAGCAGCCAAACGCCTTACGGCGTTTCAAAGACTCCTCTGAAATCTGGCTTCCCGGCCTATCGTCCAGCCCAGCAATCCGCAGACGTAGCAGTAGCACCAGTCACATTCCGAAGGCCGGTATTGTCCAATGTAAAAGTACCGCACTTGTCAGCGGTCCCAGCCGGGATTGCCGACAACGTATATGTAGTTCCGGCGCCGGCACTGATGCTCAGGTTGTACTTCGTAGTTCCGCTCAGTGGCGACTTAGGCACATACAACGCTGCGCCTGCGATCGGATAGCTGTTGTTGACCGTGAACTGCTGCTGCATCCAGTTGGCATTCTGCAATAATGCCGCCATCGCAGCAGCGCGATCGCCTCGCTGTACATACTGGCGGTAGCTTGGAATGGCGATTGCAGCAAGCACGGCAATGACGGCAACCACAATCATCAATTCGATCAGAGTGAAGCCACGCCGCTTGCTAGATTTTCCGTATGTCATCAATACTCCCTTGGCCACGACAAGTAACTGCAATAATTAATTCGGCTTGATTGGCAACTGGTGCCAGGTACGAACCGCTCCATATCCCGTGTGAATCTTGAGTTCGTCAGGCGTCCCGCCATCCAGCGGATTGCCTTTCTGGGCCCAGTCGCCGTTACCGAGAGAGGCGGAAGATGTGTTGGTATTGGTGGCTTTCATGGTTACCGAGCTCAAAAGCGTGCCGTTCACAGATACCGCCAAAATCCCGTTTTTATATATCTTGGTGTTGGGCGATGCGCCGCCCGTCAGGTAATCGGAAGCCAAGGTTTGCGAAACGCCGCCGCTGACGCAGATATCACCGACGGGCGCCAGAGTCGTTGTCAGCAGGACGATGTTATCCAGAATCTGCAAATCGCCCACTACACGCTCCCCGCTCGCAGGGAAATCGACGTACCAGCCGAACTTTGCGCTCCAGTCAACCGGTGTATTTGTCAGCGTGCGGCCAAGGAGCACGCCATTGGCATCAAGCTGGTCCGTCAAGGTTTGCACCTGCAAGGCCGAGCGTCCCGTGACCTTGGCTGCGGTCGTGGTCGAAGTAGAACTATCCCAGATGCCATACAAGCTCTGTACCTGGGTAACCGCCTTATCGGTCGCCGCCAGATACTTACCTGTGCCGATCGTAACCAGGTACCCACCTAAAGGATGCGCAGCCACGACGGGTTTTTGCACGATAGGCTGCACCACGGCTGGCGATGCCGCATCCTTCGCTGTAAATAATGTGCTGCTGGTCCAGTTCGCTGCAGAGGTATCGCTCAGATTGAATCTCCACAGGTTTCCGGCAAGATCGCCGGCGTAGGCGCCAATCAGTTCGCGATTGTCGTTAAAAACCAGGGCTGGCGCCGACAAGCCGTTCGCCGTACCGCCCAGGGCAAACTCCTTGATTACGCTGCCATCTGCCAAATTGACGACAAAAAGGGAAGCCACGCCGGTTGCGCTGTCATAACCGTTGCCGAATACCACACCCCATTGACCAGTGGTCAAACGGACGATGGTCGATTGGCCCAGCACAAGGCCCAAATTGGCGAAACCGGTATCAGCAGAACTTTTTTCCCATTTCACACTGGCTGTGCCAAGGGAACCCGGGCTGGTGACATCCAGGGCAAACACGCTAGGCGCGCCGGCGCCGGTGGAGCCGACCACATAGGTTTTCCAGGCCGCGGCGGAACCCGTTCCAAAATACGCATCTCCTTCAGACAGGGGGCCATCGACGTAATACTGGTGCGAATTGCTGGGGCTGCTAAGCGTCTTCAGTTTGCTGTATATCGCATTCGGGACGTAAGCAAATGTCTCGACGCCGGTACTGGCATTGAATGCATGCAGCATGCCGTCATTGGCGCCTACATACAGCATTGGCGTACGCGACGACTTGCCGCTTACGAAGGTGTTATAGGTCGCTCCGCCCCCGGCGAAACTTGAAAAATAATAGCCAAAGTCAGAAGACTGGACATACAACGGCGACGAGTTAACGATATCGCCCAATTTATTGGCACGATAACGATAGACCCCTGGACCTGCCCCGCCGGCCGTTTGTTCGTTGCTGCCATCGCCACGCAAGTAATCCAGGACCGTCGATGCCGACAAGGCCGTCTGCTGTGCGGTTGTCAAATTAGTCCAGGTAAAGGCTACTGCGGCGGGCGTCGTTGCCGACGGATTCCAGGTCACGATATTACGGCTGGCTGGAGCCGGCAGCAAATCTGCCGCATCTTTCCCTCCCCATGCCTGGGCTCCCGTGGTGCCGTCGGCATTCAGGCTATATGCCTTCAGGTGCCCGATCCATGTGCCCGATTCAAAACCTGGAACGTATATCAGGCTGCTGCTGCTCACTTTTCCAAGGCTTACCGAGACGGCGGAGGCCGCGCCTGGCTGCTTGGAGATATTGTTCAACACGCTGGTCAGGCCGCTTTCAAGATCGGTAGGATTGCGGGCGCTGAAATAACTCCCGCGCCCGTTGACTGCCGCATGCCACAGATCGTCGATGGTAGTGTTGGTGTTGGCCACTGGAGTAGGCCAGGAGGTCGGTACCGAATTGGGGGTATACGTGAGTGATCCATTGGCTCCCAGGCCGATGGTGAATGTCGTCATATGCTGCCAGGTCGCGGTATCGGTGGTATTGGTCGGTTTGACGTTGTTGGTAAGCGTTGTCCGCAAATCATTGGTGTAATAATAGTTGGTTATATCCGCAAGATAGGTGCCAACGGACGAGGCCGGGAAATTGGTGTCGCCGGAACTGTCATTCCAGAAGCCGTCGGTCGACATGATGTGATAGCTGGCGCGGCAACTGACTAAAGTTGAATCGGTCGCGGTATTCCGATAAGGATCGTTATTCGTATAATCGAAACCGCTGAGAGTACCTTGGTAAAGCTGTCCGATCCGGTTCATTTGCGTACGCAGCGGCGTACCTTGATTCGGACTGATCGCATACAACTTGGCGTAAAACGACTGCTTTTGGGTCGAATTAAAATCACGGATCGTCAGCCAGTCGGGACCATCCGTAACGTCGGTGTTGTTGTAGCCGACAGAGCCGTCTGAGCCAATCGAGTTGATGGTATTGAAGCCTACCCGGAATTTAGGAGGATTGACTGGGGAAACCACCGGATCGATGCCGGAAAAAGCCAGCCCCAGGGCCGTCTTAGTCATCAAGATCCGGGTACGGGCATAGGAAAACCAGTTGGCGAAATTCTGTATTTCCTGGGCATATGTGCAGGTTGTGCCAGTGCCGCAGTCGGTCCGTGTTGACGCTTTCGGATAAGTCGCTACCGACGAAATGATATCCGTTCTGGTGTAGTTGGTAGCAGTGTCCTGGCCACTGCTGCCGTCAGGTGCTCCGCTGCCCACCCATGTGTAATAGAAAGCGTATTGTGCAATGGCCTGCGTATATGTATTATCCGCAGGATTGCAGTTGGGAGTTGCTCCTCTGCCCGACGGCTTAAAGTATGCGCTGAAGCTACTTGGATCGTAGAGCGGCAATGTGATCGCGACACCCGGTTTGATAAAACACTGCGCAGCGACGTTAAGCGTGCTGGTCGTTCCCCCTGCGGTAGGATACGGGTCGATCCGGGCGCTGGCCACGGAAGTAGCCATCTTTGTCCCGTCATATAACACCCCCGGGGTGTATGTTGTCGCCGGATTGTAATAGATGCCGTTATAGGCGCTGGCATAATACGCGCGCAGAGTTTTTGCTGAATTAAATTCAGCCGTGGCGTCGGTTCCGGTCACCGATCCCCACACCATGCTGCCCGAATTATCAAGCGTGTACATGATATTAGGGTTGGGAGGCTGCACCACGAACAGCGGTGTCTGCGATACCGCAGCTGAAGCCAGGCCCGAGGCCAGCGCCATCAGCATGCAGATGCAACGCGCCTGGAATCTGTGCAGCTGGCCGCCTGTCGCATGGCCTGAAAAAATAGTTCGTGGCATGGAGACTCTTCCTATCTCAATCAAAATTTTAAGTAGCTTTGCAGGAGTACGACTGCATTGTTGCTAGCCCCTGTACCGCGCGCCGTAATCCGGTACACCTGGATTCCGTCGTCTTTCTTCAGCTGTGTCGGATCCAGCCTGAGGGTGCCCTTTACATCTTCCACCATGCATCTCGGCAATGTATTCACGCCGCCAGCAGGCAGTGCGCCGGCAATGGCAATCGAGTTGGAGCCTTGCCAGTTCGTCACGTCATCCCACAAATTTGTCGTGGTCGACGGCGTCAAGATGGTCGGCTTGCTAGCGGAATTGGTGAGCATGGCGTTTTCACAGAAACGCAACGCCTGCTCCGCAGCCTGAAAAGCCAGTTCCTGGTTGCGCGTGTTGCCGGCCATCTTTTCACCCAGCGTGACATTGCGTATGGCGGTGATGCCGATCAGCAGCATGACCACCACAAAGATGAGGACGATCGGTAGCGCAACACCTGTTTGCGGAAATTTTTTCTTTATCATGATGGCTTCAATAAGTTCGCGCTTTGGGCTATGTCAAGCTGGGTGCCGCGCGGTTTCGCAAGGTAAACGTGCGCGTCAAGGTTGCATGCAGTTTTTTATCCGTAGCCGTGGTGCTGGCGCCTGCGCAATTCTGGTAGGTCTGCGCTGCGGTTGTCACAATATTTTCACTGTGGACTTCCAGGCATACCGTGATGCTGACCAGCTGATTCCAGCCTCCCTTGTTCGCGGCATTGAGAGGCAAGGCAGAGACCGCGCTGGCGGTTGACAGGAATTGCGAGGCGGCATAAACGCCGGTGGTATCGACGCCGTAGGTAAGCACCATGTGATCGACATTGTTCAATATCGGCTGCGAAACCGTGTTGCCGTTGCCGTTGCAAAACAACGACGATGAAGTCTCACCGCTCTTGGTCGCAATAAAGAAACTATTGACCGCGGTGCCGCCGGCATTGTTGCCATTGCAATCCGCTCCAATGCCGGAAATCGGGCTGTTGGTGCTGTCATAGGCATCAACTGAGTAAGAGACCGTAAATCCCGGTTCGCCGGCTGTGCCTGAACAAGTAAAACTGGGCGTCGCGGCAAGCGGGGAAGCAAAGCCGTTGTCGCAAGCAACCAAACCCTTGCCGGTAAAGCTGGTGGTGCTCACGGTTCTCATTGCGCCATAACCTGCCTGCATCAGATTCCTGCCGATCAAGGTCAAGGCATAGTTGCCGTCTTCCTGCAGGCGCGCATTATCGTCGTTCAAACGGAAGCTGGCCTTGCTGTTCAGGTACAGGCTGCTGATGAATATGATCAGGACCATGCCGATCACGATCGACACCATCAATTCGACCAGGGTAAAGCCGGATATGCCACGGCGATTGACAGCGCCGGCCTGCGGACTGAGAAGATTGTTCATGGCAAGAAAGTTGTCGAAAAACAGCGAATGTTTGATTTGTCCGTACCCGAGGCAAAAGCAGCGGCACGGCAATTTGCACCGGCGGCGCTGCCGTCGCCCGGCTCGTTGAAATACACGGTGACGACGAAACCGCCGGTCAGGGTTCCCGACACCTCGCCCCAGCCGCCCGCAACCGCCTGGCTCAAGGCCTGTCGCCAGTTGTAAAGATCTGCCTGCGCGACCTTGTCCGGAGTACAGGCTGCACTGGCGCAGTTCGGCAGGCTTGCGGGCAAGGCGCCATATGTATCGGTTGTCACGTAACTGCCCAATTTAGCCCCGGCGACATTGGCCCGCATCCGATCAGCCATGTCCGCGCTGTACTGGCTCGCCAAGGAGCGGAATTGCGCCGTCTTCTGGTATTTCAGGGACGTTACCTGCAAGCCCGCGAGGCCAAGCAAGGCAAACGAGGCGATGGTGATCGAAATCAGCACCTCGATCATGCCAACGCCACGCTGCCGGTTTCGGCTTGACGGCAATCTATTTTTGATAAAAGCCATATCTCTCATCTCTCTTGCCGGATTTAACAAGCTCTGGCACGCCCGCTGGGGTCAAAGCAAACCGAGCGCGTCTGGTTGTTGAAGGCAAATGCAAAATTCTTTGGCGGCGCTTGCGTCGGGGCGCCCAAGGCGTTGTAGACAATGGAAGCCGGCGTTGTCGCGGTGGAATCAGGGGTTATCGTGGTGCCGGTGGTTAATGCTCCTTGGCGCGCCAAGACCTCGTTCTTGGTGCTGTCGGCCGTGTTCACCACCACTACCAGCCACCCCGTTTTCCAATCGCTGCTTGTCGCATCGCAGGAATTGGTAGTAGAGACCTCGGCATTGACGCTGCGGCAGATGGTGACAGCCCCGCTTCTTTTAATTGCCTCGGAACGAGCCAGCATGGTCCCGGCAATGAATTCGTTGACGTTCCCCGACAAACGATTTTGAGCGATAAAGCTTTGCATTGACGGGACGGCTATCGCCAGCAGGATAGCCAGTACGGTAATCGTGATCATCAATTCAATCACCGTAAAACCCTTACGGAAGACAATGTCCGCGACGGCTTTGTCATTTTTCCGAAACCGCATTTGATTTTTGGCATTTCCACGCACACTAAGCTCCCTAGAAACGCAATTTTTAAGCAATGCTGAATTATAGGTTTTACGTTTCCACAAAGAAACCGTTTCGCCTTCCGCCCATCGCCGCTCGAATACCACTCGTCAGCAATGAATGGCAAAAAAACAATTAGGTCTTATCGCTCTTAAATTCTGCTTAGGCATCTAGTATCGACAAGCCTCGACTGCCATGGACTCGCCCTTCAAATGCTATAATCCGCGCTTCCCGCAAACGGGCCGATAGTCTTCCCGGAATGCGGCCCGGCACTGAAGCAACAAACGAATTGTGCTTGCGCAGTCCGGCAATGCTGGCCTCTATGGACCAGCCTGAACCAGTGTTTTCAACACCATGCGCAAATACGCCATGGTTTTCATCGAATGGAGTTTGCTATGTCGGCAACAATGCGGCCAGTCCGCCTGCTCATGATCTTCCTGCTGGCCACGCTAGCCTTTTCCGCGATGGCGGTAGACCGCGATTTCCCCGCCTCGGCCCTGCGCGGCAAGCTGACCATCACCGACTACCCGAACGTCACCGTCAATGGCCAGGCGCTGCGGCTGTCGCCCGGCTCGCGCATCTGGAATACCCAGCAGCTGACCCAGATCCCCAACTCGCTTGGCGCCGATACTTACCAGGTGAACTACACCTTGAACATTCAAGGCGACATCGACCGCGTCTGGATCCTGACTACCGATGAAGCCAGCCAGAAGATCGAAGCGCAGCGCAACGGCATGAAACGATAGAAGAGCAGTCAATTAGCAGCCATGGAAAAAACGATGCAAAAGAAAGTATTCATCAAGACCTTCGGGTGCCAGATGAACGAATACGACTCGGACAAGATGGCCGACGTCCTGAACGCGTCCGACGGCTTGATCAAGACTGATCGCCCGGAGGATGCCGACGTGATCCTGCTCAATACCTGTTCGGTGCGCGAAAAGGCGCAGGAGAAAGTGTTTTCCGACCTCGGCCGCCTGCGCGAACTGAAGCGCAACAATCCTGACCTGCTGATCGGCGTCGGCGGCTGCGTGGCGTCGCAAGAAGGCGCGGCGATCGTCAAGCGGGCGCCATATGTCGACATGGTGTTCGGCCCGCAGACCCTGCACCGCTTGCCGGAGATGATCAGCCAGCGGCGCGCCACCGGCCATTCGCAAGTCGACATCAGCTTTCCCGAAATCGAGAAATTCGACCACATGCCGCCGGCCAAGGTTGAAGGCACGACTGCATTCGTGTCGATCATGGAAGGCTGCAGCAAATATTGCAGCTACTGCGTAGTGCCCTACACCCGCGGCGAAGAAGTCTCGCGCCGGTTTGAAGACGTGCTGACCGAAGTGGCCGGACTGGCCGAGCAAGGCGTCAAGGAAATCACGCTGCTGGGGCAAAATGTCAACGCCTTCCGCGGCGCCATGGCGGATGGCGAGATTGCCGATTTCGCGCTGCTGATCGAGTACATCGCCGAGATCCCCGGCATCGAACGGATCCGTTTCGTCACCAGCCATCCCAAGGAATTCACGCAGCGCCTGATCGATACCTACGCCAAGGTGCCGAAGCTGGTCGACCATTTATACCTGCCGGCGCAGCACGGTTCGGACCGCATCCTGTCGGCCATGAAACGCGGCTATACCGTGCTGGAATACAAATCGGTGATCCGCCGCCTACGCCAGGTGCGGCCCAACATCACGATTTCCAGCGACTTCATCGTCGGTTTCCCGGGCGAGACCGACGCCGACTTCGAGGCGCTGATGAAACTGATCGCCGACATCGGCTACGACAACAGCTTCAGCTTCATCTTCAGCCCGCGGCCGGGCACGCCTGCGGCCAACCTGCAGGACGACACGCCGCACGAAGTCAAGCTGAAACGGCTGCATCGGCTGCAAGCGGCGGTGGAAGAAAATATCGGCAAGATCAGCGCCGCCATGGTCGGCAGCGTGCAGCGCATCCTGGTCGAAGGGCCGTCCAAGAAAAACCCGGCCGACCTGCAGGGGCGCACCGAGAACAACCGCGTAGTCAATTTCGATGCCGGCCCTGACGGCGCGCGCCTGGTCGGGCAGCTGATAGATGTAAAGATTACAGACACTTATACCTACACCCTGCGCGGCGAGATCGTGCTGGCAGACTAGCCCGCCGATACAGCGCCCGCCAACCACGCACACCAGATAAACACACCATAGTTTGAAAACTAAAACACCTACCCAGCCGCATTATTTCATCCCGCAGCCGCTAGACAATACGCGGCTGGCGCACCTGTGCGGCCCGCTGGATGAAAACCTGCGGCAGATTTCGGCGGCGCTAGACGTGTCGATTTTCCGGCGCGGCGACAAATTCATCGCCGCCGGCAGCAATGCGGAACGCGCGGTGGAAATCCTCGACCAGTTTTACGCCATCGCCAACAAGGTGATTTCGGTAGATGAAATCCAGCTGGCGCTGGTGGAGCAGCGCGCCAAGCTGGGCATGAAGCCGAAAGCGGCCAAGGGCAACGGCAAGGCTGCCGGCGCATCCGGCGCTGCTGCGGATGCCGATCCTGCCGAAGCAGAGCTGACCGAGACGGACATCGAAAGCCCGGTCCTGAAAACCCGCCGCAGCGACCTGCGCGGCCGCACGCCGCATCAAAGCCAGTACATCCGATCGATCCTGGAACACGACGTGACGCTGGGTATTGGGCCGGCCGGCACCGGCAAGACCTACCTGGCGGTTGCCTGCGCGGTTGACGCCCTGGAGCGCGACGCCGTCAAGCGCATCGTGCTGACGCGGCCTGCGGTGGAAGCCGGCGAGCGCCTGGGTTTCCTGCCCGGCGACCTGGCGCAGAAAGTCGATCCCTACCTGCGCCCTCTGTATGACGCGCTGTATGACTTGCTGGGATTTGACCGCACCCAGAAAATGTTCGAGAAGCAGGCGATCGAGATCGCGCCGCTGGCTTACATGCGCGGCCGCACGCTGAACCATGCGTTCATCATCCTGGACGAGGCGCAGAACACCACGCCGGAACAGATGAAGATGTTCCTGACCCGGATCGGCTTCGGCAGCAAGGCCGTGGTCACCGGCGACGTTACCCAGATCGACTTGCAGCGCGGCCAGAAGAGCGGCCTGATCGATGCCATGAACATCCTGAAAGACGTGCGCGGCATTGCCTTCACCCGCTTCAACAGCAGCGACGTGGTGCGCCATCCGCTGGTGGCGCGCATTGTCGATGCCTATGAGTCGGCAGCCCAGGCGGCGCCGGTAGCGTCCACCCATGGCGTCATCGAAGCCGCCACGCCGCAAGCAGCCAAACCCGCCAAACCGGTGCAGACCGGGATCACCAAAACAGCCCGGAATCGTAAGTAAGCACAATGTCGCAAAAAAATAAACTCTCCCTGTCGGTCCAATACCCCGATCCACGCCTGCAAGACAGTGTGCCGCGCCCGCAATTGCGGCGCTGGGTGCAGGCGGCATTGCTGGCGCCGGCCGAACTGACGCTCCGTTTCGTCGACGCCGACGAAGGGCGTGCCCTGAACCGCGATTATCGCGGCAAGGATTACGCCACCAATGTGCTGACGTTTGCTTATTCGGAAGACCAGGACGAAGAAGACAGCGGCATTACCCAGGCCGACATTATCCTGTGCACCGATGTCTTGCAGCGCGAAGCAGAAGAACAAGGCAAGTCGCTGGTGGAACATGCCGCGCATCTGGTGGTGCATGGCGTCCTGCATGCGCAAGGTTACGACCACGAGGACGATGAAGAAGCGATGGAAATGGAAAACCTGGAAATTGAAATCCTGCACAAGCTGGGCTGGCCCAATCCCTACGCCGACCGGTAATTCGCTTCCGCCCCGATAAAACGCCGCTTTTGCGGCGTTTTTCATTTCTGCGGCCGGATTTCGATTTTCATTTGAGAATCAAAGGTTTGCAGAATAAATATTGCCATTCATGCATTACATATTTCCCCTTATCTTTTTAATTAATAAGATTATGATGAATTCATGTAATGAACCGACCTGGCCCGCGACTAAGCCACATGAAAACCCTCATTGCTCAGTTGCCGGAGACTACCGTGAACCAAGTCACGCCACCCATGGCGATCGTCCATCCTCTTGCGCAGGTGACCTGAATGCCAGCCCCTGCCATCAAAAAAACCGTCATCCACCCGATCTGGCTGCGCGTCACCCATTGGCTCAACGCGCTGGCGGTGATCATCATGATCCTGAGCGGCTGGCGCATCTATAACGCATCGCCGATCTTTCCGTTCCGCATTCCCAGCGAATGGACATTGGGCGGCTGGCTGGGCGGCGCCTTGCAATGGCATTTTGCCGCCATGTGGCTGCTGTTCTTCAACGGCCTGGTTTACCTGCTGCTGAATGCCGGCAGCGGCCGCTTGTGGAAAAAATTCCTGCCGCTGCGCCCGGCTGAAGTAGTGCAGGATTTTGTCAAAGCGCTGCGCGGCAAGCTGCAGCACGACGCCCTCGATCATTACAACGCGGTACAGAAACTGGCGTATGTCTCGGTCATCCTGGACCTGATCCTGCTGGTGGTCTCCGGCCTGGCTATCTGGAAGTCGGTGCAGTTCCCGCTCCTGCGCGAGCTGATGGGCGGTTTCGATAATGCCAGGATCGTGCATTTCTGCGCGATGAGCTTCCTGGTCGCATTTATCGTGGTGCATATCATCATGGTGGCGCTGGTGCCGCGTACGCTGCTGGCCATGCTGCGCGGCCGCTAAGGTGAATGGAGACAATCATGTTCAAGAAAAATCCCGGCCCGGCGCTCGACACCGAATCGATATTGAAAGACGCCCGGCGCGAGCTGGCGCTGCCTTCCCGCCGCCTGTTTGCAAAACGCGCGCTTACCCTGGGCGGCCTGTCGCTGCTGACCGGCTGCAACATCACCGACGAGCCCTCGGTCAACCGCATGCTGGAACGCATCTCGCGCATGAACGATGGCGTGCAAGGATGGCTGTTCGATCCGAAACGGCTGGCGCCGACCTATACCCAGGCCGAAATCACCCGCCCCTTCCCTTTCAATGCGTTTTACGCCATTGAGGAGGTGCCTGACATCGACGGCGGCGACTATCGGCTGGAAGTGAGCGGCCTGGTGACGAACAAGCAGCCCTGGACGCTGGAGCAATTGCACAGGCTGCCGCAAAACGAGCAGATCACGCGCCACATCTGCGTCGAGGGATGGAGCGCCATCGGCCGCTGGGGCGGCGTGCCGTTTTCTTATTTCCTCAAGCAGATCGGCGCCGACCTGAGCGCCAAGTATATCGATTTCAAATGCGGCGACGATTACCACACCAGCATCGACATGCCGACCGCCTTGCATCCGCAGACCCAGCTGACCTTGACCTACGACGGCCAGATCCTGCCGCCGAAATACGGTTTTCCGATGAAATTGCGGATGCCGACCAAGCTTGGCTACAAGAATCCGAAACACATCATGTCGATCGAAGTAACAAACAAGTACCCCGGCGGTTACTGGGAAGACCAGGGGTACAACTGGTTCGGCGGTGCTTAGGCTGGCAAGCAGCCCTGCAGCACCCGCTGATTTTTACGGCACTTTCGCCACTTTTACCTGGAGATACAAATGAAAAAGAGCCTCACAACCCTGCTGGTTACCTGCCTGATGATGACTGCCGGCGGCGTCTATGCACAAGATGCGATGTCGAAGGACGCGATGTCCAAAGACGCCATGTCCAAGGATGCCATGTCCAAGGACGCCATGTCGAAAGATGGCATGGACAAGCCGGCCATGGCCAAGGATGCAATGAAAAAGAAAGCCCACGCCAAGAAAGACGCCATGGCGAAAGATGCGATGAGCAAGGATGCCATGGGCAAAGACGGCATGGCCAAAGATGAAATGAAGAAATAATTATCTTTTCCACAATGCGGCGGTCGGTGCTTTCGGGCAGCGGCCGCTTTTTTCATGCCTGGAACTCGTCTGCCGGCGCCACAAAAAAATCCCGCAAACCTGTGCGTTTCGTCGTCCTGTCACATATTTGTTGTATCCTATTGCTTCCGAAACAATGTGAAACCAAGGCTAACGCCATATGCCAGAGCACCCTAGTAGCGTCAAATCATTTGACGCTAAACCCCACCGGTCGTTATTCGAACGCCTGACCGCACTGATTTCTCCCGAACCTGAAAATCGCGCCGAACTGCTCGATGTGCTGCAAGACGCACACGAACGCAACCTGATCGACGCCGACGCGCTGTCGATGATCGAAGGCGTGTTCCAGGTCTCCGACCTCTCCGCCCGCGACATCATGATCCCGCGTTCGCAAATGGACATGATCGACGTCACCAAACCGATCGAAGACTGGATGCCGGAAGTCCTGTCGACCGCCCACTCGCGCTTCCCTGCCGTCGACGGCGAGCGCGACAAGGTGATCGGCATCCTGCTGGCGAAAGACCTGCTGCGCTACTACGCCGAAGATTCTTTCGACGTGCGCGACATGCTGCGGCCTGCCGTGTTTATCCCCGAATCGAAACGCCTCAACGTCTTGCTGCGCGATTTCCGCGCCAACCGCAACCACATGGCGATCGTGGTCGACGAATACGGCGGCGTCGCCGGCCTGATCACGATTGAAGACGTGCTGGAGCAGATCGTCGGCGACATCGAAGACGAATATGACTTCGACGAAGAAGAAGACAATATCCTCGCCATCCGCGACGGCGACCATGGCGGCCGCTGGCGGGTCAAGGCGCTGACCGAGATCGAACAGTTCAACGAAACGCTGGAGACGGCGCTGGTGGATGAAGACGTCGACACCATCGGCGGCCTGGTCGCCAACCATCTTGGACGCGTGCCGCGCAAAGGCGATGAGTTCACGATAGACAATGTGCGCTTTGAAGTGCTGCGCGCCGATGCGCGCCAGGTGCATGTCTTGCTGGTCGAGAAATTGCCGGAATCGGCTCACGAAGAGTCCTGAAAAAGAGCATGGGCCGGCGCCTGGCCGCACTGGCGCCGGCTCACTCCATCCAAGAGCAAGATCACCGCTGCCCATGAGTTTTCGCCTGACTTCGTTTCCTAAACTTTCCCTGCTGCTGCCGCTGGCCGCCCTTACCGGCGCCGTCAACGTGTTTGCCTTCGCGCCGTATGGGCTGTGGCCGGTCCAGCTGCTGACGCTGGCGCTGTTCGTGTTCTGCCTGATCCGCGTCCCCGCCATCAAGCATGGCGCCCTGCTGGGCTGGGCCTATGGTTTCGGCTGGGTGGCGCACGGCGTCTACTGGATTTATATTTCGCTGCATGACTTTGGCGCTTTGCCGGGCTGGCTGGCGGCGCTGGCGGTAGCGCTGCTGGCGGCCATCATGGGGCTGTACATGGCCATCGGCACCGCTGCCGCGCTCTGGCTGCGGCGCCGCTGGTCGGCTTCGCCGCTGCTGTTTGCGCTGGCGATTTTCCCGGCCCTGTGGGCGCTGACGGAATGGCTGCGCGGCTGGCTGTTTACCGGTTTTCCCTGGCTGATTTCGGGCTATGCCCATACCGCCGGTCCGCTCGCCGGTTATGCGCCGCTGGTCGGGGTCTATGGCATCGGCGGCATTTCGGCGCTGATCGCCGGCTGCCTGGCCTTGCTGCCGCGCCACAAAGCGCCGGCGATCGCCGCCGTGCTGGTGCTGGCCGCGGGCCTTGGCCTGCACCAGTTCAACTGGACCGCGCCGCATGGCAAGCCGATTTCGGTGCGCCTGCTGCAAGGCAACGTGCCACAGGAAGAAAAATTCGATAACGCCCAGATCGTCAATTCCCTGCGGCTGTATATCGACATGATCCGCTCCGCGCCCGCAGACCTGATCGCCACGCCCGAGACGGCGATACCGATCCTGCAAACCCAGCTGCCGCCGGACTATATCCCTGCGTTGGCCGAGTTCGCGCGGCAAAGCGGCAGCCACATCGCGCTCGGCATTCCCTATATCGACGGCCCCGAGCGCTACTCCAACAGCGTGGTCGGCATCTCGCCCCAAACCGAAGATCGCTCCTACCGTTACGATAAGCAGCACCTTGTGCCGTTCGGCGAATTCGTCCCCCTGGGCTTCCGCTGGTTTGTCGACATGATGAACATCCCGCTAGGCGATTTCACCCGCGGCGCAGTGGTGCAGGCGCCGTTCGCGGTGAAAGACCAATGGGTGTTGCCCAACATCTGCTACGAAGACTTGTTCGGCGAAGAAATCGCCGGGCAACTGGCCGCCACCCGGGTCGCCGGCAAACCCACCGCCACGCTGCTGCTGAACATGTCGAATATCGCCTGGTTCGGCAATACGATTGCATTGCCGCAACATTTGCAGATATCGCAAATGCGCAGCCTGGAAACCGGCCGCCCGATGCTGCGCGCAACCAATACCGGCGCCACCGCCGTGATCGATCCGCACGGCGTGGTCCGCACCCGGCTGGTCCCATACAGCCGCGATGCGCTGGCGGTACCGGTGCAAGGCTATAGCGGCACAACACCGTATATCCTGCTGGGCAATCGCCTGATGCTGGCGCTGGCGCTCTCGATGCTGGCCGCCAGCTGGTGGTGGTGCGGCCGCAAAGCGCACCGGCAGCCCTAAAGCGTTCAAAACCCGCTAAAATCGCTGGTTTTAGCGCTTATCCTCTTGCGCCCTTCGTCACCCTGAATTCCGCCCGATTTTCGGCACTTTACCGTATGGAAAAGCAACAAAACGATGCTTACATTTCAACAAATCATTCTTAAACTACAAGATTACTGGGACGCTCAAGGCTGCGCCTTGCTGCAGCCTTACGACATGGAAGTCGGCGCCGGCACTTCGCATACCGCGACCTTCCTGCGCGCCATCGGCCCCGAACCCTGGCGCGCCGCCTATGTGCAGCCGTCGCGCCGTCCCAAGGATGGACGTTATGGCGAAAATCCGAACCGCCTGCAGCATTACTACCAATACCAGGTAGTGCTCAAGCCTGCGCCGGAAAACATCCTCGACCTGTACCTCGGTTCGCTGGCCGCACTTGGCCTGGACCTCAAGCGCAACGATGTGCGCTTCGTCGAAGACGACTGGGAAAACCCGACCCTGGGCGCCTGGGGCCTGGGCTGGGAAGTCTGGCTGAACGGCATGGAAGTGACGCAGTTCACGTATTTCCAGCAAGTCGGCGGCCTCGATTGCAAGCCGGTGCTGGGTGAAATCACCTACGGCATCGAACGGCTGGCGATGTACTTGCAGGGCGTGGAAAATGTCTACGACCTGGTGTGGACCGAATGGGTTGAAAACGGCGTGACCAAGAAGCTAAGCTACGGCGACGTCTTCCACCAGAACGAAGTCGAACAGTCGACCTACAATTTCGAACACGCCAACACTGAATTCCTGTTCCCGCTGTTCGGCAACTACGAAGCTGAAGCCAAGCGCCTGCTGGAGGTGCCGCTGGCGCTGCCTGCTTACGAGATGGTGCTGAAAGCAGCACACACCTTCAACCTGCTGGATGCGCGCGGCGCGATTTCGGTCACCGAGCGCGCCGCTTACATGGGCCGGATCCGCAACCTGTCGCGCGCAGTGGCGCAGGCATATTACGATTCACGGGCGAAGCTGGGCTTCCCGATGTGGGAGATCACCAAGGAAAACGGCGATCTGTTGTTGCAAGAATTTGGAGATGAATACATGGCGGCAGTAGCGCAGCGTGCGGGAGAAGCAGTATGAAGGACACGCTCTTGGATCAGACCCTGCTGATTGAAATTTTCACGGAAGAACTGCCGCCGAAAGCACTGGCGAAACTTGGCGATGCTTTTGCCAACGGCATTTTCAATGGCTTGAAAACACGCGACTTCCTCAATGACAGCGCGGTCGCCACCGCATTCGCCACGCCACGCCGGCTGGCAGTGTCGATCAGCCATGTGCGCGCCACCTCGCTCGATAAAACCATGCGCGAAAAAGTGCTGCCGGTGTCGGTGGCGCTGGACGCCGATGGCCGCGCAACCGCGCCGCTGGTCAAGAAGCTGTCCGCATTGGCTGCGCAATGCGGACAAGCGGTGATTACCCCGGCCGAACTGGAGCGCGCGCCTGACGGCAAGGCCGAAAGCTTTTTCTACAGCTACACCGCCAAAGGCGTGGCGCTGGCGGCCGGCTTGCAAGCCGTGCTGGAAGACACGGTAGCCAAGCTGCCGATCCCGAAAGTGATGAGTTACCAGCGCCAGCACGGCCATGCGGCCGGCCACACCGTACGCTTCGTACGGCCGGCGCACAGCCTGGTGGCGCTGCATGGCGCACAGGTATTGCCGCTGACCTTGCTCGGCCTCGATGCTGGCCGCCAGACCGAAGGCCATCGTTTCCTGTCGCCAGGCCGCATCAAGCTGGCCGACGCCGACAGCTACGCGGCGACGCTGGCCGAACAAGGCAAAGTCATCGCCAGCTTCGGCGAACGCAAGGAAAAAATCCGCAAGGACCTGCTCGAAGGGGCGGCAAAATCTGCGGCCGACGACCAGGTGCTGATGCCTGAAGCGCTGCTGGACGAAGTCACGGCGCTGGTTGAATGGCCAGTGGTGTATGCCTGCAAATTCGAAGACGAATTCCTCAGCGTTCCCCAGGAATGCCTGATCCTGACGATGCAGACCAACCAGAAATATTTTGCCCTGACCGACAGCGCCGGCAAACTGCGTTCGCGTTTCCTGATCGTCTCCAACCTGCAGACCAGCGAACCGCATTACATCATCGAAGGCAACGAGCGCGTGGTGCGCCCGCGCCTGTCCGACGCCAAGTTCTTCTTCGAACAGGACCAGAAAAAGAAACTGGCCGAGCGCGTGCCTCTGCTGGCCAATGTGGTCTATCACAACAAGCTCGGCAACCAGTTGCAGCGGACGGAGCGGGTCAAGACCCTGGCCGCGGCGATCGCCGGCCTGCTGGGCAGCGACGCCGCATCGGCCGAACGTGCAGCGTTGCTGGCCAAGGCCGACCTGCTGACCGACATGGTGGGTGAGTTCCCTGAACTGCAAGGCATCATGGGCAACTACTACGCGCGCCATGACGGCGAAGCGGACGATGTCGCCCTCGCCATTTCGGAACACTACCAGCCGCGCTTTGCCGGCGACACCTTGCCGACCACCGACACCAGCATCGCGGTAGCGCTGGCCGACAAACTGGAAACCCTGGTCGGCATCTGGGGCATCGGCCTGCAGCCGACCGGCGACAAGGATCCGTTTGCCCTGCGCCGCCATGCATTGGGCATCCTGCGCATGCTGCTGGAAAAACGCCTGCCGATCTCGCTCACGCAATTGCTGGGCAATGCGGCGCAGCAGTTCACCGGCAACCCCAATTTCAAGGATCCGGGCAGCGACGTGCTGCCGTTCCTGTACGACCGCCTGCGCGGCCTGCTGCGCGAACGCGGTTATGCGCAGAACGAAATCGAAGCGGTGGTGGCGCAGCAGCCGGAGCGGCTCGACAACATCATCGAACGCCTGGATGCGGTGCAAGCGTTTGCCGCCTTGCCCGAAGCGGAAGCGCTGGCCGCGGCCAACAAACGCATCACCAACATCCTGAAAAAGACCGAAGGCGTCGGCAGCACGGTGCAGCAAGACCTGCTGCGCGACAGCGCCGAACAATCGCTGTTCGCAGCGATGAATGCACTCAAGCCCGAGGTCGACGCTGCTTTTGCCAAAGGCGATTTCAGCACTGCCTTGAAAGCATTGGCGCGGCTGCGGGAAAACGTCGACGGCTTCTTCAACGACGTGATGGTGATGGCTGAGGATGCGCAATTGCGCAACAACCGCCTGGCGCTGCTGGCCAACCTGCACGTGATGCTGAACCAGGTTGCCGACATTTCCAAACTAGCGGCCTAAGCGCCAGGTAGCCATGAAACTCATCATCCTCGACCGCGACGGCGTCATCAACCAGGATTCGGACGCCTTCATCAAATCGCCCGACGAATGGATTCCGATCAAGGGTTCGCTGGAAGCGATAGCACGCCTGAACCAGGCAGGCTATCGGGTCGTGGTGGCGACCAACCAGTCGGGTATCGCGCGCGGCTTGTTCGACATGCCGACGCTGATGGCGATCCATCAGAAAATGCATGAAGCGGCGCAGCTGGTCGGCGCCGAAATCGACGCCATCTTTTTTTGCCCGCATGCCGCCGACGACAACTGCGATTGCCGCAAGCCCAAGCCCGGCATGTTCCACGACATCGGCAAACGCTTCGAGATCAGCCTGCGCGGCGGCGTGGCGACGGTAGGCGACTCGTTGCGCGACTTGCAGGCAGGCTTCGTTGCCGGCTGCGCGCCTTACCTGGTGCTTACCGGCAAAGGCGAGAAGACGCGCGACAAAGGCGGCCTGCCGCCCGGCACCCTGGTTTTTCCTGACCTGGCGGCAGTGGTTGAATTCCTGTTGAAGAAACCGGTGGAGCTGTCAGTCTGACTGGCGGATGGCCCGGCCCCGTAAAAAGATCGCTTGTTTAGAAAAAAATACCTGGAGTCTGCATGTTGCGTTTTTCCCTGTTTTTACGTTCCCTTCTGTTCTTCCTGCTGATGACTGTCCTGACCGTGGTCTGGTCCATGGCTTGCATCCTGTTCGCCCCCTTTCCTTACGCCCGGCGCTACTACCTGACCGCGCGCTGGAATGTCATGGTGATCTGGATGGCCAAGGTCATTTGCGGCATCCGCTACCAGGTCAAGGGCTTTGAAAATTTCCCCGATGCGCCGGCAGTCGTGCTGAGCAAGCACCAATCGGCCTGGGAAACGATTTTCCTGCTGCAGATGACGCCGCGCCCGCTGGTGTTCGTGTTCAAGAAATCGCTGACCTATATTCCGTTTTTCGGCTGGGGCATCGCCCTGCTGCGCATGATTCCTATCGATCGCAGCAAAGGCCGCGACGCCTTCGCCCAGGTGGTGGTGCAAGGACGCAAGCGGCTGGCAGACGGCCAGTGGATCATCATGTTCCCGGAAGGCACGCGGATTCCGGTCGGTGAGACCGGCAAATACAAGAACGGCGGCAGCCGCCTGGCAGTGGAAACCAACACCGTGGTGGTGCCGATCGCGCACAACGCCGGCGAGTGCTGGCCGAAGAATTCCTTCATCAAGAAACCGGGGCTGATCACCGTCTCCATCGGCAAGCCGATTGCTCCGGAAGGCATGGATAGCAGCGAGCTGATGGCGAAAGTCGAAAATTGGATAGAATCTGAAATGCGCGTGATTTCACCGCATGTTTATTCCAGGCAGCAATAACCCCTCCAGTTTGGACACCATTGAAATTATTGCATCAAAAGCCAGCAAAGCCGCGCTTGGGACCGCATGGTCGGCCCCAGGGCAAGGCACAGCAGCAGCAAGCGCTGCAACTGGATTTGTTTGCCGATGACCTGGCCGCCAGCACGCTGCCCGTTGCGCCGCCGCCGGCCGGCCCGCTGCCAAGGCCAAAGCCGCTGGCCCCGGCGCCTGAGGAACCGACCGCGCTGGCGCCAGGCAAGCGCCGCCTGCGCTTTGGCGAGCATGTGCTCGACTACACCCTGCTACGCTCCAAACGGCGCTCTATCGGCTTCCTGATCAGCGACGACGGCCTGCGCGTCACCGCCCCCAAGTGGGTGACCCTGGGCGATATCGAAACCGCCATCCGTGAAAAGAAACGTTGGATTTTTACCAAGCTGAGCGAATACCGCGACCGTTCGACACGCCGCATGCAGCCGCAAATGCAATGGCGCGACGGCGAGACCCTGCCCTACATGGGGCGCAGCATCACTCTGCGCATCCACGCCACCCAGAAGGCCGGCATCCACTTTGACGATGCCAGCGGCCAGCTGATCGTCTGCCTGCCGGCCGACGCCGGCGAGCAGCAGCTCAAGGACCGCGTGCTGGGCTGGCTGCAGCTCGAAGCCAAGCGCGTATTCGCCGAACGCCTGCCGATCTATGCCGAAAAACTCGGCGTCACCTACCAGTCGTTTGCGCTGTCGTCGGCGACCACCCAGTGGGGCTCCTGCACTTCGGAAGGCAAGATCCGGCTGAACTGGCGGCTGATGCATTTTGCGCTGCCGCTGATTGATTATGTGATTGCGCATGAGCTCTCGCATTTGCGCGAGATGAACCACAGCCCGCGTTTCTGGGCCACGGTGCAATCGATTTTTCCCGAATTTGAAACGGCCAGGAAAACCCTGCGCGACAGCGCCCAGGAAACCTTGCCGGTTTTCTAGGGCAAGCGCTGCCCGATTTGTTGCGCCGATTTAAAATATCGGCGCAAGCCTGAGCAACATCTCTCATCCCAACCATCGAGAACAACCATGCGAATCCTCCATACCATGCTGCGCGTCGGCAACCTGCAACGTTCCATCGATTTTTACACCAAGGTGCTGGGCATGAAACTGCTGCGCACCAACGACAATCCCGAGTACAAATACACGCTGGCGTTCGTCGGCTACGGCAGCAATCCCGACCACGCCGAACTGGAGCTGACCTATAACTACGGCGTCGACAGCTACGACCAGGGCACGGCGTTCGGGCACCTGGCGGTGGCGGTGGAAGATGCCTACAAAGCCTGTGCCGACGTCAAGGCGCAAGGCGGCAACGTGACGCGGGAAGCAGGACCGGTGAAGGGAGGCAGTACCGTCATCGCCTTTGTGCAGGATCCCGACGGCTATAAAATTGAACTGATCGAACGCAAGGACGGCGTTTCCGCCGGCGCCGCTTTATAGACCGAGCGACACAAAAGATAAGGCCGCGGCGAATCCGGCCAAATTGCATCGATGTTCCTTCGTTCAAGGCTGAAGGAAGGAACAGCCAGGAAAATCAGGGCAGGCGGTTCGCCAGCGCCACGAACAATTCCATCGACACGGTTTCAGGCCGCGCCTGCGGATTGACGCCCGCATCGATCAAGTCATTTTCGGTAAACATGCCGGCCAGGCAGTTCCTGATCACCTTGCGTCTTTGCGTGAACGCCTTGAGTACGACATCTTCCAGTTTTTTCTGGTCGCAAGCCAGGGGCTGGGCAATCGGAATCATGCGCACGATGGCCGACTCCACTTTCGGCGGCGGGTCGAATGCAGTCGGCGGCACGATAAACATCAGCTGCATGTCGTAGCGCCATTGCAGCATCACCGACAGGCGGCCGAACGCCTTGCTGCCAGGCGTAGCGACCATGCGCTCCACCACTTCCTTTTGCAGCATGAAATGCTGGTCCTGCACCTGCGGCGCGATCTGCGCCAGATGGAACAGCAATGGGCTGGAAATGTTGTAGGGAAGATTGCCGACCACGCGCAACTTGCGGCCGCCAGCCAAGGGGATGCTGCTGAAATCGAATTTCAGCGCATCGGCGGAATGCACATGCAAGCGGGCCGGATCAAAATTCTTTTGCAGCCGCGCCACCAGGTCGCGGTCAAGTTCGACCACATGCAATTGCCGCAGCGATTCCAGCAGCAAACGTGTCATGGCGGCCAGGCCCGGTCCGATTTCGACCATATCGTCGTCGGCTTGCGGATCTATCGCGCTGATGATGTTGTACAGCACGGTGTCGTCGGTCAGGAAATTCTGGCCGAAGCGCTTGCGGGGAATGTGGTTCTTCATATTTTTCTTTATTTACGAGGCGGACAGGCTGCAACCATGGCCGGGCGTTCAAGAGCCGGCCCAAGGCAACCGCTTACTCTTTCCTCAATTGACTCAGCCGCACCATCTGCGCCGCAACGTTCAGCGCCGCCAGCATGCTGCCATGGTCGGCCCGGCCCAGGCCGGCAGCGGCGAGATCGAGCGCAGTGCCATGATCCACCGAAGTGCGGATGAACGGCAAGCCCAGCGTGATGTTGATGCCGTGTCCAAAGCTGGCATATTTCAATACCGGCAAACCCTGGTCGTGATACATCGCCAATACGCAATCGGCACCTTCCAGGTATTTTTGCTGGAACAGCGTATCGGCCGGATAAGGGCCGCTGACGGCAATGCCGCGCGCCTTGGCCGCTTGCAGCGCCGGCGTGATGATATCGATTTCTTCGCGCCCCAGGTAACCGCCTTCGCCAGCATGCGGATTCAAACCCGTCACCAGGATGCGCGGCTGCGCCAGGCCGAATTTTTTCTGCAGATCGGCATGCAGGATATCGATGGTGCGGCTCAGGCTGTCAAAGGTGAGCGCTGCGGCGACATCTTTCAGCGCCAGGTGGGTGGTCGCCAGCGCTACCCGCAGCGGCGGCGTGGTCCGGTCCGTGGCCAGCATCATCACCACCTGTGCGGTCGCGCTTTTTTCGGCAAGGTATTCGGTATGGCCGGTAAATGGCACCCCGGCGTCATTGATCGTGCTTTTTTGCAGGGGCGCGGTGACCATGCCGTCGAATATCCCCTGCTGTGCGCCGCTGATCGCAATATCCAGCGTACGCAGCACGGCCCGACCGTTGCGCGCGTCCAGCTGGCCCGGCTGCACGTGGGCATCCAGGGGACAGTCGATCACGGCAATCTGGCCATGGGGGAAATTCGGCAGGCCGCTGTTGCGCAAGGCGTGCTGCGACAACGCTACGAGCCGGATCTGCGGATCGATCTCGGCGGCGACCATCGCCAGGAAAGCGGCGTCGCCAATCAGTACGCTGTTGATTTCGGCGCGCAGCTGCCAGGCGGCCTTGATCGCGACTTCGGGACCAATGCCGGCCGGCTCGCCGCAAGTGACGGCCAATATCGGCCTTGGCGATGTAAGCGGAGTTGCAGCCGCTTGCGCGGCCGGCTGATCAGACATGCGCTACCCTCAAGGCTGGCTGGTACACAGCAATCAACGGTCGTCGTTACGGTATTCGACGTAAGTGCGGTCACGCAATTGGCGCAGCCACTCGTTCGCGGCTTCTTCCGTCTTGCGTTCACGAATCGCCATCCGTGCTGCCAGGCGCTGGCGTTCCTTGGATACGTCGTTGGCCTTGCGCTCCACCACCTGGATCAGGTGATAGCCGAACGGCGATTCGACCGGATCGCTGACCTGGCCCGGCTTCAAGCCATCCATCGCGCGTTCGAATTCCGGCACGGTGTCGCCGGGGTAAACCCAGCCGAGGTCGCCGCCCTTGGAAGCCGACAAATCGTTCGAATACAGTTTGGCCAGCTCTTCAAACGTCGCAGCCTTGTTGTCGATGCGCTCTTTCAGGTCGACCAGGCGGCGGCGTGCTTCTGCCGCCGTCACGGTTGGCGTCACCTTGATCAGGATATGCCGCACATGGGTTTGCTGGACCGGCGCCGCGGCAGTATCGGCGGCTGCCGCAGCTGCGCGCTTGTTCACCAGCTTGATGATATGAAAGCCGTTGGCGCTTTTCAGGATGCTCGATACCTGTCCCGGATTCAGATTCGCGACGGCTTCCACAAACAGCGCCGGCAGGCGGTCTTGCGGACGCCAGCCCATGTCGCCGCCGGTCAGGGCGTCGCTGGCATCGGAATAAGCGGCAGCGACAGCGGCGAAGTTGCCGCCCGACTTGATTTGCTGCATGGCTTCTTCAGCCCGCTTGGCGCGCTGTGCAATCTGTTCGGCCGACGCATTCTCCGGCACCCGGACCAGGATCTGCGCCAGGTCGAGTTCCTGGGCGGTTTGCTTGTTGCTGCTTTCAGCGGCGAGGTAGTTGTCGACTTCCGATTCGGAAATCTGGATCTTGTTGTCGACTTCACGTTCGCGCAGCCGCTGCAATAACATTTCCTGGCGAATTTCTTCGCGGAAAGATGCATAAGGAATCTTGTCCTGCGCCAGCTGCTTCTGGAAATCCGCCATCGACAATTTGTTCTGCTCGGCGATCCGGCTGATCGCCCGGTCCAGCATGACGTCGTCCACCGACAAGCCATTTTCTTTCGCCAGCTGCGTTTCGGCGCGCTCAAGGATCATGCGTTCCAGCAATTGTTTTTGCAGCTCGGCAACCGGCGGCAATTCGATATTCTGGGCGCGCATGCGCTGCACCACGTCGCTCATGCGTTTCGCCAATTCCTGCTGGGTAATCACGTCCGTGTTCACCACCGCGACGATAGCGTCCACGGTCTGCGGATTTGCCTTGGCCGCTGCTGGCTTGGCAGCCGGCGCCGTAGTTGGCGCAACCGCCGGCGGCGTCGTCGATGCGGCTTGGGCCAAGGCGCCGCCGGCAGTAACGGACAACAGCGAGAATGCCATTGCAGCGAGTTGGATTTGATTGGTTTTACGCATAATTGGAAAAACGTTCATAAGTAAAAATGACGGATTCAACGGCTAATGAAAGAGTCGGGTTGATTAACATTCTGATAACCTGGGACACTGCTGCGCAGGGCTTGCATCGGATTGGAGCCGATACTTGACAAACCATTCAACTCAAGTTGCACGAATATACCTGTAGTCGTGCGGGTTGACGAGGTCGGCGTGCGTTGTCCAACCACGCGGAAGACCCAGCAATCGGCCTTGTACTCAAGTCCAAGCAGGCTTTGCCCGACCGTTTTTTCCTGCAGGGAATAACTGACGCGGCCAACGCCGTACCAGCGGCGGCTCAGCGGCCACTGTGCGGAGAGGTCGAATTGCTTCAGGTACTTATTGTCCAGCAGCAGCGGATCGACGTTATTGTGGTCCAGCTGATAGGAGAAATTGATAACTTTTTTCGGGCCCGGCTGCCACTTGATGTTGGAGCTGGCGCGCACCCACTGGTTATTGCTCTGGCTATACTGGATCGTATTGTCGATGCCCAGCGCCTGCGTCACCTGCCCGCCTGCCGACAGCAGCAGATCCGAACGGCTGGTGGTGATCGTATCGGTAGTTCCGCCCAATGAAACGCGCGGCGGGGTGAAATAAAACCGCTGGCCGATACCCAGGCGCAAGCGCTCTATGCCGGACTCTTCGATAAAGCGCGAGATCACGGCAGCCGTCAGCTGGTTGGCGTCGCCGATACGGTCATGGCCGGTATACCGGTTCTCGGTAAAGATCTGGGCGAAATTGAAATCGGCGACACCGCTGTCGAACAGCGGATACTGGCTCTGGTCACGGAAAGGCGTGCGCACATAGAACAGCCGCGGCTCCAGCGTCTGCGTCATCGGGTTGCCGAAAAACTTTGCGTCGCGCTCGAAAATCAAACCGCTGTCCAGCGAGAAGGTTGGCAGTACCCGGCTATAACTATTTCCCAAGGGGGTTTGGCCCGCCGGAATCGGATTCGGTATGTCGAATTTATTCGGCGAGATGTTATAGGAGGTTGCATCCAGCTGGATCTTTGGCGTGATGAAATAGCCGGGGCGAATGATCGGGTAAGAAAGCTGCGGATTGATATAGATGCGCTCGCCGCCCAATGGCAGCAAGGTGCTGCTGGTATATGTGGTGCCGCTGCCTTGCGGAAAATCGTATTGGCCATTCCTGAAGCGGGTGTATTGCGCGGTCACGTTCCAGTCAAACCCGTAAATATCCTGCTTGCCTGCATTGAGGGTGACTTGAGGCAGGCGGTCATAGGGGCGGCTGAGCGTCGGATTCCCATTGGAATCGAAATCCTGCAATACCTGATAGCGCGATGCCAGCGCTGCCACGTTCCAGAATGAACCGGTATAGTTCAAATCGAATTCCCGATTCAGTGTCCGGGTAGAGCTTTGGGTAATCGAACGAGAAAAATCGTCGGGATAATTATTGTCCGAGGCGAAGTTGACATTCCAGCCCATGGTGAAACCAGGCGCCAGCGTCTGCAGATGAATCGACTGCACGGCATAACGATTGGTCTTGGTCAGCTTGTCGTCGGGCAGGTACTCGATCTTGGTCTGGCCGCTATAGCCATCCCCTATGTAGCGGGCGTCGCCGCCCATCTGCAGACCGCGCTGGGTGATGATGTTGGGGTACAGCGTCAAGTCGCGGTTAGGGGCGATATTGAAATAATAAGGCAGGTTGAACTCGAAGCCGCCGTTATTGGTGGTCCCTATGATCGGCGGCAGCACGCCTGACTGGCGGTCGTTCGACAACGGGAAAGACAGGATCGGCGAAGCAAGGATGGGCACGCTCTTGAAATACAGCACGCCGTTATGGGCAGTCCCCTCGCCCAGCCCGCTGTCGACATCCAGCGTACTCGACTTGATATACCAGTCCGGCTTGGTGCTCGGGCAGGTAGTGTAGGTGCCGGTGATGACTTTTGACTTGTCCTCGTCGATAAAATCGATGCGTTCCGCGCTGCCGTGGCCGTCATTGGCCTTGAACCAGTATGTCGGATTCGTCAGGAAACCTTGCCCCGAATCCATATTCAGCTTGAGATCGTCGCCGGTGTATTTGTCGCCGTAGCGGTTCATGCGCACGCAGCCGTGGGCTTCCGCCTCGTTTTCGACAATCCGGTAGGTCGCCTTGTCCGACTTGACGTTGGTCTGGCCGCGCGTCATGTCCACATCGTTATCCAGGTTGATCAGCCGGTCCGGCCGGCCGGTCATCTGCTCGGCCTCTACCGTGGTCGGCGCGTCGCTATCGTTGACGCGCGGCGGCTTGATGCTGTTTTGCGTGGCGGGAACGGCCGGCGCGACCGTTTCGGTCGTTTGCGCCCATGCCCACATTGGCATGTACGCTGCCGCGACGACCGAAGCCACCAGGATAGTCATGCGCCGCAAGGCAGGCAACTGGGACGCGGCCCGGCCTGGACATGACTGGAATTGCTTAGGTAGCGCTGAGGAGGACCGGGTCATGAAATGAATTTGGCAAACACCATGGCAGGCGATTTTTTGAATTTAATCCCTTATTATATGGGAACTCACCACCGATAACCGTAATACTGGATTGCTCAATGCCTTTGTCACCGTCTGCCCCTGCCCTGCCTGATCTGCGCCAGACCCAAATTGTCGAATGGCTAACTGCGCTTGACGCCGTGCCAACCGTCCCCTCAACCCTCCGCCCTGCCTCTGCCGACGCCAGTTTCCGGCGTTATTTCAGAATCGACACGGCCGCTCCAGGAACAGTTGGGGCCAAGACCCTGATTGTCATGGACGCGCCGCCGCCGCAAGAAGACGTGCGGCCGTTCATCGAAATTGCCGGGCTGTTTGCCGGCATCGGCCTGTCGGTGCCGGCAATCCTGGCGCAAGACCTCGAACGCGGCTTCCTGCTGCTGTCCGACCTCGGCTCCACGACTTACCTGCAGCAATTGAATGACGACAGCGCGCCGGCGCTATATATGGATGCCATCGACGCCCTGGTGCTGCTGCAAACCAAAAGCCGGCCGGACGTATTGCCCGAATACGACCGCGCCTTCCTGTTGCGAGAATTGCAAATATTCCCCGAGTGGTACCTGGGCAAGCACTTGAAGGCAACCCTGACCGACCAGCAAACCGCGGACCTGAACAAGGTATTCGACGCCATCCTGGCCAACAACCTGGCGCAGCCGCAGGTATTCATCCATCGCGATTACCATTCGCGCAACCTGATGGTGCTGCCAAGCGGCAATCCCGGCGTGCTGGATTTCCAGGGCGCGCTATACGGCCCGATCACCTACGATATCGTTTCGCTGCTGCGCGATGTCTACATCCAGTGGGAGGAAGCGCAAGTGCTCGACTGGATGATCCGTTACTGGGAACGCGCCAAACGCGCAGGCCTGCCGGTCGCGACCGACATTGATACTTTCTACCGCGATTTCGAATACATGGGGCTGCAGCGGCACCTGAAAATCCTTGGCCTGTTCGCGCGCCTGCATCACCGTGACGGCAAGGAAGCCTACCTGAAAGACATCCCGCTGGTCATGGACTACGTCCGCAAGACGGCATTGCGCTACCGCGAACTGATTCCGCTGGTGCGTTTGCTGGACAAGCTGGAAGACAAGGCTGTGCAAGTCGGTTATACGTTCTGATGGCAACCCGGGTAAAACATCCATGAAAGCCATGATTTTTGCCGCCGGCCGCGGAGAGCGCATGCGCCCGCTGACCGACACCCTTCCCAAGCCCCTGCTCAAGGTCCGCGGCCGGGCGCTGATCGTCTGGCACATCGTCAACCTGGTGCGCGCCGGCATCACCGAAATCGTCATCAACCACGCCCACCTGGGGCAGATGATCGAAGATGCGCTGGGCGACGGCAGCAAATTCGGCGCCACCATCGCCTACTCGCCGGAAGCCGTGGCGCTGGAAACCGCCGGCGGCATCGCCAACGCCCGCCACCTGCTGGGCGAAGCGCCGTTCGTGGCGATTGCGGGCGATGTCTATTGCCCGCATTTCAATTTCGAGCAGGTCAAGAATACGCTGGAAGACAATGACATCTGGGGCCAGCCGTATGCACCGGACAAGCGCGACAACGCCTGGCTCTACCTGGTGAAAAACCCGGTCCATCATCCGCAAGGGGATTTCGGCCTGCATAGTTTTTCCGTCAGCAACGACGGCGAAGCCGGCCAGACCTACACCTATTCCGGCATCGGGGTGTATCGTCCAGCCATGTTCGACACCGTCAGCCCCGGCCAGTCCGAAAAACTGGTGACCTTGCTGCGCGAATACGCGGCACGCGGCCAGATCGGCGGCGAAGTGTATCGCGGCGACTGGACCGATGTCGGCACCATCGAACGCCTGAACCAACTGAACGCGCCGCTGTAATCGTCAACGCAGTAATCGTCAATATATAAGCGACAGCAACCCAACCTATTCCAGAAAGACGCCAGCATGACTCCTTACAGCACACGCCGCAGCAAACTGATTGCGCAAATGCAGGCCATGGGCGGCGGCGTCGCCATTATCTCGACCGCGCCCGAAGCCGCACGCAACGCCGATTCCGACTTCCCCTACCGTCACGACAGCAGTTTCTATTACCTGTCCGGCTTCACCGAACCGGACGCCGTGATCGTGCTGGTCGCAGGCAAAGACCCCAAGGCGATCTTGTTCTGCCGCGAAAAAAACCTGGAACGGGAAATCTGGGACGGCTTCCGTTTCGGCCCGGCCGCCGCGCGCGAACAGCTCGGTTTCGACGCCGCCTATGCGATCGACGCCATCGACGAAGAAATGCCGAAGCTGCTGGCCGATGCGCCGGCGATCTTTTACTCGCTGGGCAAACAAGCCAACCGCGACGCCCAGCTGCAAGGCTGGCTCAACAAGCTGGGCGGCCAGGCCCGCGTCGGCATCAGCGCGCCGGCCACCATCCACAGCCTGGATCCGCTGCTGGCCGAAATGCGCCTGTTCAAGGACGCCGGAGAGCACGCGATCATGCAGCGCTCGGGGCACATTGCCGCCGGCGCCCATTGCCGCGCCATGCGCATGGCGCGCCCCGGCCAGCGCGAATACCATCTGGAAGCGGAAATCCTGCATGAATTCCGCAGCAACGGCGCCGAATCGCCCGCCTATACCTCGATCGTCGCTACCGGCGCCAACGCCTGCGTGCTGCATTACCGCGCCGGCAACACCGAGCTGAAGGACGGCGACCTGGTGCTGATCGACGCCGGCTGCGAGTTCGAAAGCTATGCTTCCGACATCACCCGCACCTTTCCCGCCAACGGGATATTCTCGGGCCCGCAAAAAACCTTGTATGAAATCGTGCTGGCGGCGCAGCACGCGGCGATCGCGGCCACCCGGCCGGGACAGCGCTTCATCGACGGCCACAACGCGGCGCTGCGGGTGCTGGCGCAAGGCATGCTGGATACCGGCCTGCTCGACAAGAACAAGAGCGGCACGCTCGACGACGTGATTGCAAAAGGCGATTACCGCCAGTTCTACATGCACAGCACCGGCCACTGGATCGGCCTTGACGTGCATGACGTCGGCGCCTACCGTGAACCCGGCGAAGCGGCTCCCGAGGGCCAGCAAAAACCGTGGCGCAAGCTGCAGCCCGGCATGGTCACCACGGTCGAGCCAGGCATCTACGTGCGTCCGGCCGAGGGCGTGCCGGAGCAATACTGGAACATCGGCATCCGCATCGAAGACGATATCCTGGTCACCGCCGACGGCAACCTGAACCTGACCAGCGGCGTGCCGACATCGGTGGCCGAGATCGAAGCGTTGATGCGCAAGTGACGTCCATGGCAACGGCAAATACAGCGGCAACGCCCACCATCGTCGTGTTCGACCTCGGTGGTGTCCTCTTCGACTGGAACCCGGATTACCTTTACCGCAAGCTGATCGCCGATGAGGCCGAACGCAAATGGTTCCTCGCCAATATCTGCAACGGCGAATGGAATCTCCAGCAAGATGGCGGCCGCCCGTTGAGCGAAGCGACTGCAACGCTCAGCGAGCACCATCCTGGCCATGCGCAATTGATCCATGCCTTTTACGCGCGCTGGACCGAAATGCTGAACGGTACGCTGGCAGAAGGCATGGCGATTTTCGAGGCGCTGGAAACAGCCGGCGTGCCGCTGTACGCCCTGACCAACTGGTCGGCCGAAACTTTTCCCTATGCCCGCAAGACCCATCCGTTCCAGTCCGTCCTCCAGCGCTTCAAGGATGTACTGGTGTCCGGCGAGGAAAAACTGATCAAACCGGATGCGCGCATTTATCAACGCATGCTGGAGCGCATCCGCAAGCACTATCCAGGCGCACAAGCGGAACACCTGGTGTTCATCGACGACGTCCAGCGCAACGCCGAGGCTGCGCGCGCGCTCGGCTGGCGCGCCATCCACCACACATCTCCCGAATCGACCGCAGCGCAATTGCGTGCGTGGGGTTTGCCGGCATGAACCAGCATATCGACCAGCCTCGGACCGACGCCGACATCGCCATCTGCGGCGCCGGCCCGGTCGGCTTGAGCATGGCGGCCTTGCTGGTGAAACGCGGCGTGGCAGCCGACCGCATTGCCCTCATCGACGCCAAGACAGTCGAGCAGGCGCGCCAGGATCCGCGCTCCCTGGCGCTGTCCTACGGCAGCCGCCAGATACTGCAAGAGATCGGCGCCTGGCCGGTTGCCGCCACCGCCATCCACCAGATCCATGTGTCGCGCCGCGCGCATTTCGGCCGCACGCTGATCCAGCGTGAAGAATTCCAGCTGCCGGCGCTTGGTTATGTCACGCGTTACGGAACCCTGGTGACCGCGTTGGCGGCACTGCCGGCGTTGGCGGGCGTGCAGTTGCTGAGGCCGGCGCAGGTCAGCGCCAGCACCGAGCAGGAAGACTGCGTAGAGCTGCAATTGTCGGACGGCCGTGCGTTGCGCAGTAAATTGCTGGTGCAAGCCGAGGGCGGCCTGTTCGGCGCCCAGGACGACAAGTCGCTGCAGCGCGATTACGAGCAGATCGGCATCGTCGCCCATGTCCAGAGCAGCGCGCCGGTTGCGCACCGCGCGTTTGAGCGGTTTACCGACCAAGGGCCGCTGGCGCTGCTGCCGCAAGACGACGGCCAGGGCAACAACTACGCCTTGGTATGGTGCGTGCGCCCCGCTACCGCCAGCCAGCTGCTGGCGCTGGACGATGCGGCGTTCCTGGCGGCGCTGGCGGAAGCTTTCGGCGGCCGGCTCGGGCGCTTTACCAAAACCTCGGCGCGCAACAGTTTTCCATTGGGCTTGAATGCATGCCCGGCAGCGTCCGCCAGGACCGTCGCCATCGGCAACGCCGCGCAAACCCTGCATCCGGTTGCCGGCCAGGGATTGAACCTGGGCCTGCGCGATGCCGCGGTCCTGGCGCGCCTGCTGGCCGGCGGCACGGAGCCCGATACGCTGCTGCGGTTTACCGCCGCCAGGCAGGCAGACCGGAGCCTGACGATACATCTCACCGACGTCATGGCGCGGATCTTCGCCAGCGCCCCCGACGGCGCGCTGTCGCAGACCCTGCTCGGCCTGTCGCTCGGGCTGGTCGATGTGGTGAAACCGGCCAGGCGCTTGCTGGCGCAGCAAATGATGTTCGGAAGGCGCTGAATCCGCGCCTGCCGCACGATAAAAAAAGCCGCGGCAGTTTTACCTGCCGCGGCTTTTTTACAAGGACAGCCGACGCTTACTCGATCGCCTTAGCCATATCTTCAATCACCTTCTTGGCGTCGCCGAACACCATCATGGTCTTGTCCATATAGAATAGTTCGTTGTCCAGCCCGGCATAGCCCGAGGCCATCGAACGCTTGTTGACGATCACGGTCTTGGCTTTGTAGGCTTCCAGGATAGGCATGCCGGCAATCGATGACTTCGGATCCTTGGCAGCCGGATTGACGACGTCGTTGGCGCCCAGCACCAGCACCACATCGGCCTGGGCGAATTCGCTGTTGATGTCTTCCATCTCGAACACCTGGTCGTACGGCACTTCGGCCTCCGCCAGCAGCACGTTCATGTGGCCTGGCATGCGCCCCGCCACCGGGTGAATCGCGAACTTGACGATGACACCCTTGTGCGACAGTTTTTCAGCCAGCTCCATCAATGCATGCTGGGCACGCGCCACCGCCAGGCCGTAGCCGGGAACGATGATGACGGTTTCAGCATTCCCCAGCAGGAACGAAGCATCGTCAGCTGAGCCGGATTTCACCGGGCGCTGGGCCTGTGCGCCAGCCGATGTCGCAGCAGCAGCATCGCCGCCGAAGCCGCCCAGGATCACATTGAAGAACGAACGGTTCATCGCCTTGCACATGATGTAAGACAGGATCGCACCACTTGAGCCGACCAGCGAACCGGCGATGATCAGCATCGAGTTGTTCAGCGAAAAACCGATGCCGGCAGCGGCCCAGCCTGAATAGCTGTTGAGCATCGACACCACCACCGGCATGTCGGCGCCGCCGATCGGGATAATGATCAACACGCCCAGCGCAAACGCGATGATGGTCATCAGGATGAAGGGCAGCCAGGACTGCGTCAGCACAAAGATCAACCCCAGTCCCAGCATCGCCACAGCCAGCAACAGGTTGATGAAATGCTGGCCGCGGAAACTCACCGGCGCGCCCTGGAACAGGCGGAATTTATACTTGCCCGACAACTTGCCGAAGGCGATCACCGAACCGGAGAAGGTAATCGCGCCGACGAAGGTGCCGATGAACAGTTCGATGCGGTTACCGGTCGGCAGCAACTCGCCATGTGCGGCGATACCGAAAGCCCATGGCTCCGACACTGCTGCAACCGCGATACACACCGCTGCCAGGCCGATCAGCGAGTGCATCGCCGCCACCAGTTCCGGCATCTTGGTCATCTCTACCCGCTTGGCCAGCATGGCGCCGATGCCGCCGCCCACCACCACGCCGCCGGCCACCAGCCAGAAGCCGAGGCCGGCGCCCTGCGATTCGGCCTTCAGCTTGACGATCAGGGCGATCGTGGTGACGACCGCAATCGCCATGCCGCTCATGCCGAAGACATTACCGCGCCGCGCCGAAGACGGATGCGACAAACCCTTGAGCGCCTGGATGAAGCAGACCGAGGCGATCAGGTACAACAAGGTCACCAGGTTCATGCTCATTGCTGCGCTCCCTCTTTTGCGGCAGGTTTTGCCTTAGGCTCTTTTTTCTTGAACATTTCCAGCATGCGCTGGGTCACCAGGAAGCCGCCGAATACATTGACGGCTGCCAGCGCCACCGCCAGCGTGCCGGCGACCTGGCCGACGATGCCTTCGGTCAGGCCGGCCGCCAGCATGGCGCCGATGATGATGATGGCCGAAATGGCGTTGGTGACCGCCATCAACGGCGTATGCAATGCCGGTGTGACGGTCCAGACCACGTGGTAGCCGACGTAGATCGCCAGTACGAAAATGATCAGGTTGGTGATGGTGTGCGTGACTTCCATGGTTTCCCCTTGATAGAAGGACAGCGTTGCCGATTTGCCCAGTTGCCTTTCAGCATTCGCCTTAGATTTTCTTGAGGCCGGTGATCCGGTTGTTGTCGTCGACAAACACCACTTTCGGCACATGGCTGCTGGCCTCTTCATTCGAAAGCGGGGCATAGGTACAGATGATCAGCAGGTCGCCCAGGTGGGCGCAGCGCGCAGCGGCGCCGTTCAGCGAAATCTCGCCGCTGCCGCGCTTGCCGCGGATCGCATAGGTCGAGAAACGCTGGCCGTTGTTGACGTTGTACAGCTCGATTTTTTCAAACTCGCGGATGTCTGCCGCTTCCAGCAGGTCTTCATCTATCCCGCAAGAGCCCTCGTAGTGCAGGTCAGCTTGGGTAACGGTTGCGCGATGGATCTTGGCGCGCAGCATGATGCGTTGCATATCTTGTTTCTCCAGTTTTACGAAGCCGCCGGCCAAGGCCGGCTGCCCCTTTACAGCCATTGATTAAATCGGTACTTGTCTTGCGCAGCTTATTTGTGTCGCTTATTTGCGCAGCACTTCGCCGCCGCTGCACAGCAAGGTGGCGGCCACGATATCGTCCTCGCGGTTGATCACCAGGCCGCCTTCGGCGTTGATGATCAGCTTGAGGAAATCGAGCAGGTTGCGCGCATACAGCGCCGAAGCATCGGCCGCCACCAGCGCCGCCAGGTTACCTTCGCCGATGATATGGACGCCATGCTTGACGACGGTCTTGCCGCTTTCCGACAAGGGGCAGTTGCCGCCCTGGTCGACCGCCATGTCGAGGATCACCGAACCCGGCTTCATCGCCTTGACGGTGTCTTCGCTGATCAGCACCGGCGCTTTGCGGCCGGGGATCAGGGCGGTGGTGATGATGATGTCAGCCTGCTTGGCGCGCTCATGCACCAGTTCAGCCTGGCGCCGCATCCAGTCAGCCGGCATCGGCCGCGCATACCCGCCCACGCCCTGGGCGATTTCCTTTTCTTCGTCGGTAACGAAAGGCACGTCCAGGAATTTTGCGCCGAGCGACTCGATCTGCTCCTTGACCGCGGGCCGCACGTCGGAAGCCTCGATCACCGCGCCCAGGCGCTTGGCGGTGGCGATCGCCTGCAAACCGGCAACCCCGGCGCCCATGATCAGCATGCGCGCCGCCTTGACCGTACCGGCGGCGGTCATCAGCATCGGCATGAAGCGCTGGTAGGTATTGGCCGCCATCAGCACTGCCTTGTAGCCGGCGATATTGGCTTGCGACGACAGCACATCCATCGATTGCGCGCGCGAAGTGCGCGGCGCCGCTTCCAGTGCAAACGCGGTCAGGCCGTAGCTTGCCATAACAGCAATATTGTCGGCATCAAAAGGATTCAACATGCCGACCACGACCGTGCCGCTTTTCAGCAAGGCCAGTTCATCGGCGCCGGGAGCGCGCACCTTGAGCACGGTTTCAACGCCGAACGCCGCGGCGGCAGTGACTATCTCGGCGCCTGCGGCGGCGTAGGCTTCATCGGTAATGCTGGATGAAATGCCTGCGCCGGACTGCACCAGCACCTGGTGCTTGGCTGCCACCAGCTTCTTTACCGTCTCCGGAGTCGCAGCAACCCGGGTTTCGCCGGGCCGCGTCTCGGCGGGAATGCCGATTTTCATGTACTTCTCCCACTATGTTAAGAATTCTTGGATTTGCCGAGGGCGGGATAACGCACCACGCCCCCAGGCCAGGCGGCTCTTCAACCCTGCCCTGCAAATTAGCTGTATGGAATCTTACACGGAAAAATTGCGGCTCAACAACCAGAGGTCTTGATGTAGGTTATTTATCCTAAAATTAATCCCCCGTTGTGAATATGGCTACAATCACACCCGCTTTCTGTGCTAAGACGCTGCGCCGCCTTGAGCCGCTTCCCATCGAAAACCGGCAGGCAAGTTAAAATATCGGATTAACCGAGGAATTTATGACTGACGTTTGGAAACCCTCCGTCACAGTTGCCGCGATCATAGAGCGCGACGGCCGCTTCTTGCTGATTGAAGAAGCGACCAGTGACGGCATCCGCATCAACCAGCCAGCCGGCCATCTCGATCCCAACGAGTCGCTGGTGCAGGCGGTCGTGCGCGAAACGCTGGAAGAAACCGCGCACGACTTCACCCCTACCGCGCTGGTTGGCATGTATATGGCGCGTTATGTATCGGCGCGCACCGGCAAAGCGGTCACTTATTTGCGTTTCGCCTTCTGCGGCGATCTCGGCGCACGGCATGAGCAGGCGCTCGACCATGGCATCTTGCGCACCTTGTGGATGTCGCGCGACGAACTGGCGGCGTGCACGGAACGCCACCGCAGCCCGCAAGTGCTGCTGTGCATCGACGATTACCTGCGCGGCCAGCGCGCGCCGCTGACCATGCTCAACACCCATCCCAGCGCTTGCGGAGCGGCCCATGTCTAATAAAAAACGTGTAGTGATCGGCATGTCGGGCGGTGTCGACTCCTCGGTGTCGGCCTGGATGCTGAAACAGCAGGGTTACGAAGTGATCGGCCTGTTCATGAAGAACTGGGAAGACGACGACGATTCCGAATACTGTTCGACGCGGCAGGACTGGATCGATGCGGTCAGCGTGGCCGACGTGATCGGGGTCGATATCGAAGCGGTCAATTTTGCCGCCGAGTACAAGGACCGGGTATTCGCCGAATTCCTGCGCGAGTACCAGGCTGGGCGCACGCCGAATCCGGACGTGCTGTGCAACGCCGAAATCAAGTTCAAGGCATTCCTCGACCACGCCATGAAGCTAGGCGCCGACCTGATCGCCACCGGCCATTACGCGCGCGTGCGGCAGGCCGATTCCGGCCGCTTCGAACTGTTGAAAGCGGTCGACGCCAGCAAGGATCAAAGTTATTTCCTGCACCGGCTGAACCAGTCGCAACTGTCGCGGACCCTGTTCCCGCTGGGGGAAATCCAGAAAACCGAGGTGCGCAAGATCGCCGAGCAGATCCAGTTGCCGAATGCCAAGAAGAAGGACTCGACCGGCATCTGCTTTATCGGCGAACGGCCGTTCCGCGAATTCCTGAACCGCTACCTGTCTTATAAGCCGGGACCGATGAAGACCCCCGACGGCGACGTGGTGGGCGAACATGTCGGCTTGAGTTTTTACACGCTGGGCCAGCGCAAGGGCATTGGCCTGGGGGGCATGAAGACGCACAAGAATGCCGGCGGCGATAGCGATCCCTGGTATGTCGCCAGGAAAGATGTGGAAAACAACACCTTGTACATCGTCCAGGGGCATGATCACCCGTGGCTGTTGTCGTCGACGCTGCAGGCTGGCCAGCTCAGCTGGGTGGCAGGAGAAGCGCCGGGCAGCGGCCAGCTGTCGGCCAAGACACGCTACCGGCAAGCCGACATGGCCTGCGCGTTTGACAGCCTGCTGCTGCCTGGAACGGAAAATTTCGCGCTCAGGTTCAGTGATCCGCAATGGGCTGTCACCCCGGGGCAATCCGCGGTGCTGTACGACGGCGATGTCTGTCTCGGCGGCGGCATCATCGAATCGTCCGGCAACATCGCCTGATTCCTGGTTTTTTCCTGGTTTTTTCCTGGTTTTTTCCTGGTTTTTTCCTGGTTTTTTCCTGGTTTTGCATCTTCCTGGTGCAAAACCAGCGTTCCTCTACAGCCGGCTGTCCCGGCCTGCATCGATTCCCGCTTCTGCTTAACGTGGTTTGGTTGCGCACCGCACCAAAAAGTTCCTTTTTATTATTGCCATATCAGGAATAGTCAATTTCCAATATGACCATTTATTGTTGATCGTGATGCCTCTACACTTGCTTCATCGATGGGCGCAACACACAAGCAATATCAACCAATGCAAGTGCGCCGCTCACCGAGGCAGGACCCGACGGGCTGCACAACGCCTGTTCCGCCGAGCCCGGTGCCATCAACCACTTATCGGAGAAAAACATGAACACGAAACAAATTATTGCAGGCCTCGCAATTTTGGCTGCCGCTGGCAGCGCCTTGGCCGACGCTCCATATCCACCTGAAACGCCGTTTGTTTCGGCCAAATCGCGCGCCGATGTCCAGGCCGAACTGGTGCAAGCCCAGAAAGACGGTTCGCTGACCGTGGCCCGCAACCAGTACCCTGTGGTTGCAGCCGTAGGCCAGCCGGAAACCCGCGCTGACGTAGTCAGCCAGCTCGACAAGGCAGAGCCATCGGTTTATAGCGGCAACTAAGCTGTAAAAGCATCTGATGCAACACTGATCCAGCGAGTTTCAGAATTACACAAAACGCCAGCCTAGCTGGCGTTTTGCTATTATTCAGCCATATCCTCGTTCACCGCGTAACCCGGGGTTTTAGTGTAGTGCAAGCGCTGTCGGCAAATAAGCGTTCAGACCTCTCTAATCATTACAATTTGGGTTCCCATGCGGTTATATTCCATCTTCCAGCGTCCTTCCTCGGCCAAGCTGCTGCTTGCCGCTTCCTTGGCGCTCTTGCTAAGCGCCTGCGCCGACTTTTCAGGCATCGACAAGCAATCCAGGTTAACCGACGGCAACGCGCTTTCCGGCGGCGCCGCACTGGCCAACCTGAGCAAGACCGCATGGCCGACCAGCGCCTGGTGGCAAAGCTATCGCGATCCGCAACTGGACGCCCTGGTGCAGCAGGCAGTCGCCGGCAACCCCAGCCTGAAGATCGCCCAGGCGCGCATCCGCCAGGCTTCGTCGCTGGCCGGCGTAGCTCGCGCCGCCACCCTGCCCAAGGTCGGCGCCGAAGCGACCAGCACGCGCGGCTTGTACTCCTCCGAATACATCTTCCCACCGCCGCTGGGCGGCAGCTGGAACTGGGACAATGAAATCACCGTCAAGGCCAGTTACGACCTCGACCTGTGGGACAAGGACCGCAGCGCGCTGGAATCGGCGCTCGACAACGTCCACGTCAGCGCCGCCGAAGCCCGCAGCGCGCAGCTGAACCTGGAAGTGGCGGTAGTGCGCGGCTACCTGCAGCTGGCGACGCAATACGCCCTGCGCGATATCGCCGTCACCACGCTGGCGCAGCAAACCTTGATCGCCAGCTTCGCCCAGCGCAGGCTGGCGGCAGGCCTGGGCACCCGGCTGGAAGTCAGCCAGGCCGAAACCGCCTTGCCGGACGCCCGCGCCAATATCGAGAAAATCGATGAAAACATCGCCCTGCTGCGCAACCAGATTGCGGCCTTGAGCGGCAAAGGCCCCGGCAGCGGCGAATCGATCCAGCGGCCGCAGCTGGCGGCGCGCCTGGTCGGCGCCGACAACAGCACGCCGCTCGCCATAGGCTTGCCAGACAACGTGCCGGCGCACCTGGTCGGCCGCCGCCCTGATGTGATCGCGCAGCGCTGGCGGGTGGAAGCCATGGACAAGAATATCGATGCCGCCAAGGCAGCGTTCTACCCGGACATCAACATTTCAGCCTTCGCCGGCTTGCAAGCGCTCGGTTTCACCAACTTCCTCAGCGCCGCCTCCGCGGTGCGCGGCGCCGGACCGGCGATTTCGCTGCCGATCTTTGAAGGCGGCCGCCTGCGCGCCAACCTCGGCGCCCAGACCGCCGCTTTCGACGCCGCCATTGAAAGCTACAACAATACGCTGGTGCAAGCGCTGCAAAGCGTGGCCGACCAGATCGTCAAGCTGAAATCGCAGCAACAGCAGCGCGCGCAGTCGGAACAGGCGCTGGCGCTGTCGAAGCAATCCTACGACCTCGCCATGCGCGGCTACCAGGCCGGGTTGACCGCCAATATCAACGTGATCCAGACCCAGCTGGTCCTGCTGCAGCAGCAGATACGCGTAGCGCAGATCCGCGCCAGCTACCTGGATAACTGGGCGCAGCTGATGCAGGCGCTGGGCGGCGGCCTGGGCGACGATTTGCCGCAGCCGGCCGATGCCGTGGCGGCAGGAAAATAAGCAGCGCCGACCATGAGCGAGATTGCAAGCAACCGCGAAAGCTGGCTGGACCACCTGAAGCATGCCGCCGTCAGCTGGCTGGAGGGCCATGGCCAGGACCTGCTGTATGTCAGCAAGATCCTGCTGGCGACCCTGCTGGCGCTGGGCCTGTCGCTGCTGTTCGACCTGTCCAAGCCGGGCACCGCAATGATTACCGTGGTCATCGTACTGCAGCCGCGCAGCGGCCTGGTGCTGGCCAAGGGTTTTTATCGTTTCATCGGCACCTCGGTCGGCGTCATCATGTCGATCGTCCTGGCCGCTTCGTTTTCGCAACAGCCGGTCCTGTTCCTGGCGGCAGGCGCCTGCTGGCTGGCTTTCTGCACCGCCGGCTCGACCGTCTTCCGTAATTTCCAGTCGTATGCCTTCGTGCTGGCCGGCTACACGCTGGTCATCGTCGGCCTGCCGGCGGCGCTGCAGCCGGACCAGGCTTTCGACATCGCCATGACGCGCCTGAGCGAAGTGATGCTGGGCCTGCTCTGCGCCGGGGTGGTCAGCGACGTGCTGTTTCCCAAGCGCCTGTCCGATGTCCTGCTGCTGACGGTGCGCAAGCGTTTCGCCGATTTCAAGACCTTCATCGCGCTGGATGACGTAGCTCCCAGTTCCCGGCCGGCGCGCGAACGCATGGTGCTGCGTTTTATCGGTGAAGTGATTTCCCTGGAAGCGCTGCGCACCTCGTCGGTATTTGAAAGCGCGACCGGGCATCTGCAAAGCCTGCAGCTAAGGCAGCTGAACAACGCGTTCATGACCGCTTCCACCACCTTCCACTCGCTCGACCAGCTGTTCGGCCGCCTGCAAGCCGGCGGCAAACTGAGCACGCTGAACGCCTTGCTGATGGAATATAAAGCCATCGTGCGCGCCCTCTCCAGCCAGGACCGGACGCAGCTGGCGCAAGTGCGCCTCGCGCTGCCGCAGCGCCTGGCCGCCTTGCGCCGGGGCCTGGCGACGGCCAACGGCAGCAGTAGTGGCAACTACAGCGACAGCAGCCACGTGCTCGATTTCGACTCCGCCGCCGAGCTGCTGGCAAGGTTCGCCGATGAGCTGCAGGTCTATGCAAGGATCCATGCCGTCGTAATTCAGACTGAAATGCACATGCCCGACGACGTCCAGCTGCCCGCGCACTACGTCGCGCGCACCGACCCGACGCTGGTGCTGACCTCGGCGCTGCGAGCCGCGATCGGTTTCGGCATATCGTCGCTGTTCTGGATCGAATCGGGCTGGGTGTCCGGCACCGATGCGGTAGTCATGGCGACGGTTGTCAGCGCCCTGTTTGCCGCCGCACCATCGTCCATCAAGATCGTGCGGCAATTCATGATCGGCGGCGCGCTAGGCGGTTTTTTCGGTTTCCTGTCGGCCTACTACCTGCAATCGCAAGCCGAAAATTTCGCCATGCTGTGCATCGCGCTGGCGCCGTTCATCCTGATTGGCGCCTGGCTCACTACCACAAAAAAATACTCTGGCATCGGCACCGGCATACTGCTGTTTTTCTTTTCCTACGCCAGCATCGGCAGCAACTACCAGTTCGACATGCCGGCGCTGCTCAACGGCATGGCCGGCGGCCTGATCGGGGTCGCCGTCGCCTCGGTCCTGTACCAGGTCATCGATCCGTCCGACAGCCGCTGGATCAAGCGCCGCCTGGCGCGCGCCCTGCGGCGCCAGGTGGAGGAAGCCTGCAACCGGCCTCTGCCGGGCTTGCTGGGCCGCTTTGAAAGCGGCACCCGCGACCTGCTGTCGCGTTTTGCGATTACCCATTCGCTGGATAACCCGGACGACCGCGACATCATGACCTGGCTGCTGTCAGTGCTGGAAACCGGGCGCGCCGTGATCCAGCTGCGCCAGGAAATGCTGGCCGTCACGGACCGGCAAGCGCACGACCGGATCGAGCAATCCATACGCGGCATCGCCTATCTGTTTGCCCGCCCCAGCCAGGCACGCTTGCGCGCCGCACTCGATGCGGTGCTGGCGGCGATCGCCGTGTGCGGCGCATTGCCCGCGGTGCTGGCCAACCTGCACCTGATGCGCGGCGCCATGCTGGAACGCGTCACCGTGCTGACGCCGGCCGAAACCTCAACCATCACTTCGGAGACTTGACCATGCCGCGCGAAATCGCACTCCTCGATGCGCTCATCCCGACCTTGCTGCTGGTGTTCATCGGCTGCCTGTTCCTGCAGATGGCGATCGACTGGATCTTCACCCGCCTGGGCCTGTTCCGTTACGTCTGGCATCCCAGCCTGTTCCGGATCGCCCTGTTCTTTTGTATTTTCGGCGGCGCCGGACTGCTGCTGCACGCTACCTGATTTGCCATAAAAATTCGCCGTAAAAATTTACCTTTAGGCCGACATGAAATCCTCAAGCATTATAAAAACCCTGCTGCAAGTGGCGATTACGCTGATTGTGGTCCTGATTGCCTTCCTGCTGGTGCGCGCGCTGTGGGACCGCTACATGAATACGCCCTGGACCCGCGACGGCCGGGTGCGCGCCGACGTCATCAGCGTCGCCGCCGATGTGTCCGGGATCGTGGTGGCGGTGCCGGTGGCCGACAACAGCTATGTGCACAAGGGCGACCTGCTGATGAAGATCGATCCGGCGCGCTACGCGCTGGCGCTGGCGCAAGCCGAAGCGACGGTGGCTGAACGGCGCATCGGGCTGAGCACCAAACAGCGCGATGCGGCGCGCCGCGCCAAACTGGATGGCGACGTGATTTCCAATGAAAACCGTGAAAATTCGAGTGCCGATGCTTCCGCCGCCCAGGCCCAGTACCAGGCTGCCCTGGCGGCGCGCGACAGCGCCAGGCTGAACCTGGACCGCACCGAAATCCGGGCCACGGTGGACGGCTGGATCACCAACCTCAACGTGCATGCCGGCGATTTCGCCCAGGCCGGCACGCCCAAGCTGGCGGTGATCGACGCCAATTCGTTCTGGGTGTACGGTTATTTCGAAGAGAACAAACTGCCCTTGATGAAAGTCGGCGACGCCGTCGACATGCGCCTGCTCGGCAGCGAACAGCTGATCAGCGGCCATATCGACAGCATCTCGCGCGGCATCACCGATCGCGACAATGCGCTGGGCAGCTACGGCCTGGCCAACGTGAATCCGAGCTTCAACTGGGTCCGGCTGGCGCAGCGCGTGCCGGTGCGCATCCATATCGACAAGGTGCCGGACGGCGTCACGCTGGCGGCAGGCATGACTTGCACCGTGATTGTCAAACCCGGGGAGCGGCCGGCGGCAAAACCGTAAAAATGATGCGAAGCAGGCAGCGCAAGGAATCGCCCGCACCCGCAGCCGATACCGGCTTCTTCAATCCTTGTCCGGCGGATGGAAATAATCTGCCATCAAAAACGACACCGCGCGAGCTTTGCCTGCCGCAAAAAATGCGTGCAACAACAGAGGAGATTTGACTTAAAATCAACGGCAATCCGTTATCGCGTAAACTGCCGCGGCGGTCCGGTCCGAAGCTGCTTTTCCGCTGTCTTGCCGGATTGCCGGACCGCCGAAACAGCATAAAACCAGGATCCCCAAACTCATCTTCAGGAGGCGCATGAGCGCTGCACCATCCCAACATGCCGACCTGAACCCGCCGCCCGCCGCCAAACGCGCCTACCTGGCGGACCTGATAGCCGGGCTGTCGATCGCCGGCCTGCTGCTGCCCGAGGCGGTCGCCTATTCCAGCATCGCCAACCTGCCGCCGCAAACCGGGGTGATCGCGCTGTTTGCCGGCCTGCTCTGCTACGGCCTGTTCGGCAGCAGCCGCTTTGCCATCGTCTCCGCCACCTCCTCCTCCGCAGCAGTGCTGGCGGCAGCCACGGCATCCATGGCAAACGGCGACACCGGCTTGCGCATGACGCTGGCGATCGGACTGGTGATGATTACCGGACTGTTTTTCCTGCTGGCCGGCCTGGCGCGCATGGGCGGCGTCACCGATTTCATCGCCAAGCCGGTATTGCGCGGGTTTGCCTTCGGCCTGGCGCTGGTCATCATTTTCAAGCAGTTTGCCGGCGTCGTCGGCGTGCATCCCGAGCATAGCGACATGACGCGCTTCATCCCTGAAATGGCGATGCAGGTCGGCCGCTGGAACTGGATCAGCGTCGCCGTGATGGCGGCCGCGCTGGCCTTGCTGTATCTGTTTGCGCGCCTGCGCCGGCTGCCGGGCGCGCTGCTGGTGATCGTCATCGGCGTCGCCGCCGGCCAGTGGCTGGATTTGACCCGGTATGGCGTCGGCCTGGTCGGCAGCATCCACCTGCAGCTGGCGACGCCGACACTGCCCATGCTGTCGCGCGCCGACTGGCTGCGCCTGGGCGAACTGGGCTTTGCCATGGGCATGATCCTGTACGCCGAATCGTATGGCGCCATCCGCAGCTTCGCCATCAAGCATGGCGATACGGTGGCGCCCAACCGCGACCTGCTGGCGCTGGGCGCCTCCAACCTGCTGTCCGGCCTGTTCCACGGCATGCCGGTCGGCGCGGGTTATTCCGCCACCTCCGCCAATGAAGCTGCCGGCGCCACCTCGCGCCTGTCGGGCTGGGTGGCGGCGCTGGTGATGCTGGCGATCGTCCTGACCTTGCTGCCCGCCATCGCCCTGACGCCGGAACCGGTGCTGGCGGCGATCGTGATCCACGCCGTCGGCCACACCCTGAATCCCGCCATCTTCCACCCTTATTTCCAGTGGCGCCGCGATCGCCTGGTGGTGATCGCTTCCGTGATCGCCGTGCTGCTGCTGGGCGTGCTGGATGGATTGCTGGCCTCGATTGCGATCAGCCTGCTGATGATGCTGCGGCAATTTTCACAATCGACCATCTCGGTGCTGGGCCAGCTCGGACAAGGCCATGATTTCGTCAATATCCGTACCCATCCGGAAGCCCGTCCGGTGTCTGGCATCTTGATCCTGCGTCCTAACGAGCCGTTGTTTTTCGCCAATGCCGAACGCATCCTGGGCCAGGCGCGGCAGAATATCCTGGCCGCCCCGGCATCGCTGCACACGGTCGTCCTCAGCCTGGAAGAGTCTCCGGACCTGGACAGCTCCAGCCTGGAAGGCCTGCATGATTTTTTCAATTTTATCGACAGCCGCGGCTTGCGTTTATTGCTGGCGCGGCTCAAGGATCCTGCGTATGACTGCATGAAAAACGCCGTCGCCCCCGGCTTTCCGCTGGAATCACTGAGCGCGCTGAGCGTAGCGGAAGCCGTGCACCTGGCGCTGGCGGGCCAGCAGGCCGCAAACCCAATCATCGAAACCCTACCCGGAGAATAACCATGCCAGCATGCTGGAAAACATTGGCGGCCCCGCTATGCGCTGCACTGGCGATCGCCACGGCTACAGCGGCGCACGCAGCAGAGATCGCCTTTTCCTCTCAGCGCGATTTCACCGAAATCAGCCTGACCATCAAGGATACCTATAACGCCAATCCGGATTCGGTCGCCCTCGAAATCACGCTGAGCCAGGATGCCCAGCAGCGCATGGCGGCGGCCAGCGGCGCGGCGCTGGAACAGGACCTGACCGTAGTCATTGATGGCAGGGCGGTGAGCACATCGCACGTGCAAAGCGTAGTCGATACGCCCCAGCTGCGGATCGCCATGCCGAAACAGGCCGTCATGGAACTGCTGCCGTCTTTGCTCGGCGCGAGCGCCGCGGTAAACCCTCAAGGAGCGCCGGCGGAACCAGCGGCGCTGGCGGCGCCCGCACCGGCCGACACGCATGCACCGCTGCTTGCCGCCGCGCCATATGTGGTCCAGGCCCAGCAGGTAACACCGCCATCGGTCTCGGAGTCTCCTGCGGAATCGCCCGCGGAAGCCGCGCCGATGCCGATGCCCGCGGCACAGGAACCTGGTCTGGCGCCGGGCGTGCCGCCGGATCTGGCGATGACGCCTGCGGCAGATGCCGTACCGCCGCCACCGTCGCCTCTGCCATCCCTGCCGCCGCCACCGCCTCCGCTGGCGATTCCGTCATGGGCGCTCGGGGCATGGCTGCCGACCAGCGCCACGCCTTCGCCCTACGCCGAGATCAACCAGGGCGATCCGGTGGCGATCTACGCCAGCGCGGTCGACGCCATCAACTGCAACCGCGCCAGGCTGTCGATACTGGACAGCAGCAATGCGCGGGTTCGGCTGCGGGTCGCCCCGGATAGCCAATGCGTGATCTCCGGCGTGCGGGTCGACCGGCTGCAGCTTTCTCCGGCGCTGGAAGCCGGCAAGATCGCCATTTCACTTTATGCACCGCAGGACGACATCAACGGCCCGCCATCCAAGGAAAGCATCTACCGCCGCAGATAGGCGAACGGCCCGGCGGGCCAATAAGCATGGCCGTGCACGGGCCTGCGGCAACGGCATTCAAGAATTTCCGATACTATAGCGAATCGATTGATAAATTAGCAGAATGTCATCGCGCGAGTGAAACTCATTGCAGCTTTACGAGTCTCAGCCGGGCAGGCGGCAGTCATGTGAAATATCACGGTACTGTAGCGTCTCCGGACTTCTGATCAATTTATTCACGACCAATATTTATGCAACGCTACACAACCCCCGCCATTGTGCTGCACTGGCTGGTCGCCATCCTGATCGTCGCCACCTTTGCCCTCGGCCTGACCATGGTCGACATCCCCGGCCTGACCCCCACCAAACTGAAATATTTTTCCTGGCACAAGTGGCTGGGCGTCACCGTGCTGGGCCTGGCATGCATACGCCTGTTGTGGCGTAAAACGCAAGGCGCGCCGCCTTATCCGGACAGCATGCAGCCATGGCAGCAGCGCGCCGCGCACGGCCTGCACATCCTTTTGTATGTGCTGATCTTTGCGGTGCCGATCTCGGGTTATTTCTACAGCCTGGCGGCCGGCGTGCCGGTGACTTATCTCGGCTTGTTCCCGATGCCGGTGCTGATAGCGCCGAATCCGGACCTGAAACCGATCCTGAAGCTGCTCCACTACACACTCAACATGATCATGCTGGGCGCCGTCTCGCTGCATGTGCTGGCGGCGCTCAAGCACCATTTCATCGATCGCGACGGCGTGCTGAAACGCATGCTGCCCTGAACATCCCTCTCCATCACAAGGAATATTCCATGACCCGTTTCCTGTTACACACCACCGCTATCGGCCTGCTCGCCATCGGCGCCAGCTGGCCGGCCGTCGCCGCTCCCCTGAAACCGGACCTGGCCAAGAGCAATGTCACCATCGTGTTCAAGCAAATGAACGTGCCGGTGGAAGCCAAGTTCAAGCAATTCACGGCGCAGATCGATTTCGACAGCGCCCAGCCCGCAGCTGCCAAAGCCAGCGTCGACATCTCGATCCCGAGCTTCGACCTGGGCGATCCTGAATACAATAAGGAAGTGCTGAAGAAAGAATGGTTCAACGCCGCGCAATTCGCCAAGGCCAGCTTTGTCGCCAGCTCGATCAAGGCCAGCGCCGGCGCGCCTGCCGGCAGCAAGTACGACGTCGCCGGCAAGCTGACCATCAAGGGCAAGACCACCGACGTCAGCTTCCCCCTGAGCGTCAAGAAAGAAGGCGGCGCGCAAGTCTTCGACGGCAACCTGCCGATCAAGCGCCTCACCTATAACATCGGTGAAGGCGAGTGGAAAGACACCAGCATGGTGGCAGACGAAATCGTCATCAAGTTTCACCTCGTAGCGAACTAACTCGGTATTTTTTCTCTTCAAAACAAAAGGACAATCAACAATGAAACTGAAACTCATCATCGCCGCTCTGCTGGCGGCCAGCGCAGCCAGTGCATTCGCAACGGTCGATACTTACACCATCGACCCTAACCATACCTATCCGAGCTTCACCGCTGACCATATGGGAATTTCCTTCTGGCGCGGTAAATTCGAAAAGACCAGCGGCAGCGTGACGCTGGACCGTGCCGCCAAGACCGGCTCCATCGATATCCGCATCGATGCAAGTTCCATCGATTTCGGCCAGGCAAAGATGAACGAACATGCATCCAGCCCTGACATATTCGACGTCAAGAAATACCCTGAGGTGACCTACAAAGGCACATCGGTGAAATTCGACGGCGACAAGCCGGTCTCGGTTGACGGCGAACTGACCCTGCACGGCGTCACCAAGCCGGTCACGCTGACCATCAATTCTTTCAAGTGCATCCAGCATCCGATGCTGAAACGCGAAGTCTGCGGCGCCGATGCAAGCGCTTCCTTCAACCGCAGCGACTTCGGCATCACCTACGGCTTGCCGATGTTCTCGCCGGAAGTGAAGCTGGCGATCCAGGTCGAAGGCATCAAGAGCAACTGATCCGGTCACAGCCGGCAGCTGCCTGACACAAGGCCGAGCGGCGACATGCCGCCCGGCTTTTTTCATTTCCGGGCCGGGGACAGGCAATTCATCGTCCTGTAATACAAGCTCGATAAAATCTTCGCTTCGCTTTCCATTTCGCGGAGCACGCCATGTCCAGCCACAACACTCCTACCTCCAAACGCCGGAATTTCCTGCGCAAAATGACTGCCGGCGCCGGCGTGCTGCTGACCGGCGCACCGCTGCACAGCGTCATGGCACAGGGCGGCGCGCCAGCCCTGGTTACCTCGGACAAGCTGCGGCCGCAACTGCCCAGCGGCGTGATGAGCGGCGACATTACACGCGACAAGGCAATCATCTGGAGCCGCGCCGACCGCCCCTCGCGCATGGTGGTGGAGTACGCATCGAATGAAAATTTCCGCGATGCGCTTACGGTGCAAGGGCCGCTGGCCCTGTCCAGCAGCGACTTCTCGGCCCGGGTCGACCTCAGCGGCTTGCCCAGCGGACAAACCGTTTTTTACCGCGTGCGTTTCCAGGACATCCAGAATCCCTCGGTCTACAGCGAGCCGCTGAGCGGCAGCCTGCTGATCCCTGGCGGCGCCGAGCGCGACATCACTTTCGCCTTCTCCGGCGATGAAGCCGGCCAGGGATGGGGCATCAACGAGGCCTGGGGCGGCTACCGGATCTATGACACGATGCGCCGCTTCAAACCCGATTTCTTCATCCATTCCGGCGACCAGATCTATGCCGACGGCGTCATCGAAAAGGAAGTCAAGCTGGACGATGGCACGCTCTGGCAAAACCTGGTGACGCCGGCCAAGTCCAAGGTGGCGGAAACGCTGGACGACTATCGCGGCAATTTCGCCTATAACCTGCTGGACGCCAACAAGCTCCGCTTCGCCGCGGAAGTGCCGTTCCTGGTGCAATGGGACGACCATGAAGTACGCAACAACTGGTATCCGGGCCAGAAAATCGGCGCGGCGGAAAAACGCTACCAGGAGCGCGACCTGTCGACCCTGGCAATCAACGCCAAGCGTGCGATGTTCGAATACAACCCGTACCGGATCGAGCCCAGCGATCCCGAACGGGTCTATCGCATGTTCAACTACGGTCCGCTGCTGGAAGTGTTCATGCTGGACGAACGCAGCTACCGCGGCGCCAACTCGCCGAACCGCCAGAGCGCGCTGACCCAGGACGCCGCCTTCCTTGGCGCGGCGCAATTGCGCTGGATCAAGCAGGCTTTGCTGCGTTCGCGCTCAACCTGGAAAGTGATCGCCAGCGACATGCCGATCTCCATCGTGGTGCCCGACCTCAACCCGGATGTGCCGCAAGGCACTTTCGAAGCATGGGCCAACAACGATCACGGCAAGCCGAGCGGACGCGAACTGGAAGTGGCCGACCTGCTCAAGTTCATCAAGCGGCACGACATCAAGAACGTGGTGTGGGTCACTGCCGACGTGCATTACGCCTCGGCCACCTGCTACCTGCCTGAGAAGGCCAGCTTCACCGACTTCAAGCCGTTCTGGGAATTCGTCGGCGGCCCCCTGCATGCCGGCACGTTCGGCCCGGGCGAAATCGACCGCACCTTCGGTCCCGACGTGCGTTATGTCAGCATCCCCAGCGACATGAAGCAGAACCGTCCGCCCAGCGAACTGCTGCAGTTCTTCGGCATCGGCAAGATCAACGCCAAGAGCAAGGTCATGACGGTGTCCCTGCACAATGTCGATGGCAAGGATTTGTTCAAGGTCGACCTGCATCCCGAGGCCTAGGACCATCAATAGGGTTTACCCGACTTGCTGCGGCCTTGGCGGGGCGCTACCATACGGCTAGGTTTGCCATTTCGGCGAACCGCTTACCCGTGCCGCTCTATGTTCCGCCTGCCCCGTCCATTGCGTCAGCTAGCCGTCTGCCTGGCCATGTTTGCAGCATTGCTGCCAAGCATGGTGCAGTTGCTGCCGGCCGCCCATGGACAGCCGCCGGGACTGGGCGAACTGTGCAGCACCGCCGGCCACGTCAAGGCCCCCGGCTCGGACAACCCGGCGCCGGACCAGGACCACCAGGGCCACTGCCTGCTGTGCTTCATCCACGCGACCGATGTCGGCTTGCCGCCCAGCCTGGGCTTATGGCAGGCCCCAGCCAGCACCGGCGTCGACCTGGCGCCAGCCGTATCCGCCCTGCACGCCAGCGCCATCTGGCTCAATCCGCAATCGCGCGGGCCGCCGGTCTTTTCTTGATTTTGTCTGCCAACGCAAACTCCCGTCACGGGCAGTTTGCGCCTTACAACTTACTCAAGGAATACCATGGCTACGCCATCACGCCGCCGCATCCGGCCCGCAATACTGCCGTTTGCCGCGCTTTCTGTCATCGCACTGTTTCCCCATGCAGCCCTGGCCTGCGCCAGTTGCGGCTGTACCCTCAGCTCAGACTGGGACAACCTCGGCATCGGCAATGCCTCCGGCTTCAAACTGGATATCCGCTACGATTACCTGAACCAGAACCAGCTGCGCAGCGGCAGCGGCACGATTTCGCCCGGCGCCGCCAGCCGGATTTCCAATAACGGCGATCCGCAAGAAGTCGAAAAATATACCCGCAACAATTACCTGACGCTGGGCCTCGACTACAGCATCAATCCGGATTGGGGCATCAACCTGCAACTGCCCTACATCATGCGCAGCCACAGCACGCTGGGCACCGCCTCCGATGGCGTCACGCCCGGAGACGGCGGCGGCCAGTACGATTCAAGGACTTCCAGCATCGGCGACCTCAAGCTCATCGGCCGTTACCAGGGTTTCATGCCGGAACATAATTTCGGCGTCATGTTCGGCCTGAAACTGCCGACCGGCAGCCATACCGACACCGCCATGTCCAGCGACCCCAGCGCACCAGGCCCGGTCCCTATCGACCGCGGCCTGCAGCCAGGCACCGGCACCACCGACGCTATCCTGGGTGTCTATTACATGGATACGCTAGGCCAGAATTGGGATTATTTTGTCCAGGGCATCGTGCAGAAAGCGCTGAATTCCAGCGACCAGTACCGCCCTGGCGACGGCGCCAACCTGAACCTGGGCCTGCGCTACATGGGCAATGCTGCTTTCACGCCGCAAATCCAGCTGAATGTGCGGCGCGTGCTGCACGATACCGGCGCCGATGCGGACACCGTCAGCACCGGCGGCACCCTGGTCTATCTCAGCCCGGGAATATCGGTTCCGGTCAGCCAGCAAGTCTCGCTGTACGGTTTTGTGCAATTGCCGATCTACCAGAAGGTCAACGGCGTGCAGCTTGCACCGCGCTATACCGCAACCCTGGGCCTGCGTTACTCGTTCTAGCCTGCATGCGCGGGCCATGCCTGCCCGCGCATGCACCCAGGTTCCGATTGACATTCAAGTAACGAAAAAACCGGGTATTTACCCGGCCAATCGTATATTTCCTTAAATGCATCGAAATGCAGGGATCAAGGACATGCGGTAGAAATATCACAATTGTTTTCAATTGTATCGATAACCGTGTCAGCCATATCCAATCCGGCGGCGTTTAACACCTACCTCGGTCATATTGCCAGGTGCGGCGCACAACATTGCTTAGTCGTGCTGCGGTAGACGGATAGATACATAGATTGACAATAAGGTGCGCCAGCTGGACGGCCACATGAGTTTCACTTACTCCATGGAGAACAAAATGAAAGCATTGTTTATTTCAGCAGCAGTGGCAGCAGCCTTACTGACTTCGGCAGCCAGCTTTGCCCAAGCCCCGGCAGCAGCGCCAGCCGGCACTACCGGAATGTGCAAGGACGGCAGCTATTCTTCCAACGCTACCAAGAAAGGCGCTTGCGCCGGCCATAAGGGCGTAAAAGAATGGTATTCCGCTGCGCCGGCAGCAGCCGCACCTGCCGCCGCTCCGGCTCCAGCCGCAGCCGCCCCGGCAGCGCCAGCCCCTGCTGCCGCTAAAGCAGCAGCTCCGGCTGCTCCGGCAGCAACCCCGATGGCGCCAGCCAAACCTGCCGTCGCAGCCGCCGCTCCTGCAGCGGGCGGCGGCGCAGGCAAGGTCTGGGTCAACAGCGCCAGCAAGGTATACCACTGCGAAGGCACCAAATACTACGGCAAGACCAAGGCCGGTTCTTACATGACGGAAGCAGAAGCCAAGGCGGCAGGCAACCATGCCGACCACGGCAAAGCTTGCAGCTGATAGCTGACTGCAACGGGACCCCAGGGTCCCGTTGTCGTTTCTGGCTGATGTGCATGCAAACCGGCGGCGCCGCAGCCGATAAAATCGGCATCGGTTTTATCTATCTTTAACAATTTGGCCGCTATTTTTGATGCTTTTTACGCTACTCTTGACGGGTAGTTTAAAGATGGTCAACTCTGAAAGGAAATCTCATGGGCTTTATCGCTTGGTTGATAGTGGGCGCAATTGCAGGATGGCTGGCAGGCGTCCTGGTCAAGGGCGGCGGCTTCGGTGTGCTGGTCGATATCATCGTTGGTATCGTCGGCGCTTTCATCGGCGGCTGGCTGGCGGGTATCCTCGGCATCCAGGTTGGCGGCGGCTGGATTGCATCGATCGTGACGGCTACAGTTGGCGCCGTGATCCTGCTGTTCATCCTGCGGCTTATCAAGCGCGCCTGAGTTGCAGCATTGCCGGATGTATCAGAAAAACCCGCGTCAATGCGGGTTTTTCTTTTTCCGGCGCAAATCCTTGCCTTACTTGAAGTCGCAAGCCATTTGCGCCTTCAGCGTCAGTCCTCGCGCGCTATGGTCGCAGCGGACGAGATAATCCAGGAAAGACGGCGCCGGCGGCATGCCTTCACTCAATATCCGGCGCTGGTCGAAGATGTAATTCAGGCGCGAAAAGCGGCCGTACAACGTCAAGGCTTTATGCAGCATGCGGGTATCGATCGCCTCCTGCGCTACCGCGCCGAATGATTGCACCATCTGCTTCAGCGCCGCTTCCGTCACGCGCTGGTAAGGCTGTCCTTGCCCGCTTGCTTCGGTTTGCCGGAACGCCTGCAACAGCTCGCCTATCGTAGCGCTGCCGTCCTGTCCCGCCGAGATGTGATACACCGGAAAAGCCAGGGTCGGCTTCAAGGTCAACGCCACTATCGTGCTGGCGCAATAATCAACCGGCACGATATCCAGGTAAGCGCTGGGCGGACAGACAAAACGGTTCAGCTGAGAGACCACTTTCAGCAGCCAGAAGATGCTGGCCGACGGCTTGCAGCCCAGCGCCGAATGACCAACGATGATCGACGGCCGCAACGCTACCAGCGGCAGCTCCGGGAAGCGTTCCCGCAGCTGGTTTTCCGCGCGTGCCTTGGATTCGGTATACGGCACCAGGTGCGCGCGCTCAAGCGGCAAATGCAAGGTTTCGGTGACCAGCGGCCCGCGCGCGACGCCGCACGCCATCGCGGCGCCAACATACACGAAGCGCCTTAGCCCGGCCACCCGGGAGAAGCGTTCAGCCAGGCGCATGGTGGCGTCGACATTGACCGTCCAGATAGCGGGCCGGTCGGCAAACGAAGTGATCGCCGCGCTGTGGATGACATGGCTCACGGCATCGAGCCTGGCGTCGGCGAATGCATCCGCATCGCTCAGGTCAGCGACGATGACCTGCTGCTCCGAAACCTCTGGCGGCGGCGCTCCCGGCTGCGTAAAGCGAGCGATCGATTGACGCACCCGCTGCGCGCCTTCGGCAGCCGATCTTGCACGTACCAGAAAAAGCATTTCCTTGAAATTTCCGGTGTCGGCGAGAGCCGCCGCAATCGCCCCGCCGACGAACCCCGTGGCGCCGGTGAGAAATATGCGTGCCGGTCCGGACTGCCGCGTCTGCGCGGCAAGGTCCTGGGTGTCGCGCAGCCACTTCGATCGCGGAAACAAGTTAAATACCATGTCGCTTCACCAGTCCGAGGGCGCTCAAAACGAATAGTTCACGCTGGTGAATCCACTGTAGTTGGTCTTGGCCAGGACCAGCGGGCTGTCGGCTGCCTTTTGCATATAATGCGTGGCGCCGACCATGGTGGAGACCGACCAGGTCCGGTTGAAGCTATGGGTCCACACGACCGAGGCATTCAACGCGTTCAGGCCCGATTCCGCCTTGTATTGCGCATAGCCCGAATTGCGGCTCTGCAGTGCGGTAACGCCAAAGAACGTCTGGTTGTATTTGGCGCTGCCGAAATACGCGGCGCCGCTGACGGTGACATTGTCCTTTTCCAGCTTCAGCACGGTGCTGCTCAACTGCGCGTGATAGCTGATGCCGCGCTCGCGGTTGCTGAGCGGCTGCGACAGGCCGGCCGAAAAGGTGCTGCTGCCTCCCAGCTTGATGCCGGCTTCGAGGTTGGCCAGCACCGAGCCTTTGATTTCGCCCATGCCCTTCAGCTTGTCGGACCCGGACTGCAAGCCGTCGTTGGAATCCTTGCGGCCGGCGCCGTAGCCGATGGCGGCGCTGGCAAACAGCGTGTCGCTGATGTCGTGGCGGTAACCGGCGCCCTGCGTGCTGTCGAGGAAGAAACCGCTGGAGGAAACGATCTTCAATACCGGCACCGGCACCGCCCGGTACTCGTCGCTGCCGGCATAACGCGCCATGCGGCCGACGCCGAGTCCGATTGTAATCTTGGTGTCCTGCAGCCAGGACCCCGGCTGGCTTGGCGCGGCCTGCTGCGCCGCCGCCATGCGCGATGCAAGAAGGCTGCAAACGGTGACAGCGATAATTGACTTGATCTGGTGTTTCAAATTTTTCTCCGGTCGGTAAAGGAAACCAGCGCACATTCTCGGCAGTCTCGTCGCGCGTGTCTGTGAGACAACGGTGGGAAAAATGTGCGAGTCCGTATCATTTATGTGTTTGTTTGTAATGGCTCCATCGAGCGCTTGACGGCGGCGCTATCATGGACAAAAGAGGGAAAAACGGAATGAAGAAGGTTTTACTGATCGAAGACGACGCGCGCCTTGCCGAATTGATATCGGAATACTTGTGCCGCTACGATTTCCAGGTGACGCTGGTGTTGCGCGGCGACCTGGCGCTGGACGCAATTGCCCGGGAACAGCCGGACGTGGTGGTGTTGGACCTCATGCTGCCGGGCATGGACGGCATGGATATCTGCCGCGCGATCCGCAAGACGTCGTCGCTGCCGGTGCTGATGCTGACCGCGCGCGCCGACATTTTCGACCAGGTGGCCGGCCTCGAAATCGGCGCCGACGACTACATGCTGAAGCCGGTCGAACCGCGCCTGCTGCTGGCGCGCCTGCGCGTCATCCTGCGCTGGGTGGAGCTGCGCGGCCAGCCTGCGCGCAGCGCGCAGCTGCAGTTCGGCGAACTGGCCATCGACCTGTCGGCGCGCCAGGTTTGCTGGAAGGGCCAGGAAGTCGACCTCAAGACCGCCGACTACAACCTGTTCGTGATCCTGGTGCAGGCCGCCGGCAAAGTCTTGAGCCGCGACGAGCTGCTCAAGCGCTGGCGCGGCATCGGCTTCGACGGCCTCGACCGCACCGTCGACGTCAGCATTTCGCGCTTGCGCAAATGTTTCGACGACGACGCCAACGAACCGCGCAAGATCAAGACGGTGTGGGGACGCGGATACCTGTTCAGCCCTATCGCCTGGGACGAATAATGCTAAGAATCCTGATACGCCTGTATTTGATCGTTGCCGTCCTGTCGATCCTGTCGATCATCTTCGTGCAAAGAGGTTTTCCCTATCTGTTCTCGACGCAATTCACGACCCAGATGCATCGCGAATACGCCAGCGAGGCGATGCTGCTGCGCCGATACCTGGGTCCGGTCCGGGACGACGCCCAGCAAGCCAGGCTGGATGGCATGAATCGCATCAGCCAGCAACGTTACAGCCGCATGTCCGAAGAGCAGGTGCATGCGCTGTCGCCGACGGTCCGAAGGGAGCTGGCGCAACACGGCATGGCATGGAACCCCGGCGGCGACGTTAACCATCCCGAGGTCTATATCACGCTGGATGACGGCAGCATCCTGACAGTTCATCCGCGTATTTCTTCCGGCTGGATTGAAGTGATTGCCTATGCGATCATTTTCAGCGTCATGCTGGGAGCGATGCTGCTGTGGCTGACGCCGCACTGGCGCGACCTGGAAAAATTGCGCATCGCCGCCGCCCGCTTTGGCGACGGCGCACTGGATGCGCGCGCCAAGCTGTCCGAGAACTCTTCGATCAAGCAGCTGTGCGCCTACTTCAACAACATGGCCGACCGCATCGGCGCATTGATCACGGCGCAGAGGGACATGGTCAACGCCGCTTCGCACGAGTTGCGCACGCCGCTGGCGCGGCTGGAATTCGGCCTGGTCAACCTGATGGACACCACCGACGACAGCAACGCCCACAAACGCATACAGGCGATGCGCAAGGACGTGGAAGAGCTGGATATCCTGGTCGGCGAATTGCTGACGCTGAGCATGCTGGAACAGTCGTCGCTGGCCGAATCCAGGGAAAAGATCATGCTGGAAGATTTCTTGCGTTCCGCCACCGGCATCTCCAGCGAAGAACTGGCCCTGCGCCGCAGCACCATCAGCTGGGCTATCGACGCCACGCTGAAAGAGATCGTCGTCGAACCGCGCAGCCTGGGCCGCGCATTCTCCAACCTGGTGCGCAATGCATCGCGCTATACGCGCAGCGCCATCCGGGTGCGCGCCGAACCCGGCGCCGGCTGCTGGAGCCTGATCGTCGAAGATGACGGCATCGGCATCCCGGAACAGGAACGAGAGCGGATTTTCGAACCGTTCTACCGGCTCGACCGCAGCCGCGACCGCGCCACCGGCGGCTACGGACTGGGCCTGGCGATCGTCAAGAAAATTGCCGACCGGCTGGGCGGCACGATCAGTGTCGGCAGCTCGGAACTGGGCGGCGCGAAGTTTGTATTGAATTTGCCGCTGCCGGGCCCGGCCGCCTTGCCGCGGCATTAACCGTTTCTAATCGCTTCTAACCGTCTCGCGCGCCCTTTTACCCGCCTTCCTATCACCTTTACTTATTCCAGATAACGCAAGCTGACAGCCGCGCGCACAAGGGTGCGCGCCAAACGCGCCGGGCGCATCGGGAAATCATTTCCGCTTTTTATATTCATACTATTTCCCTAGCGAATCAGCGTGGTGCGCGCTAGAATCCCAAGACCAAATTTGGGAGGATTTCATCTGTGATGTGTACTACCCGTCGTTTCACATTAGCCGCTCTCGCCCTCGGCATCGCTTCATTCAACGCCGCAGCGGCGACCCCGAATGATTCCGCGCCGCTGGGAAAACTGCCACGCTGGGCCCAGCCGCTGGCCTATCAGCTCGACTTGCGCGTCGATCCGCGCCAGCCTGGCTACAGCGGCAGCGCCACCATCGACATCGACCTCAAGCAAGCCGCCGACCACCTGTGGCTGCATGGCCAGGACCTGGCCGTCAGCAAAGTCACGCTGGCCGATGCGCGAAAAAAAACCTATGCCGGACAATACAAGGTAGCGGCGCAAAAAGAAGGCGTGGCGACGATCGAGTTCGGCCAGACGCTGCCGGCCGGACGCTATCGCGTGACGCTGGAATACAGTGCGCCGTTCAACGAACAGCTGGAAGGCGTGTACAAGGTCAGCAGCCAGGGCGCGCCCTATGTCATCACGCAGATGGAAGCGATCAGCGCGCGCTACGCCTTCCCCGGTTTCGACGAGCCGTCCTTCAAGACGCCGTTCACGCTCAGCCTGACCGTGCCTGAGGACCAGGTCGCGGTCGCCAACACCCGGCAGACCGGCGAACAGAAACTGGACAAGGGCTGGCGCAAGCTCAGCTTTGCGCCGACCAGGCCGCTGCCGACTTACCTGGTGGCGTTCGCCGTCGGCCCATGGGATGTGGTGAACGGACCGGAAATCCCGGCCACCCAATGGCACCGCCAGGCGACGCCGCTGCGCGGCATTGCGCCGCATGGCGAAGGCCCGCGCATCGAACCCGCGCTGGCGCAGACGCCGGCCATCATCACCGCCCTGGAAGATTATTTCGGCTTCGGCTACCCGTTCGACAAGGTCGACCTGCTGGCGGCGCCTGACTTTGCCGCCGGCGCCATGGAAAATCCGGGGCTGGTGACTTTCCGCGATTACCTGATGCTGCTCGATGCAAATTCGCCGGCGCACAATGTGCGCGACTCGTTCAATGTCACCGCCCACGAACTGGCGCACCAATGGTTCGGCGACACGGTCACCATGCCATGGTGGAACGACCTGTGGCTCAACGAGGCGTTCGCCACCTGGATGCAAAGCAAGATCACGCGCCAGCTGCATCCCGAATACCGCGCCGACCTGGAGCTGATCAACGGCGCCAGCTACGCCATGCAAAGCGACAGCCTGGTCAGCGTGCGCCGCATCCGCCAGCCGATCACCGGTAACGGCGATATCGAAACGGCGTTCGACGGCATCACCTATCAAAAGGGCGCTGCCGTGCTGAACATGTTCGAGCGCTACCTCGGCGCCGACACATTCCGCCAAGGCGTGCGGGCGTATATCAAGCAGCACCAGTTCTCCAACGCCACCGCGGATGACCTGGTGGCGGCGCTGGCCAAGGCTTCCGGCAAGGACCGGCGTTTTGCGAAAGCGATGCAAAGTTTCCTCGACCAGTCCGGCGTGCCGCTGGTCGACACCAGGCTCAGCTGGGAAGACGGCAAGGCCGTGCTGCACCTGAAACAGCAGCGCTACCTGCCGCTCGGCTCGACCGGCGAAGCCAAGCGCCTGTGGGGCATTCCGGTATGCGTACGCTATAGCGTCGCCGGCAGCGACGGCGCCAAGACGCAATGCGAACTGCTGGACCAGGAGCAAGGCAAGATGGTGTTGCAAGGCGCCTCCGCCAGCAGCTGGTACATGCCGAATGCAGACGCCGCCGGCTACTACCGCTTCAACATGGCGCACGACGACCTGGTGCGCCTGACCGCCAGCCTCGGCCAATTGCCGGACACGGAACAGCTGGCCTACGCCGACGCCATCAACGCCGGTTTCGACAGCGGCGCCCTGGATGCCGCCGCCGTGCTGGCCGCGGCGCCGCGCCTGGCGCAGTCAAACACCCGCGAAGTAGCAACCGCGCTGATCCCGACGCTCAAGTGGCTGTCCAGGCACGAAGCCCGCAACCCGGCCCAGCAAACCCGCCTGGCCGAACTGGCGCGCCAGCTGTACCTGCCGCGCCTGCAGCAGCTCGGTTACCAGCGCCGCGCCAATGAAAGCCAGGACGACGCCCTGCTGCGCGCCACGCTGGCGGAGTTCCTGGCGCTCGACATGAAATTGCCGGAAGTGCGCCAAGCCCTGCTGGCGCAAGGCAAGCAAGCGCTGCAGCTGGATGCCGACGGCCAGCTCAAGCTGGCAGCCGCCAATCCCGACCTGTTGCGTTCGGTGCTGGCAGTCAGCACGCAAGACAGCAGCGACAGCGCCATCGACGTCTTGATCAAGGCGCTCGGCAGCACCAGCGAACCGGCGCAACGGATGGCGATCCTGACCGGCCTGGGTTCCGCCACTACCGCCGGCAATGCCGAACGCGCCCGCAACCTGGCGCTCGATCCGCGCGTCAAGGTTGGCGAAATCAGCACCCTGCTGCGCGCCAGCCGGGAAGACGGCGAAGGCCGCGACGCCATGTGGAAATGGTTTACCGCCAACCATGCGCAGCTGATCAAGCGCAGCGGCGATTCGTCCGGCGGCAAGCTGCCGGGGCTGGTGGCCGGCGACAGCTGTTCGCAGCGCGAAGCAGAGCGCCTGACGACATTTTTCCAGCCGCTGCTGAAACAATTGCCTGGCGCCGAGCGCGGCCTGGCGCAAACCCGCGAAAAAGCGCTGCTGTGCACCGCCTTGCGCGACAAGCAGGATCCGGAGGCAATCCTGCGCTGAAGCGTGTCAACCGCGGCCTGGGCAAACGCTTTCATTTGGGCGTATAACCTGAACTTTGACTGCCCCAGCTTTAACCCGGTTTTTAGAATGCCTTACAAGGCTGTTTTTTCCGATGACTTCTCATAAGGATTATTTACTCGTGAAACGATCTCTGATTTGTGCAGCAGTGCTGACACTCGTTGCAGGCTATACCTGCTCCACCGCCAGTTTTGCCCAGACTCCGCGCACCGTGGCCGCCGCCATCGTGGCGCAGGCGTCGCCGCTGGCCAGCGGCATCGACATGCAGAACGCCGATACGGCGGTGCGCCCCCAGGACGACTTCTACAGCTACGTCAACGGCAACTGGCTCAAGAAAACCGAAATCCCTGCCGACAAATCGTCGTGGGGCGCGTTCTACGAGCTGCGTGAAAACTCGCTGAACCAGCTGCATACCATCGTCGACGCGGTCAGCGCGGAAAAGAACATCACGCCTGGCTCCAACCAGCAGAAAATCGCCGACCTGTACGCCAGCTACATGGATGAGCCGGCGCTGGAAACGCTCGGCATCAAGCCGCTGGACGCTGAGTTCGCCAAAGTCGATGCGTTGAAAGACAAGAAACAGATCCCCGGTTTGATCGCCCACCTGAACAGCATCGGCGTCAACGCGCCGTATGACATCGGCATCCACCAGGACGCCAAGGATTCCAGCAAGGTGATCGCCGACCTCGGCCAAAGCGGCCTCGGCCTGCCGGACCGCGACTATTACCTGAAGGCCGACGACGCCAAGCTGAAAGACACGCTGGCCAAGTACCGCGCCCACATCGAAACCATGCTGGCGCTGTCCGGCGACAAGGCCGCGAAGAAGAACGCCGCCAGCATCGTCGCCCTGGAAACCGAACTGGCCAAGGTGCAATGGACCAAGGTCGAGAACCGCGATCCGGTCAAGACCTACAACCGGGTTGAACTGGCGCAGCTGCAAGCGCTGGCTCCGCATTACGAGTGGGACGGCTACCTGTCCGGCGCCGGCCTGAAAGACAAGGTCACTTACCTGGTGGTCAGCCAGCCTAGCTACATCAAGGGTTTCGACAAGATCCTGGCAAAGACGCCGCTGCCGGTCTGGAAAGCCTATTTCAAATGGCATGTGCTGAGCAGCTTCGCCTCCGACCTCTCCAAGCAGTATGTCGACCAGAATTTCGCATTCAAGGGCACCGTGCTGCGCGGCGTGCCGGAAAACGAACCACGCTGGAAGCGCGGCATCAATGTGGTCGAAGCCAGCGTCGGCGAGGGTCTGGGCCAGCTCTACGTGCAGCAGTTCTTCCCGCCTGAGAACAAGGCGCGCATGGAGAAGCTGGTGGCCAACCTGATCGCCGCCTACAACCACAGCATCGACGGCCTGGACTGGATGGGAGCCGATACCAAGAAGCAGGCGCAAAAGAAACTGTCGACGCTGATGCTGAAGATCGGCTATCCGGACAAATGGCGCGACTACTCCAGCCTGGCCATCAAGCGCGACGACCTGGTCGGCAACGTGATCCGGGCCCGCGAGTTTGAGTTCAAGCGCAACATCGACAAGCTCGGCAAACCGGTCGACCGCACCGAATGGGGCATGACGCCGCAAACCGTGAACGCCTACTACAACCCGGAGTTCAACGAAATCGTGTTCCCGGCAGCGATCCTGCAACCGCCGTTCTTCAACGCCAATGCTGACGACGCCGTCAACTACGGCGGCATCGGCGCGGTGATCGGCCATGAAATCAGCCACGGCTTCGACGACCAGGGCAGCCAGTACGATGAAATCGGCAACCTGCGCGACTGGTGGACCAAGGAAGACCACGAGAAATTCGCGGTCAAGACCAAGGCCCTGGTAGCGCAATACAGCGCTTACAGCCCGGTTCCCGGCTACAAGGTCAACGGTGAGCTGACCCTGGGTGAAAACATCGCCGACAACTCTGGCCTGGCGATCGCCTACAAGGCTTATCACCTGTCCCTGGATGGCAAGACGCCGCCGGTAATCGACGGCCTCAGCGGCGACCAGCGCCTGTACCTGGGTTGGGCCCAGGTGTGGCGCGGCAAGGTGCGCGACGCCCAGGCCATCGTGTATGTAAAAACCGATCCGCACTCGCCGCCGCGTTTCCGCGGCAACGGCACGCTGGGCAACCAGCCTGGTTTCTACAGCGCGTTCGACGTCAAGCCGGGCGACAAGATGTACCTGCCGCCGGAGCAGCGTGTCCTGATGTGGTAAACATCGCAGCCGTTGTGCCGTGATCCGGAAGCCACCGACCCTGTCGGTGGCTTTTTTATTTGCAGACGGGGGAATGCGCCAGGCTGGCGCTTATTCGAGATAGTTGTTCCGGATCCGTTCGACATCGATGCCGAGCACCTGGCGCAGGTAGCGGTCCATGCCGCCGTATTGCTCATCGATCACCGCCAGCGCCGCATCCAGGTAGGCCGCCTCCACCGTCATCAACGGCGCCACCAGCTGCGGCGGCAATTCAACCTTGAACACCTGCGCCAGCACTTGCGCATTGGGCATGGCGTTATGGCGATTCGATTCCAGGTAATTGGCGATGATGGCGGCGTGGCCGACGCCCAGGGCGGACAACAGCAAGGCGCTGGCAAAACCGGTGCGGTCCTTGCCGGCGGTGCAGTGATAGAGCATGGTCTGGTTCTGCTCCGCGCGCTGCAGGAAACGCCGGAACTGGGACTGGTAGCGCACCGGGAAGGCACGGTAAAAATCGATCATGAACTGCCGGCTGTTTTCCGGATCGCCGCTCTTCACTATAGGCTGCAGCACTTCCGGCGACAGGTTGCCGACCATGACCGGATCGGAGATCCAGTTGAAAGAGGATGCGAATGCCGTTTCCGCCGCATGCTTTTCGGCCTCGGTGCGGAAATCCAGCACCAGGTCCAGCCGGTAGTTCTTGAGCTTGTCGATATCCGCCGCCGACGCCATGCCCGGATTGGCGCCGCGCAGCAGCCGGCCCATTGCGATGCGACGTCCGTCGGCCGCCTGATAGCCGCCCAGGTCGCGCGTATTGCGCAGCGCCTCGAAACCGAGGTCGCCGTGGCTGTGCGTGGAATTCAGCATGCGTTCAACTGCCCGCCGGCATATTCTGGAAACATCCCCGTTCCTTGTTGATTGATTGCTTGATTTAGCGATGCATGCCGGCATGTACGCCGGATGCGCTTGCAATAAGGCTATCACCAAGTGGAAGAAACGGTCCAGCAGCACCGCCGATCTGTTTTAGTAAACTGGCAAAAGCCCTAACTACCGCCAAAACCACGTCTTCTTTTGTTTTCATCAAGCAATATCACTATAATACGCGCTGGTGCAATACGGGAAGGTATGATTCATGCTTACCTGGCTGCATCGCTTGATCAATATCAGAAAGTGGCAATCATGCACCCTCATCGTCGTCTTTTTTCCTGCCTGCTCTCCTTCGTCCTGCCGATCGCGGTCGGCGTCTGCAGCCCGCTGTCGGCCAGCTTTGCCGAATCCGGCGTCACCGACCAGAAAATCATCCTGGGACAATCCGCGGCATTTTCCGGCCCTGCGGCACAGCTGGGAATCCAGATGAATGCCGGCGCCAAGGCGTACTTCGACTCTGTGAATGAACAAGGCGGCGTGTTTGGGCGGCAGATCGAAATCATCAAGGCCGACGACAAATACGAAGCCGACCTGGCGGCCGCCAATACCAAGCGCCTGATTGAAAAAGACGATGTGTTCGCTTTGTTCGGTTATGTCGGCACCCCTACCAGCAACGCTGCCTTGCCGATTTTCACGCAAGCCGGCGTGCCGTTCTTTGCCCCGGTCACCGGCGCCCAGTCGCTGCGTGAGCCGCTGAACCGCCAGGTCTTCAATATCCGCGCCAGCTATTTCGACGAAACCGAGCACCTGGTGGAAAAACTGGCGAACGTCGGCATCAAGAACATCGCCGTGTTCTACCAGAACGACGCCTATGGGCGCGCCGGGCTGGAAGGCGTGCAGCGCGCGCTGAAGAAGATGAACCTGGAACTGGTCGAAGCGGCCACGGTGGAACGCAACAGCACCGACGTCAAGGAAGCCGTCGGCAAGATCCTGCCGAAACGCCCTGCCGCGGTCATCCAGATCAGCGCCTACGCCTCCTGCGCCGCCTACATCAAGGAAATGCGCAAGGCCGGCTATAACGGCCAGTTCTATAACGTATCGTTCGTCGGCAGCCAGGCCCTGGCCGACGCCTTGGGCAAGGATGGAGAAGGCGTCGTCATTTCCCAGGTGGTGCCGTTCCCATGGAGCTCGTCGACCCCGGTGGTGGCTGAATACACCAAGCTGATGCAAAAAGCCGGCGTCAAGGAGCCTAACTTCTCCAGCCTGGAAGGTTTCATCGCGGCCAAGGTGTTTGTCGAGGGCTTGAAGCGGGCCGGCAAGGACCTGACCCGCGCCAAACTGGTCAAGGCGCTGGAAACCATCAACATGAAGAACTATAACGGCGGCGGCTTCGACGTGAATTTCACCGGCAGCAACCATAGCGGTTCGAAATTTGTCGAAATGACCATGATCACCAAGGACAAGAAATTCCTGAATTGACAGATTTGGTCAGGCAGTCGCACAATAAAAAATCCGGCGCCAAGCCGGATTTTTTATTGCCTGAACGTTCATCGCCTCACACCGGCGTCAACACCGCTTGCCCGGAAAAGTGCCGCCCGGCGTTTTCCAGGAACAGGCGGACCGTCTCTGCCACCGACTCCGGCGACCAGCCCGCCACGTGCGGGGTCAGCACCGCGTTCGGCAAATCCAGCAATTCCGCCGGCGGCAGCGGCTCGCTCTCGTAGACGTCGAGGCCGGCGCCGGCCACCCGCCCTTCGCGCAAGGCCAAGGCCAGCGCCGCGGTATCGATCACGCTGCCGCGCGCGATATTGACGATGAAACCCTGCGGTCCCAAGGCGTCCAGCACCGAGCAGTTGACCATGTGGCGGGTACCCGCGCCGCCAGGCGTGGCCACCACCAGGAAATCGGCCCATTGGGCCAGTTCAAGCACTGAGGCGAAATACGCGAACGGCACATCGCCGCGGACCGAACGGTTGTGATAGCCGATCGTCATGTCGAAACCGGCGGCGCGGCGCGCGATCTGCTTGCCGATGGTGCCGAGCCCGATAATCCCCAGCCGCTTGCCGGAGACGCTGGGCGGCAAAGGCAGGGCGTCGCGCCAGATGCCCTGGTGCAGGGCCACTCCCAGCTGCGGAATGCCGCGCACCGTCGCCAGCAGCAAGCCCATGGCGTGATCGGCGACGCAGGCATCGTTGGTGCCGGCGCCGTTGGATACGGTAATGCCGCGCTCGCGCGCAGCAGCGACATCGATGTTCTCGAAGCCGGCGCCCAGCGCGCAGATCAGCTCCAGCTTGGGCAGCGCCGCGATTTCGTCGGCATGCAAGCCGATCGAACCGATGGTCAGGACGGCCTGTATGCCGTCAGCGTGGTTGGCAATGGCGGCGCGGCGCGTTTCTGCCGTTGGCGCATAGGTTATCTGAAAGTTTTGCGCGATGCGCTGCAAGCTTTGGTCGGACAAAGGATTGAGAATAAGCAGGATGGGAAGCATAGGATGGCGTCGCAAGGGTGTTTTAATCAATTCGCGCCAGCGGCGCAATGCCCGTCATGATAGCCGCGATGCAATTGCTCTGCTTGACAGCCGGCCGTCGATTGTTACATTGCGCTGCGCGGATATTCTTCGTTTGCGGCTTGACTCATGTCGCCGTTATTGTTTTATCATTGGCGCTGGCTGCCGCGGCTGGCAGTAATTCGCCACGCCATGGCGACCAGGGAAATCGAATGCCGATACACGTGCTGCATTCCCATTCGTTCCAAAGCAACCTAACATTGAGGAAATAAAATGGCCTTGTGCATCAGTGTGTTTGAACATCTGGACCCGCAGGTTTTGCGCAACCACCAGCATTACTGCAGGCTGTTCGGTTATCCGCACCGCTGGCTGGAAACCGCGCACATTGCCCATCCCATGCTGCGGCAGGCGTACCGTTATCACGTGCTGCTGCAAGAATTGCGGCAAGCCGCCGACAACGACTGGGTCCTCCTGCTGGACTGCAATGCCGCCATTTTCCATCCGCTGGCGATGGAAACCTTGCTGGCCGGCCGCGACGCACTGGTGGTCAAAGGCCCCAGCCGCAGCGCGTCGGGCGAGCCGTGCATCGTCATGAACAACATGCTGGCGCTGCGCAATACCGCGGAAAACCGCAAGATCCTGCATGACATGATCTTCATCTTGCACAAGGGCCTGATCCGGGATGAAATGGGCCGGAGCGAACTGAGCCTGCTGGAGAAATTCCCGGTGCTGGAAATCAACGCCATGATCGGCGACAGCTACGTCAACGTCAGCTGGTGCATCACGAAATGGTTCGACGCCCGCATCTTCATGGTCAGCCTGGCTCCCCTGCCCTCGGCCGACAGCGAACCGAACCACGACATCCTGTTTGACCAGCGCATGAAAAACCTGCTGGTGCGGCAAATCAACGGCGCATTGATCGACGGCTTGCCGCTGCTGAAGACGCCGGCCTACCCGGCCCTTTCCGACGAACTGCAATCGAGCTTCAATCCAGAGGCGAAAATCGCGCTGGTCACGCTATACACCCATCACATCGCCGACTACGCCCGCGTTTCCGAGCACAATGTAAAACGCTACTGCGATCGCCATGGCTACGCCTACCATGTGTATCGCGCCATTCCGGAACCGCTGGACAGCAACATTTCCGGAACCTGGGTGAAAAGCTGGCTGTTGTCGCGCCATATTGCCAACCACGACTGGGTGATCTGGATAGATGCCGACATGCTGTTTACCAACCAGGCGAAAAAACTGGAGCCCTTGCTGGAAAACCGCGACGCCCTGTTTGCCAAGGACATTGGCGGCTGGGAGTTGAACGCTGGAGTAATGGGCTTTCGCAATACGGGCGCAAACGCCGAGCTGCTGGAAAAGATATGGCAACGCGTCACCGGCGTCGACGATAAATCCTCGGTCTACAGCAGCCAAGGAGATCAGTTCCACACCATCGAGGTATTGCGCGAGGCCGGCATGCTGAACGAACAATACATCGTCGACTGCCTGAGCATCAACACCCCGCCCCAGCTTGCCACCAGCGATACTTTGCTGACGCACTACCTGGGCTGGGGCGAACCTTACCGCTCGGTGTACATGGCCGACGACGATGCCACGTCGCAAAGAAGCGGCGGCTAACCACGCGATGCGCTTGCACGCGAATCATTTCCAGGTACCGGCATGCCAATCTTCCTAGTGCAACTCAGCGTCATCGTCCTTGCCGCCCTTGTCTGCGGGGCTGCGGCAGAAAAGCTGGGCCAGTCCCGGGTAGTCGGAGAAATCGCCGCCGGCCTGCTGCTTGGGCCATCGGTCCTCGGCGCCATCGATATCGATGCATATCGTTTCCTGTTCAGCAGCGCCAGTATGCCGGCCTTGTCGCAGCTGGGGGAGCTCGGCCTGGTGCTGCTGATGTTCCAGCTTGGCCTGCATCTTGACCTGAAAAGCCTGCAGGGACGGCGCCAGGCCAACGCGCCGCTGCTGGTCGCCCTGCTGGGAATGCTTATCCCGTTTGCGCTGGGCTGCGCCATCGGCCTGGTCTCCAGGCCGTGGATTGCGCCGCATGCCGGCGCCGTCGGCTACGTCTTGTTTTGCGGCCTGGCGCTATCGATATCCGCGGTGCCGGTGATGGCCAGGATCGTGATGGACCTGCGCATGGCCGACTCTTATCCGGCGACCGTGGCGCTGGCCGCGGCGACGCTCACGGACATACTCGGCTGGCTGTTGCTGGCCGTGATTGCCGCCTTCGCGGCCGGCACCTATGCATTCGACCGCACCCTGCGCGACCTGGGCTTGCTGGCTGCGTTTATCGCGTTTTCCTTGCTGCTTGCCAAGCCGCTTTGGCGCAGCTTGCTGAACCGCGGCAAGACGACGGCGCCGTCGGCCGCGATATTGGCGTGCGTGGCCTGTTATGTACTCCTGTCCTCATGGATAACGGCGGCGATCGGCTTCCATAGCGCTTTCGGCGCCCTGATGGCTGCCCTGGTCCTGCGCGGCCACGCCGACCTGGCGCAAGCCTGGCGGCGCCAGGTGACAGGTTTTGTCGAACTGATCCTGATGCCGGTTTTTTTCGCCTATGCCGGCATCCATGTTTCTTTGGGCAGCGTGCAGTCGCCCGATTTCTGGCAATGGTTCTTGCTGTTCCTGGTTGCGGCGGTCCTGGGAAAATTCGGCGGCAGCTACCTGGGGGCGCGCTGGTCGGGAATCCCCCACCGCGATGCCAGGATCATAAGCGCGCTGATGAACACCCGTGGCCTGATGGAACTGATCGTGCTGACCATCGGCCTGCAGCTGGGCATCCTGCCGGTTCCGGTGTATTCGATGCTGGTGCTGATGGCCCTGGTGACGACGGCGATGACCGTGCCGCTGCTGCGGTTCTGGCAGCGCCAGGAGAGGATGCCCGCCGGCAACCGGCGGGGTGCCGGGGCAGTGACCCGCGATCCGTGAACCCCGGACGGCGACGTGAACAGGACAGCGCCAGCCTGAGTCAGCTTATGCAGCTTATACTGCGCGCAACACGTATTGTTCATCTACAGGGATCTCCATCATGAAAAAAACAGGAATGGCAAAGAGCGACGCCAAGAAGCTCATGGGTAAAATGACTGCCCCCGGCGCTTCCGCCTTTGGCGGCGGCGATGCGGCGACGATCGACCGGCGCGAGCAGCGCAAGCGCGACCAGGCGGCAGGGCTGGTGCCATTTGCCGTCAAGCTCAATGGCGCCTTGGTGCTGCAATTGCAAACCCTGGCGAAAGAGCGCGAACTGGACCTCAATCAGCTGGTGGCCGAGCTGCTGGCCAAGGGTCTCGCAGGCTGAGCCGGGCAAGCATAGATCGACAGATGCGCGATCATTCATAACATCGCCACGGCGAGAGTCATATGGGGTCAGAGTCAACTTTCGCAGCGCTTCATCGCGAAACTTGACTCTGACCCCATATGACGGATTCGGAGAAAGACAGGGCGCACAGCACGGTTTTGTCTTTTTTTAACGATGAGAGGCAGGTACTCCGTGGCCCGCTAAGTGGGGTCAGAGTGAAGTTTCTGCAAAAAGCGCGCAGAAAGTTCACTCTGACCCCAGTTAGCTACGTTTGTTAATCACACAGAAAACCCGGGCAAGGGCATTGTCATGTTTCATGAAACTCTTAATAACCCCCGCCAGGCTGCCCCCATAACCGGCCGCCATCCCGGTTGTCGATTAAAATGTCGGTCCGGCAGGATCCCGTCTTGCGGCCGGCATTTTCCCATACGATAAATTGATGACCACTTCAACAGCGAACGCAGCAGCCGCCGGCACGATAGCCAAGGAGGCGATCGATGCTGCGCAAAAGCACCTGCGCGACATCCTTTCCCTGGCCATCCAGTACGCGCCGCCGCGCGCCGCCGTGGTGGTGTCGGACACACGCTGTGCGCTCGCCGTCGCGCTCACCGAAGCCTACCGGCGCTGCCTGCCGGCGGCCACCTTCATCGACTTTGACGCCGTCGCGCCGGAGGCTGTGCTCGCTGCCTTTGCGACGCTCGAGGCCAACGACCTGGTGATCCTGGTCCAGTCCACCAATTTCCGCCTTGAGGCGTTCCGCATCCGCGTCGAGCTGTTCAAGCGCGGGCTCAAGGTAATTGAGCATCCGCACCTGTCGCGCATGCCGGGCGCACAGGCGCTCCACTATATCGAATCGCTGGCCTACGACCCGGGCTACTATCGCGGCGTCGGCTATGCATTGAAGGCTCGCATCGACAAGGCCGGCATGGGCGTGGTCGACAGCGGCGGCGAACGCCTGGTGTTTGCCTCGCCGTTCGAGCCCGCCAAGCTGAACATCGGCGACTACAGCGAGATGAACAACGTCGGCGGCCAGTTCCCCATCGGCGAAGTGTTCACCGAAGCGCAAGACCTGGAAGCCGTGAACGGGCGCGTGCGTATTTTTGTTTTCGGCGATACCGCGTTCCGGGTCAACCGGCCGGAGCATCCCATCACGCTGGTCATCAGCAAGGGCCGGGTCAGCGACGTACTCGATTCCACGCCCGATTTCGACCAGGTGCTGGCCAATATCCGTGCCGACGAAGGCGAAGTGTGGCTGCGAGAACTGGGTTTCGGCATGAACCGCGCGTTTTCGCGGGAGCGGATGGTGAGCGACATCGGCACCTACGAGCGCATGTGCGGCATCCACCTGTCGCTGGGCGCCAAGCATGGCGTCTACAGCAAACCCGGCATCAAGCGCGCCAGCGCCCGCTATCACATCGATGTTTTTGCCGTGACCGAGGCGGTTTACCTGGATGACGAACTGGTCTACCGCAACGGCGCCTGGCAGGTCTGAGCAAAACCGGCAGGCCGGCAGGGACTCAGAACGATACGCACAGGCGCGACGCCAGCAAACCCACCGCATCCTGATGGAACCGGCTGGTATAAGCGCTGCGTATCTGCGCCAGCCGCTCCAGCGTATCCGGCGTTTCCGGGGCGACGATGCGGATCACGAAGCTATCCTCGCGGATAGTCTGGCCGGTGGCCGCATCGCGCCATTGGCCGTGCGTGTCCCAAGTGGTCAGGCCGTCCGGGAAACGCGGCGTCACGACCTCCGCCATGAAGGCGCTTCGCTCCGCATCGGTGACCTGCCCTCGCCCCTGGATGTCGCGCCCGAACAGCAGCTCGGCCTGCAGCTGCGTGCTGCCGTGCACCTGCCGGCATACACCGGCGCTGCCGCCGTCAGGGAAAGCAGCGCAAGCGGAAAGCGTTACGGCGCAGGCCAGGCTGCAGATCAGTTGAAGGCGCATGGCGGCATCCTCGATGGCTGGGAATGCCACATGCTATCTTAAATATTGCCACTGGGAATCAATGTCAATCGCCGGCATTCAACAACAGCCGCCGGCACCGTATAATTTCCCTGCGACGCCTCGACCAACCATTCCAGACAAGAACCCATGAGCCTCATCGACAAACTGCTAGCGGGCACGGTGAAATCCGCGCCGGCCTCGACAGACAAGGTGCAGGTGCGCGTCTACCTGGACACCGGCGGCCACGTCACCAATGTCACGATCAGGAAAAGCTGCGGCGACCCGGAGCGCGATGCGCATGCGCAGCGGGAAATCATGGGCATGCGTTTCGCGAGCAAGAGCAAAGGCGCAAAAACGTCGCACAACTGGCATGACCTGACCTATACCTTTCACGAATAAACAGTGCGCCGGCGCGCCCTGTCCGCCTTGTTCCAGTATGTTTCCCGCAAGCAGCGCCGCGGCTGCGCCGCCCATTCCCCGCATATCGAAATGCAAATGGCGGCTATTAAGCTCCCATGATGGGTTCGCTGCCGTCCATACCCTAAGCTGTCTTCGCCGAGCTCATTTTCCTTTCACATGACGAGCAGCCCAGCGGCCAGGGTTCGGCATTCGGTTGCTGGCTATTCAAAAACATAACACGAGACACCCTGATGACGGTCGAGTGACGGCCGCTTCAAGGACATATAAGGAGCAGCTCGATCATGATGGAACAACAACTCCAACCCTCCGCGGGTCTGGGAGAACCTATCGCCGTCGCCGAAGGAAAAATCGACCAGTACTTCCAGATCACCGCGCGCGGCAGCACCCAGCGCCGCGAGGTGGTCGCCGGCATCACCACTTTCCTGGCCATGGTCTATTCGGTATTTGTCGTGCCCGGCATGCTGGGCAAGGCCGGCTTCGATGTCAGCGCGGTGTTTGTCGCGGTCTGCCTGACTACCGCTTTCGGTTCCCTGCTGATGGGCTTGTGGGCGCGTTTGCCGATCGCCGTGGGATGCGCGATTTCGCTGACCGCTTTCACCGCCTTCGGCCTGGTGCTCGGCAAAGGCCTGTCGCCTGCGGTCGCCCTCGGCGCGGTGTTCCTGATGGGCCTGGTGTTCACCGCCATCTCCGTCACCGGCGTGCGCTCCTGGATCCTGCAAAACCTGCCGTCCGGCGTGGCGCACGGCACTGGCGTCGGCATCGGCTTGTTCCTGTTGCTGATCGCCTCCAACGACGTCGGCCTGGTGGTGAAAAACGCCGGCCCCGGCCTGCCGGTTGCGCTCGGCCACATTACCGCGTTTCCGGTAGTGATGAGCATCGTCGGCCTGGCCGCCATTTTCGGCCTTGAGCGGCGCCGCGTTCCGGGCGGCATCCTGCTGGTCGTCGTGGTCCTGTCGATCATCGGCCTGATCTTCGATCCTGCCGTCAAGTTCACCGGCATATTTGCGATGCCGGCGCTGAGCGCTCCCGGCCATGCTTCGCTGATCGGCGCGATGGACATCAAGGGCGCACTCAGCATGGCCGTGTTGCCGAGCGTGCTGGCGCTGGTGATGACCGCGGTGTTCGACGCCACCGGCACGATCCGCGCGGTGGCCGGACAGGCCGGACAGGTCAATGAAAAAGGTTATATCAACAACGGCGGCAAAGCGTTGACGGCCGATTCGCTCAGCTCGATTTTCGCCGGCCTGGTCGGCGGCGCACCGGCTGCTGCTTACATTGAATCGACGGTAGGCACCGCCGCCGGCGCCCGCACCGGCCTGACTGCGGTCGTGGTCGGCCTGCTGTTCCTGGCGGTCATCTTCTTTTCGCCGCTGGCCGGCCTGGTGCCGTCCTACGCAACGGCACCGGCGCTGATGTACGTCGGCTTGCTGATGCTGGGCAGCGTCAGCCGCATGCACATGGACGATACGGTCGACGCGCTGGCCGGCTTGCTGTGCGCAGTGTTCATCGTCCTCACATGCAATATCGTGACCGGCATCATGCTTGGTTTCTGCACGCTGGTGATCGGCCGGGTTGTCTCCGGCGAGTTCCGCAAGCTGAACTTCGGCACCGTCGCCATCGCTGTCGCATTGGCCGTCTTCTATGCAGGCGGCTGGGCGATTTAAGACCGTGCATCCATCCGGGTAATCTCGACTGTCCGGATCTCCTAGGACAGTCGATTCATGGCAGCGCCTGCGGGCGCTGCCTTTTTGTTTTTTCTTCGCTTATTTGTATTGACTCGTATCGGCTCCGATTCATCAAATCCTGATGCATGAAATTAAACACAACTTAAAATATTGACTCGACAATATTCCAATCAAGAAATTTTCTCTGCTACGATACGGCGGGCTGAAGTTGAAGGAAAACTGACACTCCTTCTGCCCTAAACGACCTGATTAAAAACTAAAAAATTCAAAAAAGGGGCAGATGATCCCGTGCTTTTTGGTCCGGGTGGCAGCAGCTGCCGCAATCATGTGCGTCAGCGCCGCATGCTTTCCTTGATGAATAAAAAATAAAGTGTGCCACCGCAAGACGTGGCGCTGCGTTCCCGTTTCAATATTTCAAGGAGACCAGGGTATCAAGACCAAAGCAGCCTCTATTCACCATTTCCATCCAGACGCACCAATAAAATAATATTACTCAGGGAAGTTAATAAAATGTGCCTTAACATTCGAACATGTATTGCTGTTTTTTTCTCCGTCATGCTGGCGGCCTGCGGCGGAGGCGGCAGCGGCGACAAAAGCGCTCCTGCCGGCAATGCAGCAACTGCCGTGACATATAACATGAGCACCGCGTCGGTCAGTTTTTTTCAAAACCAGAAACAATATGCGACGACGCAAGCTGCAGACCCGACGATTAGCATCACGGCTACATTAAGTACCTTACCGTCTGGCACCGCCTACCCTGTTGTTGCCGAAGACAAGGCGGTGTTCCTCACCGGCAGCACCGTCGTGGTGCGGAATTCGAGCACAAACTTTACCGCCACCCTGGTGCCTGACGTCACGCTCAGCCCTGGCGTATACAAAGGAACGCTCACCCTGATGTTATGCAAGGACCAAGCTTGCAGTGCGCAATATCCATTAACCGGCGCGACCTTGCCTTATGTGATTACCGTCACGCCTCAGTTGACTGCGACAATCAAGATCAATGGCGTTATCCAGCCACAACCCTTGAAGGCAACGAAACCGGGGTTTTATACGATTCGGGCTGGGCAGACCCTTGAAATGGACGCCAATTTGCCTATCCAATGGAACTACCCGAACAATCCCGGAGAACCCAAAGTCACGCCGACGTCAACCACATCGACTACCTGGCAAGGATCGGTCAGTTTGGGCACGAGCGGGAATAGCACGACAATTCTTGGAATGCTTCCGGATGGCTCGCAAAACGGCCTTGGCCTGACCCTTACCGTCACCCCATAGCACCGGTGAAAATCAAGCAGTCTGCGCAAAATTGACAGGTGGGGGCAGCACAGTCTGCCCTCAACACCCGCGACTCCATCATTTCCCGTCGCGCGCCCCCTGTATGAATTTATACACAACGAAAAAATATTCATTGTCCAATATTTCAACCCGGAAATCTTATCTGCTACGATACCACCGGCCAAAGCAGGGGAAACCGATGCGCACCTGTCGGAAGCAAGGTAGTTCATAAATATAAGAAATAAAAAAACAGGGGAGTAGATGAATAGGCATTTCTTGGTCCGGGCAGCCGCAGCTGCCGCAATCGTCGCGTCCTCGCTTCTTACCGGCTGCGCCTCCATTGTCGACGGCACCAGCCAGGTGGTCACAGTCGAAGCCCGCAATCAGGGACAGCTGGTCAAGGGCGCTTCCTGCAAACTGCAAAACACAAAAGGCATCTTCTACGTAACCGCACCGGGCACGGTGACCATCCATCGCTCGCGCGACGACCTGGTAGTCCAATGCGACAAAGAAAATATCAAACCCGGCCTGGCACAAATCAGATCCAACATCAAAGGAATGACTTACGGTAATTTTTTGCTGGGCGGGGTCGTCGGCGCCATTATCGATCACAATTCCGGTGCGGCTTATGACTATCCGGCCACGATCACGGTCTTGATGGGCGAGAGCGGCGGCGCGCCGATCGCGCCCTTCAGCCCCCCGGCCGCTCCGGTTGCGCCAGCCGCTCCGGTCGCCCCAACGGTTCAGGCCAGCCCTGTCCGTAACGCCGAGCGCCAGCTGACCGGTAAAGAAATGCAGCAGCATTTCAGCAACCTTGGCACCGTGACCGGACATAGCGCAAGCGGCGCAAAAATGCAGTATGACGTCGGCCAGGACGGCCGCCTGGAGGTCAAGAATCTTGACAAGGGCGGCGGCACGATGGGCGCTTACGAGTTCAAGGTAGCTGAGAACCAGATTTGCATTGCGATATACGGCGGCAGCGGCTGGCGCGTGATGCAGGACTGCTACCGCCTGTACCAGGTCAGCGCCGGAACGTTCGCCATGAGATCGGCCACCGACAAATATTTCTTTACCTACGACATCAACGGCACAGGCGGCAGTTATGCCGAGCAGCCGGTTGCGGCGCCATCCGCGGCGTATGCGAATGCAGCGCCCGCCACATCAATGCCGGTGGATAAGGTCCCTGCCGCGCCTGTGCCGCCAGCAAGCGCAACACCCCAGCAGGCAACTCCCGCAGCAGCACCGGCCGGGCTGCCGGCAGAACAGATCGGCCAATATTCATATCAAAGCGAGCACCTCGCCAGAGCGCAATCATGCTCGGCGGCGCCGCACGCCATCCTTAACGCCAGAGGGCCGGGATTCGAATCGTATACCGTCTCTTGCGACAACGGCGATTCTCTTGCGATGCGCTGTGATTTCGGGCAATGTCGCATCTTGAGATGAAATCAGCCTGATTATTTGGATGAATTAAAAAATTACAGGAAAGACCAATTGATGACTGCACACAATATCCGCGCTCTCGAACCTGCAGATTATCCATTCGTCTCCTCCGCAGTTGACGACTGGTGGGGCGGCCGTCCTGTCCGGGCATTGGTCCACCGCATATTTTTCGACCACCTGAACGCAACCAGTTATGCCATAGGACCGTCGGACGCCGTCCAGGCGTTCCTGATCGGCTTCGTATCGCAGGCCGATCCCAAAGTCGCCTACATCCATTTCGTCGGCGTAAGCCCTGCTGCACGCACTGGCGGCATGGCTCGCATGCTGTACGAACATTTCTTCAACGTGGTCGGCGCCATGGGTTGCACAGAAGTGCGCAGCATCACCTCGGCGGTCAATACCGGCTCGATCAAATTCCATCGCAAACTCGGATTTACGCTTCTTCCCGGATCCGGTGAAATCGACGGCGTCCCGGTTGCGCTCGATTATGCCGGCGAAGGACAACATCGCGTCCTGTTCCATAAATCGCTGTCGGCCGGCGTCAAGGATGGCCGGCAGGCGCCTTGATGAAATCGATGAACGCGCGCAAAGGCGCCGGCACCAGGCGGCGTCCGGGATAATAAAGAAACGGCCCGGAAAAGCGCGGCCACCATGGCGCCAGCACAGGCTCAAGCGCACCGCTGTCGAGATGCGGGCGCAGCCAGTCCTCGAAGAGATAGACGATGCCGCTGCCTGCGATCGCCACCTCGACGGCGAGATCGGCGCCCCCGCCCGCTTGCACGATCAACGGTCCCGTCGGCTCTACCCGCACCGTCTCGCCGTTCCGCTCGAATTCCCACGGCGGCATTGAGCCGCTGGAAAAGCGGCCGCGCAGGCAGGCATGGCCGAGCAGTTCGCGCGGGTGTTCTGGCCGGCCACGCCGGTCAAGGTAGGCAGGAGAAGCGGCGGCGGCAAAGCGCTGGACGCGCGGCCCGATCGGCACCGCGATCATGTCCTGTTCCAGCCGCTCGTCGTAGCGGATACCGGCGTCGCAGCCGGCCGCGATCACGTCGACAAAGCTGTCTTCGGTGAATATCTCCAGCTGGATATCGGGATAGGCGGCGAGAAATGGCGGCACAATGCTGCCCAGCACCAGCCGCGCCGCGCTGACCGGCACGTTAAGGCGCAATGTGCCGGCAGGCCGGTCGCGAAAGCCGTTCACCACGTCGAGCGCAGCCTCCATCTCGCTCAAGGCCGGGCTGAGCCGCGCCAGCAAACCCTCGCCCGCTTCGGTCGGCACCACGCTGCGCGTGGTGCGGTTGAACAGCCGCACACCGAGCTGCGCCTCCAGGCGGCGCACCGCTTCGCTGAGTGCAGACGCGCTGCTGCCGCTGGCACGCGCGCCTTCGCGGAAGCCCTTGGCGCGCGCCACCGCCACGAAAGCGTTCAGATCTTCCAGATTGACCTTCATTGCCGGCACCTCCACTGTTCGCCAATCCGCACAACCCGTACCGATTGTACCCAATTATCATGAAGGCGGAAGACGCCTACCATGGGTCGTCTTTCATCTAAAAGAGGGTAATCATGTCCAGCATCGAACAATCCGGCACATTCACGCTTGGCCACCGCAGCGTAAAGCGCGTCGGCTACGGCGCCATGCAACTCGCAGGGCCAGGCGTGTTCGGCCCACCCAAGGATCGCGGGGCGGCACTGGCCGTGTTGCGCGAAGCCGTCGCGCGCGGAGTCAACCACATCGACACCAGCGACTTCTACGGCCCGCACATCACCAACCAGCTGATCCGCGAAGCGCTGCATCCTTACCGGGACGATCTCACCATCGTCACCAAGATCAGCGCCCGGCGCGGCGACGATGGATCGTGGATTCCCGCCATGTCGCGCGAAGAACTGATCCAGGCGGTGCACGACAACCTGCGCAACCTGGGCCTGGATGTGCTCGATGTGGTTAACCTGCGCAGCATGCTCGGCATCCACGGACCGGTCGAAGGATCGATCGAAGAGCCGCTCACGGTTGTGGCCGAACTTCAGCGGCAAGGGCTGGTGCGCCACATCGGGCTCAGCAACGTCACCCCAGCCCAGGTCGCGGAAGGACGCAAGATCTGCGAGATCGTCTGCGTGCAAAACCACTATAACGTCGCGCATCGGGAAGATGACGCCCTGATCGACGCGCTGGCACGGGACGGCATCGCCTACGTGCCCTTCTTTCCGCTCGGCGGCTTCAGCCCGCTGCAATCCTCGACCTTGTCCGGCGTCGCAGCGCGCCTCGGCGCCACGCCCATGCAGGTCGCGCTGGCCTGGCTGCTGCGCCGCTCGCCCAACATCCTGCTGATCCCAGGCACCTCGTCTATCGCCCACTTGCACGAGAACCTGGCCGCGGCCGAACTGGCGCTGCCGGACGATGCAGTCAAGGAATTGGAGAGCGTGGCGACTATCAGCGCCACTTAAGGCGTAGCAAATGCGCGCCTGGAAAATTCAAACGGCGCGCATTTGGCGGTCTCCCGTGTGCGATGACGAAATCCGGGATATTCTGCAAGCGGATCAAGATTCGTCCCATGCAAATAATCCCGCTCCCAACCATGTCAACCATGACCACATTCAGCCGCTACGCACTTGTCATCGCCCTCTTCGCACTTTCACCGCTTGGCCACCCGGCAATGGCGGAAGAACAGCCGTCGTTGAACGGAAAAACCGGTCATATGCCGAACGAAGATAGCCGAAAACAAATCCAGGAAGTTTTGGATAACTATGCCAAGAGCGTAACGACTGGAGACCGCGCGCTTTTCGAATCTCAGCTGCTGGACGAGAAAATACCTTTCTTCGGACTCGGAGAAAAATTAAGTCCGTCATTCAAGCCCATGTCGCAGAGTTTGCAAGGTTATGCCGGATTTCGGAAGGCGGTCTTCGAGAGCGGTAAAAAATACAGTCAAAAAATTTCGAATATCAGGATTGAACAAGACGGCGATCTGGCCCAGGTGTCTTTAGACTTTGAAACGACACTCGTCGAATCCGGCGAGAGTGCGCAAGGCTGGAAAATCCTGCAGTTGCTGAAGGTTCAGGGGCGCTGGAAAATTGTCAGCGAACTGTACACCGTGAGATGAGCCATGGTGATGAACCGGGTGCTATTTCAACCTGGGCCGTCGATGGCAGGGGGTCATGAACTGACCCTACTTATTGCGCCACAAGAAAGACAAGATAAATTTGTACTGCATCACTCACACAAAATCCTCCACCCTCACTGCAACGAATTACGTAAGCATCATTTCAAATAGTTTATATGTCTTTTCGGCCAATGCTGGTGAGGAGACTGCTCATGCTGCCTAGATTTGGTGCACAACGCGCCAAGGATCCGGCAGGACACCATGGGTACGGCAGAGCGGAAACCCGGTTCATCGCGTCGTCGACGTCCTGCGGTGGCAGTAATTCCATTATTTCTATTGTGATGAATCGACGGTCGATCAAAAACGAATCCGGCGCAAAGTGCCACTTGCAGCTCCCACACCCTACGCGCACCGCGTGGCCTTCCTTTTCTGTTATGGCAACCATCCAGTCACGCGTACACGCCGACCGATTATTTTCTGGTGGTTGCGACAGGCCCCTCGCACACTGAGTTTGCATTTCTCTCAACTCGCATGCATGTCGATAAGCATATCGCCATGGCCGTGCGCGTTGCAGCCATGGCGCAACTGCCTGAAAAACCCGCCATAGCCTTGATTTTCATGTCGCACGGCAAATTAAATAACGCAAAATTGGAAAGCTGGATGAAAGTTACGCCGTTCTAGAATGCGTCAACATTAATAAATAATTGAAGAGGATCGCCGCCGCTACGTGTAGGCCGTAGATCGCGATCCTCAAATGATGGAGACAAAAATTAATGCCTGATTTTTCTTGCCGATCGATGAATTCGACTGCGGCGCAGCGATGCCTGCGCATATCGTCCTGACAGCATTGGCTCAGGGCACGGCTGTCGACCCATCAAAAAATAGCCTTCATGATTACGGAATTGTCGAAATGATGCATTTGCCGGCAACGCTGACAAAACAGTTTCGTGATTGCAAAGAAGGATAGCGGGACCTGATGAAACAACGTGGATCGAAATCCGCACGATCGACGATTCGATCAAGGCGCCCGGCGATCCGGGCTCGGCCTCCAATCTGCATGTTGCACGCTCGTGAATGAACACTACCCGCAATACAGATGCAGGATGGATGGCGTACCTGCCAGCATTGCAACTTGGCCGGAAAACCATGATCGCAAGCGCTCGTCATGAGATTCAGCACTGCGCTTCACGTGGCACGGGCGTTAAATTTAAAAATAGAATCAAAGGAGAACGAAATGAAACCTATCCCTGCTGAACAGCTCATGCCGATCACGGAACAGATATCCGGAAAATTCTGGCCGTATGGCTGGTGGAAATTGATGGAAATGCGTATCGGCATCATACCGTTGCCGGTGTACTTGTTGTTGCTGGCATTGGTTGCGGGATTTGTCGCCACCGGCAAAGTGCCTTCCGATATATCGGTATCGATCGCATTGCTGGCGGTGGGGGGCTTTTCTTGCGCGGAATTGGGCAAGCGCCTTCCTGTCATGCGCAACATAGGCGCCGCAGCGATTTTTGCGACCTTCATTCCTTCTTACCTGGCATTCAAGCATCTTTTGCCTGCCATGGTTTTAAAGAACGTCGTGGATTTCACCAAGTCGACCAATTTTCTCTATTTGTTCATTGCTTCGATCATTGTCGGCAGCATCCTGAGTATGGATAGAGCGGTTCTCATCAAGGGTTTCATCAAGATTTTCGTGCCGCTTGCCGCCGGTTCTGTCGCAGCGGCGATTGTCGGCACGGCCGTCGGCACTTTGCTGGGCTTGGGTACTTACCATACCTTTTTCTACATCGTCGTTCCTATCATGGCCGGCGGCGTGGGCGAAGGCGCCATTCCCTTATCCATTGGTTACTCCGGAATATTGCACCAGGCTCAAGGCGACGTCTTTGCGCTGGTCTTGCCTCCTGTAATGCTCGGCAGCCTGACCGCAATCATGCTGGCCGGGGCATTGAATTTTGTGGGCAAGAAATACCCCCACCTGACTGGCGAGGGCCGGCTGCAACCGGGCGAACATGACGAAATGCAACCGGCGGCGGAAGCAGTCGCTGGCCATACGGATGTCGGTAATATTGCGGCCGCAGGCATCACGGCGATCTCGCTGTATATGTTTGGATTGATGTGCTACAAGCTGTTCGACTTTCCGGCGCCGGTCGCCATGCTGTTCATTGCCGTGATTTTCAAGCTGTCACGCGCAGTATCGCCGCAATTGCAACAAGGCTCTGTCGTCGTCTACAAGTTCTTTTCGACAGCTGTAACTTATCCCTTGCTGTTCGCCATCGGCGTATCCATGACGCCTTGGGACAAACTGGTGTCTGCCTTCAACGTGCTCAATCTCGTCACCATCGTTTCGACCGTCGCGACGTTGATGGCGACGGGCTTCATGGTCGGGCGCTGGCTGAACATGTATCCGATTGAAACGGCAATTGTAAATGCCTGCCACAGCGGCCAGGGCGGCACCGGCGACGTCGCTATCCTGACGGCCGCGAATCGCATGCAAATGATGCCATTTGCGCAGATTGCGACACGCATTGGCGGCGCGATTACCGTAACGCTCACCTTGATTGCCATGTCCCAGTTGAAATAATTTCCTGACAAATACACTGATCAATCAATCTATTCGATTAAAGATTTTTTAAAAAATATCTCATGAAAAACGCAATAACTACCCAAATTCCAGCGACGCTGATCCCCGGCGACGGCATTGGTCCTGAAGTGGTCGATGCAACAGTCCAGGTATTGGCTGCTTTGGGATCTCCGTTCTCTTGGGATATACAGCAAGCAGGCATGGCCGGCGTCAACAGCTGCGGCGACCCGCTGCCGGCAGCAACCCTGTCCAGCATCCGCGAAAACAAGCTTGCCCTCAAGGGCCCGCTGACCACGCCTGTCGGCGGCGGCTTCCGTTCCTCCAACGTGCGCCTGCGCGAAGAATTCCAGCTATATGCCAATGTGCGGCCGGCAAGAACGATTGTTCCAGGCCGCTTTGAAGACATCGACGTCGTCCTGATCCGTGAAAACATCGGCGGCTTCTATGTGGCGCACGAATACTACATCCCGGTCGGAGACGATCCGCGCGCGGTTGCGGTCTCTACCGGCATCAATACCCGTGAAGCTTGCAAGAAGATCGCGCGCTTTGCATTTGAGTACGCAGTAAAGAACGGCCGCAAGAAAATTACCGTAGTCCACAAGGCCAACATCCTCAAGGCGCTGACCGGCATTTTTCTGGAAGCCGCGCGGGAAGTAGCGCGCGAGTATGAAGGTAAAGTGCAGATGAACGACATGATCGTCGATGCCTGCGCCATGCAGTTGGTGCTTAATCCATGGCAGTTCGACATGCTCTTATGCACCAATCTGTTCGGCGACATCCTGTCGGACCAACTGGCAGGCCTGGTGGGCGGACTGGGCATGGCGCCCGGCGCGAATATCGGCGATGACGTCGCGATCTTCGAAGCAGTGCATGGCTCGGCGCCGGACATTGCCGGCAAGGGCATCGCCAACCCGATTTCCCTGCTGCTGGCTGCGGGGCAGATGCTGGACCATGTCGGCCACGATGACCTGGCGCTGCGACTGCGCACCGTGATCAACGACACCATTAACAAGGATCACATTGCCACTGGTGATCTCAAGGGCAAGGCGTCGACTCAAGAATTTACCGACGCCATCGTGCGTCGGCTTGGGTGATCTGACTTGTGATTCACCGAACTGTGCAGCGGCGGAATATGCTTCCCCAAGTTGGTACGATCATGGTTTTCATTTTTAATATGTGCGGAGAACAAAAATGCCAACGGAACGTTTCGAGTTCTTAGGGACGGAAAGGCAAAAACTTGCCGCTCGCCTCGATATGCCGGAGGGGGAAACACGTGCCTACGCTCTGTTCGCGCATTGCTTCACAGGCGGTAAAGACATTCTCGCAGCCAGTCGGATTGGACAGGCGCTCGCGACCCGCGGCATAGCTGTGTTGCGCTTCGACTTTACCGGCCTGGGTGCAAGTGAGGGGGAGTTTGCCAATACCAATTTTTCCTCAAACCTGGCTGATCTGACCGCAGCGGCAGATTATTTGCGGCAGACATATCGGGCGCCGTCCATGCTGATCGGGCACAGCCTGGGCGGCGCGGCAGTACTTGCCGCCGCTTCAAAGATACCGGAGGTGCGCGGTGTCGTCACGATCGGTGCGCCAAGCGACCCAGCACATGTCAAGAAACAGTTCCGTGGGTATATCGATGAGATTCAAACTAATGGCGAAGCCGTAGTAAAGCTCAGCGGGCGCCCATTCAGAATCAAGCGGCAGTTTCTTATCGATGCAGAGAAACATCGATTGCTGCACAAGGTTTCGGAGTTTGACGGCGCGTTGCTAGTAATGCACTCGCCGCAAGATGAGACAGTCGCGATGCAGAATGCGAGTCATATTTTCAGCGTTGCGAAACATCCGAAAAGCTTCGTATCCCTAGATGATGCAGATCATCTCCTGACCCGGAAAAGCGATGCTTTGTACGCAGCAAACGTGATTGCAGCATGGAGCGAACGTTACATCATCGATGACGCTCAGAAGGTCCAGCAGAGTTAGGTTTTTTGCTTAGAATTCGAAGATTGTTTAGAGAGGCAATTGCCGATGCGCTGGATCGGTGATTTTCAACCGATAGCGCGTGCCTTTTATAGGACACTCCGTGTTCGTTTGCTTGCTGAGTTGACCCTGTGAGTTTGACCTGCTCGCCATACCCTCGCGAACTCAGCCACCCTGTCATAAGACCCCTCAAAACCCAATCTCTTCAGGTCTTCATGGATCAGCTTCAATGTACGCCGTTGCTTGCGTGATTTGGCCGCCTCAGTCTTTAGCAAAGCCGATAACTGGAACGCATATTTGTCGATTGCGCTGGGCGAACGCCGTTCCGCGTAGGACGGCTCTGTGATTTCCGTACGCAGATAACGGCGCGAAACGATGCTGGCGCTGGCCGAAGAACTTCCATCATTGAACGGAAAAACCGACCATATTCCGAGTAAAGAGAGCCAACGACAGATCCAGGAAGTTTTGGATAACTATGCCAAGAGCGTGACGACTGGAGACCGCGCGCTTTTCGAATCCCAGCTGCTGGACGAGCAAATACCTTTCTTCGGCCTTGGGGAAAAATTAAGCCCGTCATTCAAGCCCATCTCGCAGAGTTTGCAAGGTTATGCAGGATTTCGGAAGGCGGTCTTCGAGAGCGGTAAAAAGTATAGTCAAAAAATCTCGAATATCAGGATTGAACAAGACGGCGATCTGGCCCAGGTGTCTTTAGACTTTGAAACGACACTCGTCGAATCCGGCGAGAGTGCCCAAGGCTGGAAAATCCTGCAGTTGCTGAAAGTCCAGGGGCGCTGGAAAATTGTCAGCGAACTGTATGCCGTGAGGTGAAAAATGTTGGAAAACTGCAAGGATTGGCCTATCAAGAACTAACTGAACTGGCTTTTAACGATTCCTCAGTTCTTTAGCATTAACGGGCGTATCATTATCTTCACTGGAGTTGGCGGCAGGCTCGAGCAATTGTCCCCGGATTTCAGGCGTTGCCAGCCCCACTCTCATCTGCCGCAATGGGAGGAAAATAAAATGATCAAGATCATGGCCCGGATTTCATCGCAATCAGGCGCCGAATCGTCAATGAAAAACATATTGCAGGATCTGGTTGCCCCCAGCCGCAACGAGGCAGGATGCCAGAGTTACGAGCTGTTTCAGGATGAAGAAAATCCGCTCGAATTTGTGACCATCGAGCACTGGGCAGAGCAGGCAGCGGCCGACGCGCATATGGCTACGCCCCATGTTGCCGCGGCAATCGCCAAAGCGACTCCGTTGCTGGCGCAGCCGCCCGTCATCCATCGCTACACGCAACTCGCCTGAGAAAATATCGGAGGTATCAGCGATGTACGCGCATAACGCCGAAAACGAATGGCAAACCTTCTCTCAGCATTGCATCAGAATTGACACAGAGATCGACATCAACCGGCCGCACCAGGAAGTCTTCGACTACGTGACCACGCCGGCGCTCTGGCGCACCTGGCATCCGGCCACGGTGGAAGTGCGCGACGTCCCGAATCGCCCATTGGTTACCGGCGAGACCATGCTGGAACTCATCGCAGTTGCAGGCCGCCGCGACCAGGCGCTGTGGACGGTAACTGCCTGCTCGCCGCCCCGGTCCTGGGAAATTGCCACCGACACCAAGAATGGCGCAGCGCACATCACCTACACGATCATGCCCACAAACAGCGGCTGCCGCTTCCATCGCACCCTGGAATTCCGCTCAAAGCGCTGGCCGTGGCGATTGCTGGACTCGACCTTCACGCGCTGGATACTGGTCCGCCAGTCGGCACAGGCGCTTCGAAATATCAAGGCCGTGCTTGAAGAAAAGCAGATGTCCCTCTAGAAACCACATTAAATTTATATTTTTTGACAGAGAAGAATGAAACTATCCCCAACCATCATAGTGCTATCGATTGTAGGGCTGCTGGCGTTCACAAACCCCAAGCTAGACAGCTATGAACAACACATTCATCAAATAATCACTCAGGAAGCCGACAAACGGGATGACGTGACGCGGACACTGGGAACGATATTTGGCGGGGTGGCTAGCAGCTTTATAGCCAGCAGCACGGTGAGGAATAACTATGTTCTGTTTAGCACTTACGACTCGAACCTGGGGACTCGGCATGTGAAATTTGTAGGCATCCTTGGCAATTTCTTTCAGACATCTTCAACAAATCGCTGATTGTCGCTACGAAAAATCCCCCTATGGAATTGATGCGCATCAGCATGAAGCTCATGTCTGATCGCATCACTTCGGTCCCACTCCGTAATGGTGTAGATTTTTCACCTGCCATCATGTAGACGGACAGTGAAATAAGCCATGGCGATGAAGCAGACGCTATTTCAACCTAGACTTTCGATGGCCGGGGTCATGCACTGACCTGCTTATTGCGCCACAAGAAAAACAAGATGAATTTGTGCGGCATCACCCACTGAGCTCGCAATCCTCTTTGCTCGCATGCATGTCGTTGAGCACATCGATATGGCCCTGCGCGCGCTCCGACAACATGCGTGCGGCAGCCATCGCCATGCGCGTCAGACTTTCGGTGTCGGCTACGTTCAGCAGTGGTGGAAATGCATCGTCCCGCTGCTCGCGCGCGAGATCACTGGCGTGAGTCAGTGATAGGCAGGTTTGAATGCCTCGGCTGATATCCAATGTGATTGCCATGAATTGAGCCGGTGTATTCATGTGTAAATCTTCGACTAGCCACGAAAATGGTTGATGCTTGGCTTTCGAGGGATGTTGAATGGATGGACTGCTGATACTGGTCATAGGATGCTCCTTGATAATGCTCTAAGTTTTGTCTAAAACTACGTGGCTCTTTATCACCCTTTGGTCACATTCATGAAGAACCATTCCCCGAGGGCACTGCCGCCCAACTCAAGATATTATTAAACCATTTAAGATAATATTATCTTAAATGGTTGACTCCGTGCTATAAGAGATATCGCAGAATGCGATCATGCCTACCACCACAGAGAAAGCGGCGTTCACGAAACGTCTTGAATTTGCATTGCGACGCAGCCCCGAATCGGTCCAGGGTGCGACTGAACTCGCGCTCCGATTCAATCTTCGGCACCAAGGCAATGCGATATCGCCGCAGACAGCGCACAAGTGGTTAACAGGACGCGCGATCCCAACCGACGACAAGCTTGTGACAATCGCAAAATGGCTGAATGTGGATCAGCATTGGCTGCACTATGGGCCTGCGCCATCGAAACCAGCATCTACGGCAAAAGATGTGGCCGCGAAAGGTGTGAAGAAGCTACCGCCAGAGTTAATTAATCTCGCGGCGAAGATTCAGGAATTATCCCCGCATCGCAGATATCTTGTTGAAGAACTGGTCGAGCAATTACGACAAGATGTTTGATAGACTTGTATTCAACTGACATTGACTTCTTTAAGCGCTGACGACTTGTTTCGAGTCTGTATTCGCGAAGTTCAGCAATAAAATTTTAGGTGACATTGTTGATTCACGAATCTGTCCATTGGAAAAAAACTCTATTAGCTGCTGCGAATTGGCTAGATCTCTTACGCATACGAAAAAGGAATGAAGAGCGCTCGTTTGCGCGCATCGAGCGTGAGCTTTTTATCGGGTTTTATGCAATTCGCAAACTTTTAGACACGTTCAAAGTATCGCCCAGTACTCGAACGATAGCCTTCTCCTTGATTTACTCACCATGCATAAAATTAGTCGACTACCTGAATTCTCATCGTATTGATGAGCTTTTCAATCTAGAGGTTATACATACGGAATCGAGAGATCTTGAGTTTTTATGCAATCAATTCATTCATAGCTATGTGTTTATCCCAGCCTTGCTCGCTTTGACGTTCATGCCGGCGTTCAACGCCGCGAAGCCCTCGACCGTCAGGTTCTTTTTAACGGTCAGGTTGCCGGTGCAGATGGTGTCTTCGGCATTGGAGGTAACCAGGCCAGGCGCTGCGGTCACGCTGGTGCCGTCCGGTAGGGTCGCGCTCAATGTGTGGCTCTCGCGGTCGTATTGGACTATGGCGCCATCTGAATAACGGGTGGTGTGGTACGCCGGGTTGCTCGATGGCGATTTGAATTTGTCGGAATAGATCGCCGGCAGGATCGCGGCCTGGGTGAAATCGCCTTCAGGCGACAATACGATGACCTGTTCGCCCAGGGAGGGCGGGAACCAGGTTTGTGCGTCGCCGGCGCGCATGTTGATCCAGGGGCGCCAAGTAGTGGTGTTTTTACCGACCTGTACGCGCACGCGCTGGGCGTCATGATCGATGTCGGCAATGGTGCCGAATCGGATCAGATTCAGAAGTAAGCGCAGCAATTCGGAGTAGTCAGCAGTCATGCGATGCATGTTGCCGGGTTGCCGTAATCGGCGCACCTGGTAGCGGGTTGATATGAGACTTACCAACTGCTGGCGGGTGTTTTATTGCTGCGGGGCGTACTACAGTGCCGGTCTGGAAAAAGAACGCGGCGACGTGCCGGGTGCATCAACACCTACCACGCCACCGTGCCAGCAGAATACGGCTGCAAGCAAGGCCAAGGCCGCGCCATCTGTACAGGTGGGCCGAAGGCTAGCATATTTACGCAGGTATATCAGTGGATCGGGTGCGAATTGTCGCCGCACTATTGGAACGTTGCTAGTGCGAGACTGAACTCACTCAACCTTCAAACGATATAGTCAATGCGCTCGACCAGGTCGAACTAGGAGCTGAAGATCCTATGATGACGCAAGCCAGTCGATTGCATTCGACCTAAATAGGTTGAGGCAATCGACTAAACAATGCCTATTTCTTCAACTATGAAGCAAAGACCCGGAAATATCCGGTGCTCCAACTTGTCCATTGGGCGGTCACCCCGCTCCAGGCCCCATGCAATGGAGCTCCATTGAAAATGGAACATTGCACTGTAAGGTCGTTGAACCAAATTGATACGGGACTTCCAGAATTTTGCGAATTCCACGACCACTGCAACGGGTAGGAATTTTCTTGATCGGGCGAGAACAAAACCGTGACTAGAGTGGGCGACCTGCCCAGTCCATGGGTGAATGATAAGTTTTGATTGGTTTGGTTGTTGGCGGCTACCCAGCCTGAATCATAGCCAGATGCTGCCAAAAAAGTTGCAGGTTCTTTGGAGATTTTTGATTCGGTATAGACGACATTTGGTTTCATGATCATTCCATCCATGGTATGAGGCGTGCTTCTGAAAGGGGAGCAATAGCCAACAGATGTAAAACAGTGATCGGTTTATTTATTGAGAGATTTTTCCGATAGCTATGCCCGGATACATATCCATCGGATATGAGCTGCCATTAAATCACGTTGCCACGCGGAAACAACCTGTCAATAGTGATAGCTTGAGCCGCTTATTTTTTCGCAGAACTAGGTAGCCAGCAACGCCGTCAATAATTGGTCAAATGGCGTATCAACGAATCTCGAATCAACGCTTGATCTGTCGCACTGAAACCAAGTAAAGGCGGGGCCGGATAGCGATATTCCGGCCCTCTTTTTTTGTCGACCTTGTCTGTCAATCCCTCTTGATGCACGCGTGCAAAGAATCCGACCGACTGCTGGTTTTCGTCCTGCTCGGTCTTGAGATTTTTTGTGTGCGGATCTTTTCAAACATTGCCGCTTTCTGCCGTTTTATTCTTCCCTTTTTTGCCCCGTAGGTTCTTGCGTTGCTTGCGCTTCTCGTAGGGTGCGCCGTCCGGCGATCCGTTGCGTAGCGATTGAAAAAACATTTCCTTGTTGAAACATGTTACTTTGGTAAAAATATAACCATAGCGTTTTAGCTGCTTTCTAATTGGTGTCGATTTAATAATAACTTTTATAAGTTAGTTGCTTCATCCAATCACCTCGGGGAGGTTAGAAATGCGAGCTTTATTTCTGCTTGTTGTAGTGTTTGCCGTTAGCGGGTGTGTATCGATTCCTCTCCCATCGGCTGGACAGAGCGATGAGACCCCTACTAATTCTGCGGTTCCTTCAAAGGGGCAGAATAAAGCAGGCAGTGCCCAGGAAGGCAAAAACAGCGCTGACAATTATGGCTATCATCCGTTGGACCCGCTGCCGATAGATCTTCGGATCCCAAAATCCAAGATTCTAGATGCTCTACCGGATGAAACGATACGAATCGCTGTTGGTACGGTCTCCGCTGAAGGTGCAATTACTTTCGGTCCCGCAAAATTTGGAGTCTCTGGTAGTAACTATGTGGTGATCCTGGATTACATTAAATTCGGGACCGATTCCTTCGGTGTCGCGGTGTCGTCAGACAGTAAGGGAGTCCGCACCGCAAAGGTGCTTCCAGATTCAGAGGTATTAAAGGCAGACGTAGTCGTGCCAGTCTATATCGGTGTGGGCCTGCGCCTTACTGCAAACATTCTGGTTAAGAATGTATCGGCCGACCTCAATCTCGGCAGTCTTTTTGCTCTAGGGGTGGCTGCTAAGGCGGGGCAAGTTTCAGGCACGTTGGTCATACAGACGCTGGGAGTAAGTGGTCCAGAAATCTCCGGTTTAATTCCAATGCCCGGTGAAATTAGCGAATCCACCATTCAAAATGCAATACTCGCGCTTGCGTCAATTAAAGCAAAAATATATGACCCCAAGACGTTAATAACGCCAAGAGTGGTCGGTGTGTTTAACAATCTTGGCGGTGGTGATACAACGATCAACGGGGTCATCTCGACACTATTGCAGCGGCCACTCCCGTTTCCAAGGTCGCTTAAAATTGTAGAAAAAGAGACCACTAAACTTGCGGTCAACAAGACTGCTAAGCGATAAAATCAAAACGGCGTCATATCCTCATTATGGCAAATCGATTTGACATCAGCCATATTCAATTGGGATGTGCTCAAAAGCTATCTAGATGACGTAACAACGAATCACGAATCAACTCCCGATCGGTGGCGCTGAAGCCGAGCAAGGGACGGGCCGGATAGTGATATGCCGGCCCTCTTTTTTGTCGACCTTGGCGCTCATTTTTTCCTGGTGAAAAATTAATGAGGCACAGTTTATAGCGTCGATAAACCTCAAAAATATTAACGGAGAGAATTCAATCGGCTATCATTTTCGACTAACTTGGTAGCTATAGATCAAAGCTTCAAACCAAGTTTTTATGAGCACTGAGCTAAGGATAACTATGAATAGAATGCTTTACAAAACGACTCTCAGCCTTTTTTGTATTGTTTCCACGCTGATGTTGGTCGGATGTGCTTTTCCCCCCAAACTGCCGCTAGATCAAACCGCAGTCAAAAATGTAAAAAAAGTCGCTCTTATCCCAATAAGAGAATCACAATCGATTACTGTAATGGATAGTTCGATAGGCCCCCTATTTCCGAACTCCTGGAACATAAGGGATAGTGAAGCTTATGCTGCGGCCATCAATGCGCAAAACGTGAAAATGGCAGACACGTTGAGAGACACTTTGTTGGTCGGATTTCAAAAGAAAGGTCTAGACGTTGTAGTCCTCACCGACCAATACCCAAAGTGGTCAGCTGATGGAAAATCTTATGACTACTCGGACATCAAAACAGATGCAGATGTCATCCTGCAGGTCTGGTTCGGATACACAGGGTATTTCTCCGGCGCCTTCAAGGATTATCAACCTTGGCTCATGGTCCATTCGGTATTATTGGATGCACATACGAAAATGGCCCTCTATCGCCAAAGTTTCAGTGCAGGGATGAAGCCGATTGTGGATTCCATAGAATTCATTCCGATTGAGGGACAAATCAAATATATTTCATCAAATCAGTTGATGTTACGTTTCAAGGAATCGTTTGACCAACTTTTGCAAGGGCACCAGGCAATTGCGCGGCAACTAATGCTGGAATTGAAGCTTGGTGCCGGCGTCTGCGGTACTGACGTTCCCCAAGGATCATGCAACGAACAAATTACAAGCAACTAGTCATCGATATGCTTGTTTCGTCATCGAGTTCCATGCAAATGCCGCAATAGAGAATCTCGAATGAACGCTTGATCATTAGCACTAAAGCCGAGTAAAGGCCGGGCCGGATAGCGATACTCCGGCCCTCTTTTTTTGTCGATCTTGTCCGTCAATCCTTCTTGGTGTACGCGGGCAATGCGTGCCAGGCGTCCAAAGAATCCGACCGATAGCTGGTTTTCGTCCTGTTCGATTTTGAGATTTTTTTGCAGACGGATCTTTTCAAACATCGCCGCTTTCTGCCGTTTGATTCTCCCTTTTTTGCCGCGTAGATTCTTCCGTTGCTTACGTGCCGCGTAAGGTGCACCATCCGGGGCTTGCTGGCTGGCGATGCGTCGCGCCTGGCTACGCCGCAAGTCTTGGGCAATCTTGTGCGTGATCACGCGACGCTGGCCGGGTTGGAGCTGGGCCAGCAACGCGCCGGCCCAATGCTCGATGGTGTGCAGATCGTCGCTCATTGCGGATCTGCCGGCGTGTGCCACTCAGCGATCAACGAATTTCCCGCATAGGCTTGCCAGAATTGGTCCGTATAGCCCGGAGTGAGTTGCGGTTCCGCCGGATGTCGCACGTCCAGCCGGCCATCATTACCCCGCTTGACGACTACGCGCTCAGTCAGGGTCAGCTTGATCGATAGATCAATCGTTTGGTGATTGTTGAAATCAACATCAAAGCCAATACCGGTTTTTCGCAGGTCCGCATTGTCCAGCAAGTCTCGCTGGTGGACCTCGACCCAAGCCAGCAGCGCCACCATGATGGCGTCGGCATCGCCGCTATAGTCGGTAATGATGGCCGCGCCGCCGACTGCCCGGTTCAGCGCCGGACAGCGATAGCCGCTAGAAATCACCATCGCCGCGCCTTTCAACTCCAGGCGCACCAGTTCGTTAAATTTCGCCAGGCGCCGCAGGTTGGCAACGATGGCCGGCGCTGGCGTGTTGTTAATCCTTAACTCACGCGCCTTGTCGCTACGCGTGAATTCTTCCAGTGTGAAATGCTCGGTAAGTGGCGTCGATACAGTCATTGCATGTTCCTGATGATATTGGCGACGTTGCCCTGGGCGCGATGCACCAGGTAACACAAGGTCAAGGCGATGCCAGCCTCACCGAAGGAGGCGCGGCCATGGTCGAGCAAGATTTCCAGGGCGCTGGTGCCGGTAGCTACAATCAGCAGCCAGGCCACCACGGAAATATGTAATCTGTGGTTAGCCAAGCCGCGCCGGTAGCACAGCAGCCGCAGGCAGGAGCTGGCATAGGAGAACAGCGCCAGCATGGTCAGGGTGTTAGTCATGGTCGCCTCCCTTGCGGATCCACGCCGGCAGCTCGATGGTCTTGATCAGATCGATGCCGTGCAGAGTCAGGGCAATGGCCGCCGCCGACGCGAAGAAGGCGGCCACGCCCGATTGTTTCAGCGGCGTGTTGTTGATGACCTCGGGCGCGGCCAGGTACACGTTCCACACCTGGCACATGCAATGCCGCCTCAATGCCGGAATGGGTCGGTACGCGGCCCAGCTGGTGCGCGTCCTTGGCGTATTCCCGCGTTTAAGATCACCCTGGACGGTCGGGACTTGACTGCCAAGTTCGCGTCGCGCCTGGTCAGCCTCAACCTGACCGAGTGCCGTAGCGACAACGCCGACGAATTGACCATTACCCTAAGCACGAGCACAAGATCGACTTCATCGACGAAATCTGGTCAGCCGATCACTACTTGCTGCCGCTTGATGCTCCTGATGAGGCGCTCTATCGCGCTGCCGACAGTGCCGCTCGCGAGTGCTATCTGCGGGCACAAGGCGGCCCCCTGGTCGGGCGCAAGGGACTGGTCAAGATCGCCACGCGCAGCACTGTGGTCGAGGGCAAGTACGCAACTTATGAGATGGAAAAACCATGCGGCATTTATCACGCATGGAATCCTCGCGCAGTGTATGAATCGGTCCGCTATCAGTGGACAGTCGTTGGCGCCGTCAAGGCTGTGGCCTTTGACCTTCCTTGGACTGGTGTAAATAACTGTACGAAAAAGTCAAAAAAGAAAGTTCCTACTTCTGTTTTGACAGAGGAGGAAATAGCAGCTACCGCCGTCCGACTTGCTGATTTCATCGAAAAAAATCCGCAGCCGGCATATCAGCCCACCGACTGGTCGACGATAGACAAAAAATCGAAAGATCTAGAACGGGAAACCGACAAATTTGCCACTGCGATGAATGCGCAGTGCGAAGAGACGCGCCGGCAGGAAATGACCGCGTATGAAAAAAACGACATGGCGGCACGCAAGCGCCTTGTCACGACCTGGGCGGCCCTTGGCGCCTGCCCTTACCCACGAATCTTTATTACTGAAAGCGACCTATGAAAATTCTCATGCACGCATGCCTAAATTCGCTAATGGCGTTCGCCATGCTTGGCATCGCCGAAACAATCCAGCCAGCGTTTAAGCGCTTCCAGATCCGCCACCACGGCGCACTGTCGGCCTTCGTGGCACTGGTCATTGTCATCTGCCTAGTGATCGGCTTGCTCGTGGGGGCTTTCCATGAATAAGGCGAATCAAGATGTCACCGTGAAGGTGCGTGACCGCATCACATTCGACAGCGACGAAGGCATCCAGGCCGGTTACGTCAGCGATCTGCGGCGCGACCTGGGCAACGGCGAGTTGCACGCCTGGGTCGAAGTGGATCACCAATTACCCGGCTGCGTCCGCGCTGTGCCTGTCTCGGACATTTTGACTTCCGATCAGGTCGGGCCGCCGTCGACCTTCTACCTTGGCCCCGTTTGCACGACGTTCAATGACTTTCACATTTCGATAAAGGCAACTGCTAACCGATGCAAACGACTATTTTCGACTTTGTGGAATCACGCACGCGGCTGGGGCTATACCGATCTAGAAAATCCTTGCACTGGCATCAAAGGATTCAGCCTAGAAAAGCGCACCGTGTACATCACCGACGCAGTTTTCAATGCCGTCCGAGATTGCGCGAGCGACACGTTGATAGACGCCTTGGATCTGGCCTACCTGACTGGCCAACGTCCAGCCGACACTCTCAAAATGAAGGCCAGCGATATTGCCAATGGGTTCCTGCTTGTAGACCAGGGCAAGACTCAAAAGAAATTACGTATTTCCGTTACCGGGGAACTGGCAACCGTGCTTGGCCGAATAGTCGTTCGCAAGGCGCAGCATAAGATTGAAAACGATCAATTGTTGATGAATGGTGATGGCAAGGTATTCACCCTGCCCGCATTGCGCAGTCACTTCGACCGGGCGAAAATCGCTGCAGCCAAGCAGTCGCCAGAGCTAGCCGCAGATATAAAAGCCTTCCGGTTTTACGATCTGCGTGCAAAAGCAGCTGACGACACATCTGACAACCGTGGCGACCAAGCTGCAAGTGATCTGTTAGGCCATGACAATATTAAAACCACACAACGGCACTACTTCCGAAGAGGCAAGATTGTAGAGCCTACCAAGTAATTTTTCTGGTGCGAAGTTGTCAAAAATCCAGAGAAATTCCTGACGGCGTAACGTATATATCTAGCAGGTAGCGTCCGAACACGAAGGTCATAGTTTGACCCGAACCGGACTGGCGCGAGATTCCGTTGAACGTCTTCTATCAATCTTCTTCTATCAGCCGAGGGCTGACAGAAAAACTGCGAAAGAGGACGATGTGCTTCAATAACTACACAGGAGTAAGTAAAGACGCAACCAACTCAAGATTCTTTCGATTTCCTGATGCAAAAGTTTGGTCGTAATCTTCTATCTTGTCTATCGAGCGTGGATTCGTGAGAACTCTATCAATCAGGTCGAGCTGCGCGATAACACGTTTCTTGAGATTGTCAGTTTCTAGTGCGGCAAATTCCAGCGCTCTCTGTCGAGAGCGAAGGGCATCTCGTTCATCGGACAATGTATCCGCTTGAGAGACAAAATCGCATATTGAGTTGAACTCTGCCTCCTGCATCCATTCCGGTCGTTTTTTAGATATGAAGTCCTTTAGTTCCTGTATATACCATCGGGATGGCATTGCCGTCATCCTCGCAAACTGGAGCAGACTTTTCTTTACAGATTTTGACTGTTCTTCAGTCAGGAGATCAAGCCGCGCTGTCTTTAGCACAATTAACGGATCGCCTCCGATGCCTGACTTACTACACTCTATTAGATAACTAGAGTAGCGTTGTTGAGCTTGAGTGTGAATTTCATTTGCGAATGAATTGGGCAAGCTTTTTAACAGCGAATTATTAGGCTCTAGGATGCTCACGAATTCTGGTTCATTAACGTACGTTGGCAATAGACTATTTTGTATTTGCTTATTAAGAGATTCCTGAAATTCGGTCCATGACTGATGTGAAAGTGCTTCAGGTTTCTTCAGCCTAAAGAAATCAATCAATTTTTCCGTCGTCGAGTATTGTGTGACTTCCCTAGAAAATCTAGCCATTAACAATTCGGAAGCATATTTTTTCAGCGTCGCCCAATGGTCTTCAGAAAGCAATGTTGGCTTTGGGCGGTTTAGTAGCTTGTAATAGGCCGTCTGCTCGATTAAGGGGGAAAAACTATACTCAAAAAGCGTTTTCTTAATAGCCCCAAATTGCATTTCCGACCACTCTGTTGAAGATGCAAACCAAGGCTTATCATCCCGAAAGATTCTTTCGGCACTAGACCATTTCCGAAACGACTCCCTTTTGAATCTTCGGATGTTTCCAAAACCCTGTGATATCGCCCCGACAATGTAAGCCAACCATATCCAATTGTAATTGATTGGGGACGTCTGATTTTCTTGAGCTTGGGCATTCCCATCAGCATGACTTATGGAAATCCATTTTTTTTCAATCGCGAGGCCGTCATAACGGACAAGCAGTCGAATCTTTTGTCCTGCCGGAAGTTCTGGATAAACAAGCTCAAAACTATTAGGTTCTGAGAAGGTTTCCTCTTTAATTAGGCTCGAATGCTTAGTTAGTTTGTATGAAGAAATGTGGTGAGGCACCTTGATCGAAATCCCCTTTACTAGGCTACGCCCAGAGTTTACAACCGCGATTTCTTGGGCATATTCATCCGTTCCCTTCGAACCGGGGATCTCTATTGCTTCTGATATCGAATACGTTGCCGTAGGTACATCCTTAAAGTGATCTTGCACAAACCACAAAATCAATCCACCCACAATAGCCACAACTAAGCTTTTTAGCATTTTTAGGTACACGTTAAAATTAACGAAGACTGTTGTCCAGTAATTCGGTGGTTGAATACGCATTGCTTATTCGCAATGAAGCTTACTCTCTTCGCTTGCCACACGCAAAATTACCCAAAGGGGCACTCCAACCGACTTTTGCCTGTCGCTCGTGGAAGGCTGAATGAGCCCAGTTTCGCTACAATGCCGGCACCTTCGCAGCTCCAAGATTTTAGAGCCACAAAGGAACTTTTGCGGAGCGCTCCGCAATTCATGCAAATTTAGATCACCAGAAAGAATTAAATTTGGTTTAAAATCAACACCTTGCGGGTGTAGTTCAATGGTAGAACGAAAGCTTCCCAAGCTTTAGACGAGGGTTCGATCCCCTCTACCCGCTCCAGACCAGCGTTGGCGCCAGCATCTCCGGGCGCCATTTGTATTTTTGAGGCGATCGATTGCCTGGCGTTACAATGACGCCATGGTCCATGGCAGTTACATGGCAATTGCGCGCCCGCCTTACCCTAACCGTCTATCAAGCATGTCAGAAAACAAATCCGGCAAACCCCTTTTTTACGATCCGACCGAACACCGGATCCGCAGTTTTGTCACGCGCGCCGGGCGCTTGTCGACGGCGCAGGCGCGGGCCATCGAGGAGCTGGGGCCGCGTTTTTGCGTGCCTTACGACAAGGCCGTGGTCGACCTCGGCCAGGTTTTCGGGCGCAATGCGCCGACCATCCTGGAGATCGGCTTCGGCATGGGCGAAACCTCGGCCAAGATTGCCGCCGGCATGCCGGAAAAGAATTTCCTTGGGGTCGAAGTCCATACGCCCGGCGTCGGCAGCCTGCTGAAGCTGATCGGCGAGCAGCAGCTGGGCAATTTGCTCCTGGTCCAGCATGATGCGGTGGAAGTGCTGACCAACATGATCGCTCCCGGCTCGCTGGCCGGGGCGCATGTGTTTTTTCCCGATCCCTGGCACAAGGCGCGGCACAACAAGCGCCGCCTGATCCAGGGGCCGCTGGTCAGCCTGCTGGCCTCGCGCATCGCGCCGGGCGGCTACCTGCATTGCGCGACCGACTGGCAGGAGTATGCTGAACAGATGCTGGAAGTATTGAGCGCCGAGCCGCTGCTGAAGAATACCGCCGAGACTTACGCGGAACGGCCGGAGTACCGCCCGGTGACCAAGTTCGAGAATCGCGGCCTGCGTCTTGGACATGGCGTCTGGGACCTGGTGTTCAAGCGCGTTTGACCTGCATTGCCATAGGAAGCCTGCGACATGTTGATAACCCGACTTTTTTCCCGCATCGACAACCGGTTTGCCAGCTTTGCCGCCTCGGCGCTGCTGCTGGCCTTGGCCCATTTACCGCTGGCGCAGGCGGGAGAGCAAACGCCGCCGCTGCCGCCCGGGACGATAACGGTTGAAGAAACCCATTACAAGCCGGCCGCTCCCGGCGTGACGGCGCCGCAGGTGCCGGCTACGTCCAGCCGGCCGTCGGCCGAGGGCATGGTCGATGCCGCAAAACGCGATATCGGTAAGATAGACCGCGAACTGCGCAAGGATGCGCCGCCCAAGGACGCCAAGGCGGCCGAGCCGACCATGCAGCAGAAACTGGAAATGGGCCTTGCCCCTGCGGCCCCGCCGCCGCCAAGCTCGCCGAAGGACACCACCATGGAAGACATCACGCTGCCGAACGGCCAGCGCGTCACCAAGGTGACCGGACCGAACGGCACCTATTGCGTCACGCAGATCTCGGTCGGCAATACCAAGGGCGAAGACATCATGCAGAAAGGCGCGATTTCGCGCACCACTTCCTGCGGCGCGGGGTTTTGAAGCAAGCCCGGCCAGGGCCGGTAAGCAATTTCAGTAAAATGACCGAAATGCCCGTCTAGTGGGCTGTAACAGTCAAATCGAGAGTGAAGGGCGCGTATCCGACGTGCAGGGCAAGGCGCACAGCGGAGCAATAGCGAGACTATTGCGAGCATGTGCAACGCCGCCATGCGCGTCGGATACGTGACAAGCGCTCTTGATTTGACTGTTACAGTCCACTAGCAGCCTGCCATTCGGTACAATCTGCCTATGTTGTCCGAATTCGACCTGATCTCCCGCTACTTCACTCGCGCGCCGCGCAGCCATCTTGACCAGATTGCGCTCGGCGTCGGCGACGATTGCGCGCTGCTGGCGCCCGGCGCCGGCAAGCAGCTGGCCATCTCTACCGACATGCTGGTGGAAGGACGCCACTTTTTCCCCGATGCCGATCCGTTCACGCTCGGCCACAAATGCCTGGCAGTCAACCTGTCCGACCTGGCAGCGATGGGCGCGCGGCCGCTGGCGTTTACGCTGGCGCTGGCCCTGCCCGCAGTGCATGAGGGATGGCTGGCGGCGTTTTCAGGCGGGCTGCTGGCGCTGGCTGACCTGCATCAATGCGAACTGATCGGCGGCGACACCACCAAAGGCCCTTTGAATATCTGCATCACGGTATTTGGCGAAACCGTCCCCGGACAAGCCTTGCGCCGCGACGCCGCCCAGGCCGGCGACGACATCTGGGTCTCCGGCACGCTGGGCGACGCCCGCCTGGCGCTGGCGGTCTACCGGCAAGAACTGGGCGCCGAGTTGAGCGCTGACCTGATTCCGGGCAGCGACAGTTTCAAACTGGCGGCGGCGCGCATGCACCAGCCGACGCCAAGGGTCGCGCTAGGCCAGGCCCTGCGCGGCATCGCCCATGCGGCGATCGATATTTCCGACGGCCTGGCCGGCGATCTCGGCCATATCCTGGCGCGCTCGGCTGTCGGCGCCACGCTGGCGGTCGACAGCCTGCCGGCCGGTCCGGTGCTGAGCCGGCAAAACCAGGCGATCCGCCGCCATTTCACGCTGGCCGGCGGCGACGACTACGAATTGTGCTTCACCGCCGCCGCCGGCCAGCGCGACGCCGTGCTGGCCGCGGCCCAAGCTGCCGCCACCGCCGTCACTCGCATCGGCAGCATCGACGCCGTCCCAGGCTTGCGCCTGCACGACGCCGGCAATAACCCGCTCAACCTGCAACTGGCTTCTTTCGACCACTTTCGCTCAACATGACAGAAACAACTCCCCCGCCTCAACCGATCAAGGCCAGCGCCCGTTTCATGCTGTCGCATCCGGCGCATTTCATAGCCCAGGGTTTTGGCAGCGGACTCTCGCCCATCATGCCGGGCACGTTCGGCACCTTGTTCGGCTGGCTGTCGTATGTGGTGATGACTACCCGCTGGCCGGAAATTTTCACGCCGCTGAACTGGCTGGTGATCATCGCCGCCGGTTTCATCGTCGGCATCTGGACCTGCCAGAGCACCGGCCGCCACTTGGGCGCGCCGGACCATGGCAGCATGGTGTGGGATGAAATCATCGCATTCTGGCTGGTGCTGGTGCTGGTGACCCCGGCCACCCTGCCGGCGCAATTCGGCGCCTTCGTCGTGTTCCGTTTTTTCGATATGGTGAAACCGCCGCCGATCGCCTATTTCGACCGCCATTTCAAGGGCGGCTTCGGCGTCATGTGGGATGACATCGTGGCGGCGTTTTATACGTTGCTGGCGCTGGCTCTATGGCGGGTGATCTAGGATGGATCGATTGCATCTGCCCGTAACAAGTGGCAGTATGTACTGACCCAGCCGGCAGAACAGCAAACAGGAGTTGAGACATGAACACCAGCACTGTAGTTGAAGACAACACCGAGCAAATCGTCGACCTGGCGGCCCAAGTCGGACGCGCCCTGCAAGCCAGGAACTGGTTCCTGTCGACCGCCGAATCCTGCACCGGCGGCGGCGTATCGCAAGCGATCACGGAAATCGCCGGCTCTTCGGAATGGTTCGACTGCGGCTTCGTCACTTACTCCAACGCATCCAAGACAGAACTGCTGGATATTCCTGAAGCCGAGATTGCCCAGCATGGCACGGTGAGCGAAGAAATTGCCGCCGCCATGGCCGAAGGGGCGCTGGCCAACAGCAATGCCGACGTCACCGTCTCCACCACCGGCATCGCCGGCCCGGGCGGCGCGGTGCCGGGCAAGCCGGTCGGCACGGTCTGCTTCGGCTGGTCAGTCGGCCATCGCACCCATACCGAACGCCTGGTGTTCGCGGGCGACCGCCGCGCGGTGCGCGAACAAACCGTGATCCATGCGTTGCAAGGCTTGTTGCGCTTCTTGAAATAAACTCAACTACGATCAAACACAATCAAGTACGAAAGCGATTGATAGCGTCGCGGGTTTCCTCGGCCACGCGGCGGGCGGCCTGGGCGAAGTCTTCGCCGGCGGCCTGGTCCGGTTTGGCGTAGAGGATGGCGCGCGACGAGTTGATCATCATGCCCATGCCGTTTGCCGTTTTGCCGGCCTTCACGGTTGCCTCGATATCGCCGCCTTGGGCGCCTACGCCCGGCACCAGCAGCGGCATGTCGCCGATGATGCTGCGCACTTGCGCCAGCTCCTGCGGAAATGTCGCTCCCACTACCAGGGCGCACTGGCCATTGGTATTCCACTTGTCGGCCACCAGGCGCGCCACATGCTGGTACAGCGGCACGCCATCGACCTTCAGGAATTGCAGGTCGGAACCGCCGGCGTTGGAGGTACGGCACAGGACGATAGCGCCGCGGTCTTTCCATTCCAGGTACGGCGCGACTGAATCGAAGCCCATGTACGGGCTGACGGTGACGGCGTCGGCGCCGTAGCGCTCGAAGGCTTCACGCGCATATTGCTCTGCCGTGGCGCCGATGTCGCCGCGCTTGGCGTCCATCACGATCGGGATGTGCGGGTAGTTCTTGCGCAGGTACTCGCAGATCGCTTCCAGCTGGTCTTCCGCCCGCAGCGCCGAGAAATAGGCGATTTGCGGTTTGAAAGCGCAGGCGGTGGCGGCGGTGGCGTCGATGATTGCCTTGCAAAAGGCAAAGATCGCATCCGGCTGCTGCTGCAGGTGCGATGGGAATCTGGCAACATCCGGATCCAGCCCGACGCACAGCAGGGAATTGTTGGCGCTCCAGGCGGCGGATAATTTTTCAATAAAAGTCACGGTGAAACCTTAATAATGCAAACCCCCGCATTGTAATTCCAATTTAGCCGGGAATAAGCGGAGTAGTCGCTATTTAACACTTGAGCGGCTATCGATAGTTTGCTAACGTGCATAACATTGTTTCTTTTATCAGGGATATCCATGAAAACCTTCTCCAAATGGCTGGCAATTGTTACCTTCGCCTCGCTGCTCAGCGCTTGCGGCTACAACGATTTCCAGGCCAAGGATGAAGCCGTCAAGGCTGCCTGGGGCGAAGTCGTCAACCAGTACCAGGGACGCGCCGACCTGGTGCCGAAGATCGCCCAGATCGTCAAGGCTTACGCCACCCATGAAGAAGCGACCTTTGAAGCCGTGACCAAGGCCCGCTCCGCGGCGACCAGCTTCCAGATCACGCCGGAAGTGCTGAACGATCCTGCCGCCTTCGAGAAATTCCAGCAAGTCCAGGGCCAGCTGTCTTCGGCCTTGTCGCGCCTGATGGCGGTGTCCGAGAATTATCCGCAGCTGAAAGCCGACGGCTTGTACCGCGACGCCCAGTCGCAGCTGGAAGGCATAGAAAACCGCATCAAGGTAGCGCGCAACCGCTACATCGTCGCCGTCCAGGACTACAACGTGCTGACGCGCAGCTTCCCGACCAACCTGACTGCGATGGCGATGAGCTACAAGGTCAAGCCATCGTTCACCGTGGATAATGAAAAGGCGATCTCGACTTCGCCCGACGTCGATTTCGGCGGCAAAAAATAATGTCGCTTAAGGCCATCCCGGCAATCTCGGCAATCCGCCTTTGGCTGCCGGCGCTGGCCTTGTGGCTGGTGCTGGCCGGTTTATCGGCAGCACCCGCCGCGGCGCAGACGCAGGTGGCGGTGCCGCCCCTGCAGGCGCATGTCACCGACCTGGCCGGCATGCTGCAGCCGGCGCAGCGCGATGCGCTCGACAGCACCTTGAGCGAATACGAAACGCGCACCGGCAGCCAGATCGCCATCTTGCTGCTCAGCAAGACCGAACCGGAAGGCATCGAGGACTATGCCGTGCGCGTGGCCGATGCCTGGAAGCTGGGGCGCAAAGGGATCGACGACGGCGTCATCCTGCTGGTGGCGAAAGACAATCCGAAAGCCTTGCGGCGCATGATGATACTGACCGGACGCGGCGTCCAGGGCACGCTGACCGATGCCCAGTCCAAGCGCGTGCTGCAGGACATCATCGCACCGTATTTTTCCAAGAACGACTATTACGGCGGCCTGAACGCCGGCATCTCGGCCATCATGCCGCTGCTGGACCAGGAAAATTTTGCGCCGCCCAGCCATAAAGCCGGACCGGCCCAAGAGCCCTCCTCCGACTGGCTGGGCGCCTTAGCGCCGCTGCTGTTCTTCGGTTTCTTCATCCTGATCACCATCATTTCACGCGCGCGCGGCGGCAGCGCCGGTTCCGGCCGTTCGCTCAACAGCAATGTCTGGGGCAACGCCGCCGGCGTCATCATCGGCAGCATCCTGAGCCAGGGCGGGCGTGGCGGCGGTGGTTTTGGAGGAGGAGGCGGATTCGGCGGCGGTGGCGGCGGCGGCTTTTCCGGCGGCGGTGGCGGCTTTGACGGCGGCGGCGCCTCGGGAGACTGGTGATGGCACATACCCTGCAACGCATCTGGCGTCATTTGCTGACTACCCGGCGCAACGCGCGACGGGCGTTTCCGGCAAGCACGCTCAAGGCTATTCAGCAGAAAATCGCCGACGGCGAAGTCACGCACCGGGCCGAAGTCAAAATGATTGTCGAAGGATCGCTCAGCCTGCCCGCCGTGCTCAACGGCGTGACTTCACGCAACCGCGCCCATGAACTGTTCTCGCATTACCGGATCTGGGACACGGAAGAAAACGTCGGCGTGCTGCTCTACGTCAACCTGGCCGACCACAAGGTCGAAATCATCGTCGACCGCGCCATCGGCCGCGCCACCAAGCCTGCCGACTGGCAAGCCGTGTGCAAGACCATGACCAAGGAATTCGCCAACGGCGCATTCCACGACAGCACGCTGGCGGCGCTGGAACAAATGAACGGCCTGCTGACCCAGCACTTCCCCGACGAAGGCCGCAAGAAAAACGAGCTGTCGGACAAGCCGTTGGTACTGTAACCGCTTCAATTAATTCGACTCTGACCCTAATTACTCCAATTAAATCGACTCTGACCCTAATTGATTATTTAGGGTCAGAGTCGATTTGTTTTGGGCTGCGGCTTTAGCCGTTTTCGTAGACCCATTGCAGCAGGCCGTCTTGTGCGGCTTGTCCGCGGGGGGCGTTGGGGTGGTTGATCAGGCACACTACCGCGTAGTACTTGCCGGAGGCGGCCAGCACGTAGCCGGCGATGGCCCTGACATCGTTCAGGGTGCCGGTCTTGACGTGGGCCTGGCCGGCGACGCTCTGGTTTTTCAGGCGTTTGCGCATGGTACCGTCGTAGCCTACCAGCGGCATCGAGGAGACGAATTCCGGCATGACCGGTGACTGGAAGGCTGCGGCCATCATGCGGCCCATGGTTCGGGCCGAGACCCTTTCGTTGCGCGACAGTCCCGAACCGTTTTCGATCACCAGGCCGCTGGCGTCGATGCCCTTGTTGCCGAGCCAGCTCTGGATGGCGCGCGCGCCGCGCTCGGGCGTGGCCGGCACTTTCAGGATATCGGCGGCGATGGTCAGCAGCACTTGCCGCGCCATCACGTTGTTGCTGTACTTGTTGATGTCGCGTATCACTTCCGGCAGCGTCACCGAACTCCATTCGCTGACCAGGGTGCTGCCGGCCGGCGCCAGGCCGTTTTTCACGACGCCGCTGAACGTGCCGCCGAGGTCGCCCCACATTTGCCGGAACACTGCCCCGAAGTACTGGGTGCTGCTCATCTTGTAGGGATTGACGTACCAGGTCTTTTCACCGCAGGACGCTGGCAGCGCGCCGTTGAAACTGGCGCCGTCGGCGTCCACCGCGGCCTGCAGCTTGCCCTGCCAGTCGTCGCAACTGCCGCTGCCCAGGCGCGGCGGCGTGACCGGGTAGCCGCTCATCGGCGGATCGATCAGCACATTGACCTGGCGCGTTTCCGGATTCGGCACGAACTGGAATGTCAGCGCCTTGTAATTGAGCAGCAAGGCATCCGGGCCGACGTTATACGGTTTCATCGGATCGCCGTCGAATTCGGAGGGATCGTAGGCATTCTCGTCAAACGTGCTGCGGTCCAGGACGATATTGCCGCGGATGTCGCGGATGCCCTTGGCGCGGATCTGGCGCAGGAACAGCCAGAAATTTTCCAGCACCAGCTTGGGATCGCCGTTGCCCTTGAAGATCAGGTCGCCCTGCAGCACATTGCCAACCTGGCTGCCGTTGGTATACGCCTGGGTTTTCCAGCGATAGGTCGGCCCCAGCAACTCCAGCGCGGCGTCGGTGGTCACCAGTTTCATGGTCGAGGCCGGATTGAACGGCGTGCCGGCGTTGGCTGAGGCCAGCACCTTGCCGGCGCCGTCGACCTCTTGCACATAGACGCCTACATTCTGGGCCGGGATCCCGGCAAGCTGCAAAGCCTTGCCGAACGACGGCGGCGGCGCCGCGGAGGATTCTTGCGCCTGGACGCCGGGCAGCAGGAAGGAAGACAACAGGAGGACACTGATCGCGTGGAGTTTATTCAAGTCGGCACCGGTGAAAAAGAAGGTTTGCGCAGGATTATCCCACGCGTTCACACGATGCAAAGGAAGGAACTGCAGCCGGCAGCCGAATAGCGCCGGCAAGGGTTGGAAAAATCAGAAAATGGAGCCGCTGCGGGATGCCACCGGCGATCCCGATGTGTACTTCCAGGCTGCGGCCTCAGAGCAATGCCGGTATGGCTTCCAGGATAATCAAAGCCAACAGCGCGCCGCACACAGCGCCGATGGCGCGCAGGCTGCCGCGGGCAAACCTGGATGCAACCGGCACTTCGCCGCACAACACCACGCCGGCGATGGCTGCCGGTATGAAAAACAGCAGGTTGTTCATCACCAGGTTGACCATGGTCATCTCCTTTGTCTACTTGTAATTTCAGTATAGTTTTCTCATGCTCAATGACAAGGTCGAATAATTGATTGACAACAGGCCGGGCATAGCTGAAACAGGATGCAATCGAACTTGTGCTGTCCTGCACAATTTTCTTGACCGCCATCCGCCGCGCGGCTACTATCCACCAGTCTAAATTTTATGGAGTCCCTTTAATGGGCACTTGTTCGAGTGACAGTTGTAGCCAGACCCGTTCTGGCTCCGCCTCGGCAAGATAACGCAGGATTTCCCTGCCGTCATCTCGCCACCGGCGGATGATGGTATCCCAGCGCCTGGAATCCTTTCCCGGGCGCGCAGTATTCCACCACCTGATCTTGTTTCATCCAGAGTTGCGCCGCCGCGCCGGCAGCGCACCCGGCTGAATCTGGCCCTGACCATGGCTAGCGCCGTTGTCGCGGCCATCGAACACTTGCATCCAGCGCTTGAGATAGATCCGAGATTGTCATCAAGATGTCACCGATCGAATTTACAGTCTGGTGCCGTTCTAGAACTTTTTTCTTTTTGCCGACAGGCTGTCATCCGGATGGGTTGCCAGTCGTTAACACAAAGTCAAGGCGATAAAGTTAAAGGCGATAAAGCTAAAAGCACGCAACAAGCGACACACTGATCGACAACAGCCGACCGCATTGCATGAAAAAAGAAGAAGACCATGAATCTGAACATCCTGAGAGAAACATTCGTTAGCTTTGTCCGCACCCACGGCATGGACCGCCACTTCCGCCGCCTCGGCGCGGACATGTTCCGCAGCACCCCGGTCACCAAGGATGTGCCGCCCTCGCTGGCGGAAAACCTGTCCTCTGCCGCCCATGTCGATATCAGCGAACTGTTCAAGACCCTGCACAGCCGCGCCGACGGCCTGACCGAGGCCGAGGCGGACGCTGCCCGCGCCAGCGCCGGCCCGAACGAGGTCGAGCACGAAAAGCCGATCTCGAAATGGACGCACCTGTGGCAATGCTACAAAAACCCGTTCAACCTGCTGCTGACCGTGCTGGCCGCCGTTTCCTACCTCACCGAAGACATGAAAGCCACCATCGTCATCGGTTCGATGGTGGTGCTGTCGACCTTGATGCGTTTCATCCAGGAGTCGCGCTCCAATACCGCCGCCGACAAGCTCAAGGCCATGGTCAGCAACACCGCCACGGTGCTGCGCCACGACCTGGCCGAAGACATCGCCGAGGAAGCCCTGCGCTACTTCGACGTCACCTTGCATCCGAAGGGCGCGCGCCGCATCGAACTGCCGATCAAGAAGCTGGTGCCGGGCGACATCGTCCAGCTGTCCGCCGGCGACATGATCCCGGCCGACCTGCGCCTGCTGACCGCCAAGGACCTGTTCATCAGCCAGGCCGCCATGACCGGCGAATCGCTGCCGGTGGAAAAATTCGTTACCCACCGCGGCGCCGCCACCAGCAACCCGCTGGAGCTGGACAACCTGTGCTTCATGGGCACCAACGTGGTCAGCGGTTCCGCCACCGCGATCGTGGTCACCACCGGCAACCGCACTTACTTCGGCGCCCTGGCCGAGCGCGTCACCGCATCCGACCGCACGCCTACCGCGTTCCAGTCCGGCGTCAACAAGGTCAGCTGGCTGCTGATCCGCTTCATGATGGTGATGACGCCGGTGGTGTTCCTGCTGAACGGCTACACCAAGGGCGACTGGGTCGAAGCGTTCCTGTTTGCGATGTCGATCGCGGTCGGCCTGACGCCGGAAATGCTGCCGATGATTGTTACCTCGACCCTGGCCAAGGGCGCGGTCGCGCTGTCGCGCAAGAAGGTGATCGTCAAGCGCCTGGACGCGATCCAGAACTTCGGCGCCATGGACGTCCTGTGCACCGACAAGACCGGCACCCTGACCCAGGACAAGATTTTCCTGGAACGCCATACCGACATCCTCGGCGAGCAGGACGACCTGGTGCTGGAATACGCCTACCTCAACAGCCATTACCAGACCGGCCTGAAAAACCTGCTGGACGTCGCCGTCCTCGAACACGCCGAGCTGCAGCGCGAAATGGCGCTGGCCTCGGCCTACCGCAAGGTCGATGAAATCCCGTTCGACTTCCAGCGCCGCCGCATGTCGGTGGTGGTCAGCGAACGCGAAGACCATCATGAACTGATCTGCAAAGGCGCCGTCGAAGAAATCGTCTCGGTCTGCACCCACGCCCGCCACAACGGCCAGGTGGTGCCGTTCACCAAGGAACTGCTGCAGGAAATCTACGAGACCACCTCCAGCCTGAACGCCGAAGGCTTGCGCGTGGTGGCGGTAGCCGCCAAGGACCTGCCGCCGACCAAGGAAGTGTACGGCGTCGCCGATGAAAGCGACCTGGTCCTGATCGGCTATATCGCCTTCCTCGACCCGCCGAAGGAATCCACCAAGCCGGCGCTGGACGCGCTGCGGGAACACGGCATCACGGTCAAGATCCTGACCGGCGACAACGAACTGGTGACCGCCAAGATCTGCCGCCAGGTCGGCCTGGCCGTGGACGGCATGCTGCTCGGCAACGACGTCGAGAAAATGAGCGACGCCGAGCTCGCCGTCGCGGTCGACACCACCACCGTCTTCGCCAAGCTCAGCCCGACCCACAAGGAACGCATCGTGCGCGTGCTGCATGACAAGGGCCACGTGGTCGGCTTCATGGGCGACGGCATCAACGATGCGCCGGCATTGCGCGCAGCCGACATTGGCATCTCGGTCGACACCGCGGTCGATATCGCCAAGGAAGCGGCCGATATCATCTTGCTGGAAAAGAGCCTGATGGTGCTGGAAGAAGGCGTGCTGGAAGGCCGCAAGACCTTCGCCAACATGCTGAAGTACATCAAGATGACCGCCAGCTCCAACTTCGGCAATGTATTCTCGGTGCTGGTCGCCAGCGCCTTCCTGCCGTTCCTGCCGATGCTGCCGTTGCACCTGCTGGTGCAGAACCTGCTGTACGACATCTCGCAGATCACGATTCCTTTCGATAACGTCGACAAGGAATTCCTGGAGAAACCGCAGCGCTGGAACGCCGCCGAAATCGGCCGTTTCATGGTGTTCTTCGGTCCGATCAGCTCGATTTTCGACATCACGACATTTGCCTTGATGTGGTACATCTTCGGCGCCAACACGCCGGAACACCAGACCCTGTTCCAGTCCGGCTGGTTCATCGAGGGCTTGCTGTCGCAGACCTTGATCGTGCACATGATCCGCACCCGCAAGATCCCGTTCTTCCAGAGCCGCGCTTCGTGGGCCCTGATGAGCATGACCCTGATCATCATGCTGGTCGGCATCCTGCTGCCGATGTCGCCGCTGGCCCATTACTTCAAGCTGCAGGCTTTGCCGCTGACTTACTTCCCATGGCTGCTGCTGATCCTGGTGGCCTACGCGGTGCTGACGCAGGCAATGAAAGGCTGGTACGCCCGCCGCTACGGCTGGCAATAAGCTGCGGCGCCAGGGGAACGGGACAGGTCATCGTCCCGGCCCCTGCAAAAAGAAAAGCCAATCATGCGATTGGCTTTTTTTACGTCCCGGCGCTGGCGCGGTGTTTATCCGACCAGGCCTGCCGCGATGTTGATCGACAGGCCCAGGATGGCCGAATTGAACAGGAAGGTCAGCACCGACTGCATCAGCACGATCTTGCGCATGGAGCGCGTCATGATGCTGACGTCGGAAGTCTGGACCGCGACCGCCATCGTGAAAGAGAAATACAGGAAATCCCAATAGTCGGGATTTTTTTCATCGTCAGGAAAACGCAGCGGCAGCTTGTCGCCCGCGCAGGCATAAAACAGGCGCGCGTAATGCAGCGCGAAGATGGTGCCCACCAGGAACCAGGAGCCCAGCACCGTCATGCCGGTAAACATGTAGCGCAGCTCTTTCGGGCCCGGCAGGAAATCCTGGGTGTGCGCCAACCCCAGCACCACCGCGCCGATGCTGCTGACCGCGGCGACGCAGATCAGGACCAGTATCACGGTATCGTTCTCGTCCTCGATGGCGGCGCGCCTTTTCACCTGCCCCGAGCTGGCCCTGGCCATCATCCACCAGAGCATCGCCAGGTAAGTCCAGACGCCGGCGTTCCAGCCGATCAGCAGGCGCGTCAGGTGCGAGCTCGTGGGCTGGACCGTCCATACCGCGAGGCCGACGATCAATGCAATCATCAGGCGCGGGTGGGTATGGAAAACCAGGCGGCGCAAATTATTCATGCTTGTCCTTTTTGAATCCGGTGTCGATGCAAGGCGAAATTGAAAAAACGAGGCCGCATTGGAGCCGCCTCGCCGTTTCTTAATCGATAGCATATTGCAACTGCGGATTCCCGTGTGTTTTCGTTTTAAGGAAAACACACGGCGACGCAGCCCGGTCAGTACGGTTTATTCGGCAGGAATTTTCCGTCCAGGGTAATCACCGCACGCGAACCGCCTTCAGGGTCTTCTACCCGTTTCAGGTCCAGCTTGAAGTTGATGGCGCTGATGATGCCGTCGCCCAGTTCTTCATGCACCAGCATCTTCAAGGTGGTGCCGTAGATTTGCAGCATTTCGTAGAAACGGTAAATGGTCGGATCGGTAGGAATCCCGCCCGGGATGCTGCCGCGCAACGGAATCATCTGCAGCTCCGCCGCGGCTTCCGGCTCCAGGCCGAGGCGCCGGCAAACCATTTCGGCGGCGACCTTCGGCAAGGCATGCTGCCCCAGCAGCGCTGCCGTGACATAGGCCACGCTCAGGCCGCTGCCTTCGGCCAGCTGTTTCCAGGACAGATCCTTGAGGGCCTTGGCGGCGATGACGCGAGAAGTGAGGGCGACGCGGTTGTCTTGATATACGTTTGCTTGTTGCATGATGTTTCCTTTTCAGTGAGAGAACGGACGAAGAACTGCCAATGGTTAAGCGTTAAGCAGCCAGCACGCTGCGTTTGGCAGGCGTAACGACGGTTTGGGGAAATTCGGCGAGCGAGACGAATTGATTGCTTGCGCCGTCCAGCGCCACGATCGAGCCAGTTTCAATGTCGTACACCCACCCATGCAGGTTCAGGCTGCCCTGCTCCAGCGCCAGCGCGACCGAAGGATGGGTCCTGATGTTGACTAGCTGGGCGATGACGTTTTCACGCACCATCGAGCTCAGCCGGGCCGCAGGCGAGGCATGGGTACGGGCTGCATTCACCGCTTTGGCGGAATCGGCATGGCGCAGCCAGCCAGCCACCGCGGGCAAGTGATCCAGGCATTTGCAACTGGAGATAGCCGTCATGGCGCCGCAATCGGAATGGCCGCAGACCACGATGTCGCTCACGCCCAGTACGGCGACCGCATATTCGACCGTGGCAGTGACGCCTCCCGGCGCCGAGCTATAGGATGGAACGATATTGCCGGCATTGCGGATCACGAAGATGTCGCCCGGATCCTGCTGGGTCAGCAATTCCGGCACGACGCGGCTGTCGGAACAGGTGATGAACAATGCACTCGGGTTCTGGGCGGTGGCCAGTTCCTTGAACAGCCCGGACAGGCCCGGGAAGGTGTGCTTCTGGAATTTCAAGACCCCATCGACGATGGACTTCATGGCGTTTCTCCTTGTAGCTGTTGAAGTAATGGAGCCATGATGAAGGCGTCGAACTATTAGGTCCAAGACCGATATACAATAATCTCAATAAGAATTTCCTATAGTTATCAAACATGCTACTACGCCATATCCGCTACCTGCTCGCCGTCGTCGAACAGGGAAACTTCACCAGGGCGGCGGAAGCCTTGTATGTTTCGCAGCCGACTTTGTCGCAGCAGATACGGCAGCTGGAAGAGACGTTGGGAGTGCAGCTCCTGGACCGCAGCGGCAGAGTGGTGCGCGCCACCGATGCCGGTGAAGCTTATGTCGCCTACGCCCGCAGGGCGCTGCGCGAGCTGGAAGCCGGCCAGCGGGCTATCCACGACGTGCGCGACCTGTCGCGCGGCACGCTGCGGCTGGCCATGACGCCCAGCCTGACTTCTTATCTGGCAGGACCGTTGATCGCGCGCTTCAACGCCAGCTACCCCGGCATCGCGCTGCAGGTGATTGAAAAGACCCTGGATGCAATTGAAACGGCGCTGGCGGCGGACCAGGTTGACCTGGGGCTGGCCTTCAGCCAGGTCCGCTCGCAGGAAATCAGCAGCCGGCCCCTGTTCGTGGAAAAGCTATGCGTGGTGGTCGGACTGACGCACCCGCTGGCCAAGCGCCCGGCTGCCAGGGCGCTGGCAGCGAGCGAGCTTGGCCGGCAATCGCTGGCGCTGCTCAGCAGCGACTTCGCCACCCGCACTTTTGTCGATGCTTACCTGCAGCAGCAGGGCATCTCGCCCAACATCGCCATCGAAGCCAATACCATTAGCGCGATCGTGGAAATCGTCCGCCGCGGTGGCGTCGCCACCATCTTGCCGGATGCGATTGCACGCGAACATCCCGGGCTGCGGGAAGTCCCGCTGAACCCTGCCTTGCCGCACCGCACGGTCTCGCTTTTGTGGCGCAAGGACAGTTATCAAAGCGCTGCGGCCAGCGCTTTCGCCGAGCTCGCCGGCAATCTGGCTGCCGCTGAATAAAGCTGCAGACGCCGCAAAAAACATGCCGCAATGAAAAAACGCCCTTGCGGGCGTTTTCTGGATCATGTTTCGATCAGGTTTCGGTAATGTGCAGCTTGCTGGCCACCATATGCACCATGCTCTCTCCCGGCTTGCGCCGGAACTTGCGGCCGGCCCAGACCAGCAGGTCGTCGACATAGGTGAACACCACCGGAATCACCAGCAGGCTCAGGAAAGTCGATGTCACCAGGCCGCCGATGACGGCAATCGCCATCGGTCCGCGGAAACTGGAATCCGCACCCAGCCCGAGGGCGATCGGCAGCATGCCGGCGCCCATGGCGATGGTGGTCATGACGATCGGCTGGGCCCGCTTGTGGCAGGCATCCATCAGCGCTTCGAAACGGCTCATGCCATGGTCGCGGCGCGCCACGATGGCGTACTCCACCAGCAGGATCGAATTCTTGACCGCGATCCCCATCAGCATCAGCAACCCGATCAGCGACGGCATCGAGAACGAATTATGCGTGATCAGCAAGGCCGCGAACGCACCGCCAATCGACAACGGCAACGCCGCCAGGATCGTCACCGGCTGCAGGAAGCCCTTGAACAGCAGCACCAGCACCATGTACACGCACAGCACGCCGGTCAGCATCGCCAGCGCAAAGCCGGAGAACAGTTCCTTCATGATTTCGGCGTCGCCCAGCTCGCCGCGCTTGACGTTGGGCGGCAGGTTCTTCAGGTTCGGCAGCTCGTTGATCTTCGACATCACATCGCCGATTTCATGGCCGTTCAGCTCAACGTGGATGATCACGCGCCGGTTGCGGTCGAGGCGATCAATCCGCGCCGGGCCGCTGTCGAAGCGGATATCGGCCACCGAGCTCAACGGCACATTGCCGTTCTTGCCCTGCACCGCCAGGCGCTCCAGCACGCTCATGTCATGCCGCGCATCTTCCGGCAAACGCACGCGGATCGGAATCTGCCGCTCGGGCAGGTTCAGCTTGGCCACCGACTGGTCGTAATCGCCGGAGGTGGCGATGCGCAAGGTGTCGCCGATGGCCGAAGCGGTGACGCCGAGATCCGCAGCCTTGGCGAAGTTAGGCGTAACAATGATTTCCGGCCGCACCAGGCTGATGCTGGACGTAATGTTGCCGAGGTCGGGAATGGTGCGGATTTCGCGTTCGATGGCGCGCGTCACGGCGCCCAGCGCTTGCGGATCGTCGCCCGACAGCAGCAGCTGCAATTCTTCGCCGTTGCCGCCGCCGCCCACGGTAAACCGCAAGCCAGGCAACTGTGTCAGCAGCTTGCGCAATTCGCTATCGACTTCGGTCTGCTTCTGCTTGCGCTCCGGCGGATCCTTGAGCAGCACGGTCAAGGTCGAACGGCGCGCCTCGTCGCCGCCGATGGCGCTGTAGACCTGGGCGACATTCTTGTTGGTCATCAGCAGACGGCGCGCCTGTTCAGAGCTGGCGCGGGTTTCCGCCAGGATGCTGCCAGGCGGCAGTTCCAGCGTGACCTGGGTCTGGCCGCGGTCGCTGGGCGGGATGAAGCCGGTCGGCAGGAACGGGATCATGGCTAGCGACAGGATAAAGAACACCGCCGCCATGCCCATGGTCTTGAGCCGGTGGTGCATGCACCACGAAGCGACCGCCATGTAGGTGGTCATCATGCGGCTTTCTTTTTCCTTGTGCATCAGCGGCTTGAGCAGGTAGGCCGACATCATCGGCGTCAGCAAACGCGCCACCACCAGCGAGGTGGTCACCGCGATCGCCGCGGTCCAGCCGAACTGCTTGAAGTATTTGCCGACGATGCCGCTCATGAACGCCGTCGGCAGGAATACCGCGACCAGGGTGAACGTAGTCGCCACCACCGCCAGGCCGATTTCATCGGCGGCTTCCAGCGCGGCCTGGTATGGCGTCTTGCCCATGCGCAGGTGGCGCACGATGTTTTCAATTTCGACAATCGCATCGTCCACCAGGATCCCGATCACCAGCGCCAGCGACAGCAAGGTCACGCCGTTGAGGGTAAAACCGAGGAATTTCATCACCATGAAGGTCGGGATGATCGACAGCGGCAGCGCCGCCGCCGCCACCAGCGTCGCCCGCCAGTCGCGCAGGAAGAACCAGACCACCAGCACCGCCAGCAGCGCGCCCTCATACAGCAGCGACATCGAACCTGCGTAGTTTTCCTTGACCGCATCGACGTTGTTGAACGCTTCCTCGATCTTGACGTGGCTCGCCTTCTGGTTCAGCGTCGCGACGGCTTTCTGCACCGCGTCGGAAACCGTGATTTCACTGGCGCCCTTGCTGCGCGTGATTTCAAAGCCGACCACCGGCTTACCGTCGAGCAGCGTCAGCGCGGTGCGCTCGCCGATGCCGTCGGTTACCTTGGCGACCTGGTCCAGGCGGATCACATGGCCGTCCGGCAAAGCCATCTGCAAGGCGGCGACTTCCGCCACGTTGCCGACCGTGCCGATGGTGCGCACCGATTGCCGCGCGCCGCTGATGTCAGCCTTGCCGCCCGGCGCCTCCTGCTGCACGCGCTGCAGCTGGCGCGAAATCTGCGCCGCCGATACGTTCAGGGCCGCCATCCGTACCGGGTCCAGTTCCACCAGCACTTCGCGGTTGACGCCGCCGACGCGGTCGATCTTGCCGACCCCGGGGACCGACAGCAAGGCCTTGGAAACATCGTTGTCGACAAACCAGGACAGCGCTTCTTCATCCAGCTGGTCGGACTTGACGGTGTAGGTGATGATCGGCCGGCCCGAGGTGCTCGCCTTGCCGTAAACCGGATCGCGGACGTCGGTGGGCAAATCGCTGCGCACGCGGTTGACCGCGTCGTGCACATCGTCCATCGCTTCCTGGATATCCTTTTCCAGGCGGAATTCGATCTGGGTGTTGACTACCCCGTCGTTGATGGTGGTGTATATATGCCGGATGTCGGTGACGGTGGCGACCGAATTTTCAATCTTGCGCGCCACCTCGGTTTCCAGCTGCGAAGGAGAAGCTCCTGGCAGGCTGGTGGTCACCGAAATGAAGGGAAAATCGATATCGGGCGAATCCTGCACCAGCATGTCCTTGAAGCTCATCAGCCCCATGACGGTGAGCATGATGAACAGCAGGATGGCGGGAACCGGATGCTTGATGGAAAGCGCGGAAAAATTCATGGCCGGTCCTCGCTTATTTCATCGCCAGCGGTGCCGCCGGCTTGTTTTCCGGCGCTACCCGCACGGTGTCGCCGTCGGCCAGGAAGCCCGCGCCCTTTTCCACCAGCGTCATCGCCGCCGTGATCCCGTTCGCGCCCTGGGCAACCTCGATGCGGTCGCCAATGCGGCGCCCTATGGTGACCTTGGTCTGGGTCACTTTGTCATCTTTGCCCAGCTGGTAAACGTAGCTATAGCCGTCGCGCATCACCACCGCGCTCTGCGGCAAGGTCAGCGCCGTGGCGTAACCCAGCGCAAACTGGCCGGTGCCGAACATGCCCGCATGGACGTTGCCCGGCGCCGGCAGGTCGACATACACCAGGCCGTTGCGCGTGAGCGGATCGACGGTCGGCGCCACCATGCGCACCTTGCCGTCCACCACCACGCCATTGGTGACGCGCAGCTTGACCGCCTGCCCGACCTTGATCTGCAGCAGGTCGGTGGCATTCACTTCGCCGCGCCATTCGAGGCGGTTCTGGCGGATCAGCTTGAACAGTTCCTGTCCTTGCGACGCCACCGAACCAACCGTTGCGGTACGTGAAGAAATCACGCCGTCGTCAGGCGCCAGCACCTGGGTCTGGCGCAGCCGGATCTGCTGCATTTCCAGGCTGGCCTGGGCGGACTGCAGGCGCGCCTTGGCGCTGCGCTCGGCGACTTCGTACTGGGTGGTCTGCTGGCCGCTCAAGGCGCCGCTGTTGACCAGCGAACGCGCCCGCTCGGCATTGGCGTCCGCTTCCGACAAGGCCGCGCGCGCTTCTTCCACGGCAGCCTTCTGCTGGGCCACCTGGGCCTCTACGCTGTCGTTGCTGAAACGCGCCAGCACCTGGCCGCGCTTGACGATATCGCCGACATTAACCCTTACCTCTGCCAGCTGCAAACCACCCAGTTCGCTGCCGACCACTGCCTCCTGCCAGGCGGCGACGCTGCCGTTGGCCGACAAGGTCAGCGGCCAGTCGGCGCTTTGCGCCTTGGTGGTAGTGATGGTCAGCGAAGCTTTAGGCTTGCTTGTTTCTTTGTCGGCAGGTTTGCCGCTTTTTCCTGTAGTGGCCCAGACCGCGGCAGAACCGATGACGACGACCAGCGCCGCGATTGCTGTCAGTTTCAAAGATGGCTTTTTCATGACTCTCTTCTTTACATTTCTATATTAAGAACGTTCGGAGTTTGACGCTGCGGCAGGCGCGGCCGGCAAGGCCGCCTGCTCCGCCTGGTTGCGCCAGCCGCCGCCCAAAGCCTTGTACAGGGCAATCCAGGCCGCCACGTGATCGCGCTGCACGCTGATCTGGGTCTGTTGCGCAGCCAGGAAGGTGCGGCGCGCATCTTCCAGTTCAAACAGGCTGCCGCTGCCGGCCTTGAACTTGTCGTCGTTGGCGTGGAAGTAGCTTTCATATTCGCGCGCCGCCAGCGCCGCATCGTCTTCACGCCGCGCCGCCGCATCCAGGCGCACCAGCGCTTCCTCGATTTCGCGCGCCGCGCTGCGCACCTGCGACTGGTAGCCGGCATACGCCTCGTCGTAACGGCCGTGCGCCAGGTCCACCTGCGCCCTGCGCAGTCCGGCATCGAATAGCGGCAACTTGAGCGAAGGACCGAACGACCAGGTATCGGACCGGGAACTGCCGCCGTCGAAGCGCAAGCCGCCGATGCCGATGCTGCCCAGCAGCGAAATGCTCGGATAGCGATTGGCCTGGGCGACATTGATCTCGGCGCTGGCCGCTGCCAGCTCGCGCTCGGCGACAGCGATGTCAGGCCGCTGCGACAAAGCCTGCGCCGGCACGCTCTCGACCACAAAACCGCGCGGCGTCGGCAGGCGCTCATTGACAGCCAGCTTGGTGCGCAAGGCGGGTTCGGGAATGTCGGTCAGCGCCACCAGCGCCTTGACATCAAGGTCGCACTCGGTACGCTGCACCACCAGTTTTTGCCGGGCGTCCGCGGTGGAGCCGTTGATCAGCGCGCCGTCTGCCGGCGCGGTGAATCCAGCCTTGACTTTGAGCGCCGTAAGCTGGGCGGTCTGCTCGCGCGACTTCAGGTCCTGCGTCAGCATCGCCGCGGTGGCCACGCAAGCACGGTAGTTCACCAGGGTGCTGCCGACTTCCGCCGCCAGCGACACCTTGGCGCCGTACCAGTCGGCGTTGCGGGCGAACACGCGCGCGTTGGCGGCTTCCGCGGTCTTGCGCTTGCCGCCGAACAGGTCAAGCTCCCAGCTGGCGTCGAGGGTAGCGGTGCTGCTGGTGGCGACGGTGGCGACGCTGCCCAGGTTTGAGGTCAGGCCCGAGAGGGATTTGCTGCGTGTGCTGCTGGCGTCGGCGGCCACCGAAGGATAGAGCGCGCTGCCGGCGGAACCCGCCGTGGCGCGTGCCTGGGTGATGCGCGCCAGCGCCTGCGCCACGCTGGGATTGCTGGCCTCGGCCGTGGCGACCAGCTCCGCTACCAGCGGATCGTCGAATTGCGACCACCAACGCGTCAGGTCAGTAGCGCCATCGGCTTCCGCCGGCTTCGGCAAAGCGCTTTGAAATTGCGGCAGCACCGCTTGTGATGAGGTAGCTGGCGTGGGCACCTGGTAGGTAGGCCCGACAACGCAACCGGCGATCACCGACAGCAGGGGTACGCTGCCGAGCATCTTGAATAAACGCATCCTTTTCCCTTACATGATTTTTTGAGGGGCTCCCAAATGCGGGATTTTTAATTGTTTTAGCTGCTTTACTGGGTATGGCGCTGTCTGTGATTATTTGCTGCAACTCTCCAATGTACAGTGTGTATCGACACTGTAAAGAGGAAAATTGCTGCCGGGTATGCGATTGCGACAAGCTGCAGAATCGAGGGAATCAATCGACTAAAACACGGGATGAAATGCAATCGGACCGAATCGCAAGAAATAACAGCAAAAAAATATCAATTTATCTACTACAGATACGTCGTCAAATTTCTGCGCAGCAATAATAACTTGCTTCCACCCTGTTTAGTAAGTGCCATACCACTTTCGCCGCGTGGAACCAGGCGCCGACGGCTGCCGGGAATTCGGTGGAAGGCAGATGCTTCGGGGCAGCGCCATGCATGATGCCCGATTTTTTTGCACGATCATTAACCGATCATGAAGACTGGGGAATTAGAACAGCTCGTCCAACTGCTCGAAATAACGGCGTTTGTCCGGCTGGTCTGGCTCGCCGAGCGCAGCCATGATCGTCTTCGCCTTGGCTTCAGCGACCTGGTCACGCAGTTCGCGGTGGACGAAGGCTATGTCCAGCCAGCGATCGGCAATGCCGCCGCGGCCAAGATCAATGAAGAACAGCCGTTCGCGCGCATCGACGAAAACGTTGTTGCCGCACAGGTCACCGTGCGAGAACACCCGATCCTGATGCGGTACGTGGGCATGCAGATGGGCGACCAGTTTGGCTGGCGTGTCCAGTCCCGGCCAGGCATCAAGGTCGTGGTCGGGATCGATCAGGTTCTTCGCTAACAAGATGTCCAGTTCTCGCAGACGCATTGCCACACTGGCATCGAATGGACAATTGGACACGGACACTTGCTGGAGATTGCGCAGCGCTTCGCCGAACAGCGCCGAAACAGGCAGCCCGGCAGCGATACAGGTAGCCAGTGGCCGCCCCGGTACTGCCCGCGTGATCATGAACGCCTCGCCGTCGCGCTCGGCAGTGGCAACCACCTCTGGAACGTGCAGGCGTCCAGACAGCCAATCAAGCACCTGTGCTTCGCGACGCACGCTGTAGGTGGTATTGGCATAGGCCGTCGGCGAAGACTTCAGGAAGAAGCGCTCGCCGCCGCGCCGGAACTCGTGCACCGCACAGGGAGACTCTCCGATCTTGTCGGTTATCAAGTCGGCATCGCCGATGAAGCGGCGAATGGTAGAAGGCAGGTCGAGGCTCATGCGCAGATCAAGAAATCTAGTCGATTTTGATCGCCGTCTCCCATTAAACATGAGCTCGAAATCACGATCGCAAAATTATTTTCAATGAACAGGAAAGAAATCCGTGGTGGCAATTAAACATCAATAATTATAAAAAAACAATATTGATCCAGGATTTGTCCGGTGCGGCTACTCAAATATTTTCCTGGATGTTTAGTGTTGCTAGCTGCCGCACCTAGATAGAAGGACGTTGTTCAAGGGCTAGCCATGTGGAAATTCAGGATCAGATGAACAATATCCAAACTTGAGTGAATTCCGACAGATTATCCGGCGAACCCGAATGCGGGCTTGAAAAATCGACAGAGCGTCCCTATACTTAGCACTCGTTAGGAGAGAGTGCTAACAATCTCCTCGACCTAGTCACTCGCATGCAATAACAAGGCAATGCAGAGCGGTCAGTTCACTTTGCTGCGATATTGCTGCAAATACAAATAACCTGTTGAATCTTAAGGAGTCACATATGAATCTTCGTCCTTTGCACGATCGCGTCATCGTCAAGCGTCTCGACCAAGAAACTAAAACCGCATCGGGTATCGTGCTGCCGGAAGCTGCTGCTGAAAAGCCGGATCAAGGTGAAGTTCTGGCCGTCGGCAACGGCAAGATTCTGGAAAACGGCAACGTCCGTGCGCTGGCAGTCAAGGTTGGCGATCGCGTTCTGTTCGGCAAATACTCCGGTCAAGCTGTCAAGATCGACGGCCAGGAACTGCTGGTTATGCGCGAAGAAGATCTGTTTGCCGTAGTCGAAGGCAAGTAATCCGACCGATTCGGATGGCTCTCAATAGACAGTCTCTGCAATTTCACGGTTTTATCTGATCAGTTGGGGACAGAGTAATTCGTCGCACGGCGGCGACTCTCAAACTCTGTCCCGCAATGAGTCTTAATAGGAGAATCAAACATGGCAGCAAAGCAAGTAGTTTTCGGCGATGAAGCACGCGCCAAGATCGTCAACGGCGTCAACATCCTGGCTAACGCCGTCAAGGTAACTCTGGGTCCTAAGGGCCGCAACGTCATCCTGGAACGCAGCTTCGGCGCGCCGACCGTGACCAAGGACGGTGTTTCGGTTGCGAAAGAAATCGAACTGAAAGACAAGCTGGAAAACATGGGCGCGCAGCTCGTGAAAGAAGTTGCTTCCAAGACTTCCGACAACGCCGGCGACGGTACCACTACCGCTACCGTGCTGGCACAAGCCATCGTGCGCGAAGGCTTCAAGTACGTTGCCGCCGGTTTCAACCCGACCGACCTGAAGCGCGGCATCGACAAGGCTGTTGTCGCTATCGTTGCTGAAATCAAGACCCTGTCGAAGCCAACCACCACCAGCAAGGAAATTGCTCAAGTTGGTTCGATCTCGGCTAACTCCGACACCGACATCGGCGACATCATCGCCAAGGCAATGGATAAAGTCGGCAAAGAAGGCGTGATCACCGTCGAAGACGGCAAATCGCTGGAAAACGAACTGGACATCGTCGAAGGCATGCAATTCGACCGCGGCTACCTGTCGCCATACTTCATCAACAACCAGGAAAAACAGGTTGTTGCCCTGGAAAACCCGTTCGTCCTGCTGTTCGACAAAAAAGTGTCGAACATCCGTGACCTGCTGCCGATCCTGGAACAAGTCGCCAAGTCTGGCCGTCCTCTGCTGATCATCGCGGAAGATGTCGAAGGCGAAGCGCTGGCTACCCTGGTTGTGAACAACATCCGCGGCATCCTGAAGACCGCGGCCGTCAAGGCTCCAGGCTTCGGCGACCGTCGTAAAGCCATGCTGGAAGACATCGCCATCCTGACCGGCGGCCAAGTGATCGCTGAAGAAGTCGGCCTGACACTGGAAAAAGCTACCCTGGCAGAACTGGGCCAAGCCAAGCGTATCGAAATCAGCAAGGAAAACACCACCATCATCGACGGCGCCGGCGAAGCCATCACCATCGAAGCGCGCGTCAAGCAAATCCGTGCGCAGATCGAAGAAGCGACTTCGGACTACGACCGTGAAAAACTGCAAGAACGCGTCGCCAAGCTGGCCGGCGGCGTTGCGCTGATCCGCGTTGGTGCTGCAACCGAAGTTGAAATGAAAGAAAAGAAAGCACGCGTTGAAGATGCTCTGCACGCTACCCGCGCAGCAGTTGAAGAAGGCGTTGTTCCAGGCGGCGGCGTGGCGTTCCTGCGCGCACGTGCTGCAGTCAAGGACCTGAAAGGCGACAACGCCGACCAGGAAGCCGGCATCAAGATCGTGCTGCGCGCGATCGAAGAGCCGCTGCGCCAAATCGTATTCAACGCTGGCGGCGAGCCATCGGTTGTGATCAACGCAGTCCTGGCTGGCAAGGGTAACTACGGTTACAACGCAGCCGACGGCACCTACGGCGACCTGGTTGAACTGGGCGTCCTGGATCCAGCCAAGGTTACCCGTTCGGCGCTGCAAAATGCCGCATCGGTTGCCAGCCTGATCCTGACTACCGACGCACTGGTTGCTGAACTGCCTGAAGACAAATCGGCTGGCGGCGGCATGCCAGGCGGCATGGGTGGTATGGGCGGCATGGGTGGCATGGACGGCATGATGTAATTGACGCGGCCGGGATATTCCGGCCCTGACAAAACATCTGTTCTCATGTTTTGAAAAAGCCTGCGATGGTTATCCGTCGTGGGCTTTTTTCATTGTGCGGGCAATTGACGGCAATCGACGACAGGATGGTTGTTGCGCGCGCACCGCGCTCCGTAGTCCGTTAAATGGGGTCAGAGTAATTTTCGCAAAAGGCGCGAAAAAAAACTCCGACCCCATTTAACTGCGTCTGCGGTGTTTGTATTTTGCGGCGTTTGTATTTGTATAGACACGATGGTAATAACGCCATGCTTAAATGTTCCTTCCCATGCTTAACAAACGCTTATAAAATAAGCACCTACTAAAATACATAACGGCGGCGAGATTGTTGATGTTTATGCAATCAGCTGCCTTTTTTCATTCTGAAATGATAGAAATCAAAGCAGTCACCCAGCGCTTCAACGGCGCGCGCGGGCCGGTCGATGCGGTTCGCAACGTTAACCTGTCGATACGCAAGGGCGAGATCTTCGGCATCATCGGCCGCAGCGGCGCCGGCAAAAGCACGCTGGTGCGCTGCCTCAACCTGCTGAACCGCCCTACTTCCGGCAGCATCGTGGTCGACGGCAAAGACCTGACCACGCTGGACGCCGAGCAGCTGCGCGGCGCGCGGCGCGAAATCGGCATGATCTTCCAGCATTTCAACCTGCTGTCGTCGCGCACCGTGTACGACAATATCGCGTTGCCGCTGGAACTGGCAGGCTTGTCCAAAAGCGAGATCGCCAAAAAAGTCACGCCGCTGCTGGAACTGGTCGGACTGACCGCGCTCAAGGACAGTTATCCCGCGCAAATCAGCGGCGGCCAGAAACAGCGCGTCGGCATCGCCCGCGCGCTGGCCAATGAACCGAAAGTCCTGCTGTCCGACGAAGCCACCTCGGCGCTCGATCCGGAAACCACCCGCTCCATCCTGGAACTGCTGCGCAAGATCAACCGCGAACTGGGCCTGACCATCGTCCTGATCACGCACCAGATGGAAGTCATCAAGATGATTTGCGACCGCATGGCGGTAATGGAAGCCGGCGAGGTGATTGAACATGGCGAAGTGCTAGAACTGTTCCGTTCGCCCAAACATGAAGTCACGCGCGCCCTGATCGGCGACGTGATTGCCCAGGAACTGCCGCAAGGCGTTTTGCAGCGCCTGCGCGCGCGACTGGCCCAAAGCGACGCCGGCAGCGGCACCGACCACCTGTTCCGTTTTGCATTCACCGGCTCCGGGGTCGACCAGCCGCTGCTGTCGGAAGCGGTCCGCAAATTCGACCTGGATTTCAATATCCTGCACGGCCAGATCGATGAAATACAAGGGCAGGCGTTCGGCTCGCTGGCAATCCTGGCCAACGGCACCAGCGAAAACATCAGCGCCGCCATGGCTTACCTGAGCGCGCAAGGCGTCACCGTAGAGGAGTTGAACCATGTCATCTGAAATGCTCGATCTGTTTTTGTCGTCGTTCGGGGAAACCCTGATGATGGTGGGCATCTCCGGCATACTCGGCGCCCTGCTCGGCGTGCCGCTGGGCATAGCGTTGCACCTGACCGGCCGCGACGGCGTCCTGCCGCACCCGCTGTTCAACCGCGTCGCGGGGCTGATCGTCAATGCGGTGCGCTCGACACCGTTCATCATCTTGCTGGTCGCGGTGATACCGTTCACGCGCTTTTTCGTCGGCACCTCGATCGGCACCGCCGCCGCGATTGTGCCGCTGACGATAGCCTCCGCCCCATTCATCGCGCGCCTGGTGGAAACCGCGCTGCGCGAAGTGGAGCGCGGCCTGATCGAAGCCGCGCAGGCGATGGGCGCCACCACCTGGCAGATCGTCTACAAGGTGCTGGTGCCGGAAGCCTTCGCCGGCATCGTCGCCGGCCTGACGATTACCTTCGTCAGCCTGGTCGGCTACTCGGCGATGGCCGGCGCCATCGGCGGCGGCGGCCTGGGCGACCTTGGCATACGCTACGGTTACCAGCGCTTCCTGCCGGAAGTCATGCTGCTGGTGGTGGTTATCCTGATCGTTTTTGTGCAGCTGGTGCAGACGCTGGGCGACATCCTGGTGCGTCGTCTCAGCCACCGCTGATTTTTTAAGGACCCTGCATTGGCCGTGCAGGATCCTCTGTGATTTTTGAAAGGAAGAAAATGAATCGTCGTCAATTGGTACAATTTTTTGCAGGCTTGGGCCTGTTCGCAAGCCTGGGCGCTGCTCCCGTCGGCGCTGTCTTCGCGCAAGACAAGCCGGTCAAGATCGGCGCCACCGGCGGCCCGCATGCGCAGATCCTGGAAATCGTCAAGAAAGTCGCCGCCAAGGACGGCTTGAATATCCAGATCGTCGAATTCAGCGACTATATCCAACCCAACGCCGCGCTGGCTGCAGGCGACCTGGATGCCAACAGCTACCAGCACCTGCCCTACCTGGAAGCGCAAATCAAGGATCGCGGCTACAAGCTGGTGAACGTCGGCTACACCATCACTTTCCCGATGGGCGTGTACTCGAAGAAAATCAAATCCCTCAAGGACCTGAAAACCGGCGCCCGTGTCGGTGTTCCCAACGATCCGACCAACGGCGGCCGCGCCTTGCTGTTGCTGCAGGCGCAAGGCGTACTGAAATTGAAAGCGGATGCCGGCTTGAAAGCCACGCCGCTGGATATCGTGGACAACCCGAAGAAACTGAAGATCGTCGAAATCGATGCGGCCCAGCTGCCACGCTCGCTGGATGACCTGGACGCGGCTGCGATCAACGGCAACTATGCCGAATCGGCCGGGCTGGATCCAACCAAGGACGGCATTGCCATCGAAGCCGCCAAGGGTCCTTACGCCAACGTCATCGCCGTGCGCAGCGCCGACAAGGACAAGCCCTGGGTAGCCAAGCTGGTCAAGGCTTACCACAGCCCTGAAGTCAAACAGTATGTCGTGACCCAGTTCAAGAGTTCCGTGATTCCAGCCTGGTAATACATAGGCAAAAGCCCGCGTTGCATAGGCAGCGCGGGCTTTTTTTTGTCCTGGCCTATCTCATCGCGGCCAGGAAACCGCTTACTGCCATCTCAAGCCGTAACCGACGCTGAGGCCGGTGTTATGGCCCGTCGAACTGACGCCGACACCCCAGGCGCTATTGCCAGTCTTGCTGACCGACCTGAACTGCAAGGACAGCGCAGCGAAACCCTGGTACGAACCGACACCGACGCCCACGCCCTTCTCGCCTCCGTACAAGGTCGGCATCACCGCCCCCGTCGCCGCCATGCTCATGGCGATACCGGAGTAGGCAATGCGCTTGACGTCGCCAATCTGGTTCTGTATGTCGCGCAGCTGGGATACGTTCACCGCGTCGGTCAGGTTGATCCCTGGCGCGACGTTCGTGATGCGGCGCTCGCTGCCGGCCGCCCCTACCGAGACCGTATTAGCCTGGTCTGCGATCGAATACGCGCCCAACGCCACCGAGCGGTTCGCCAGAGCTTGCGCACCGGCTCCCAGCGCCACCGCATCATTGCCCGAGGCCAGCGCATCGTTGCCGATAGCTACCGTCGGATCGCCGGTAGCCCTTGCGTTGTAGCCGATCGCCACCGAGCCCGCTTGCGAAGCCAGCGCGCGGAAACCGACAGCCGTGGTGTTGGTGTCGGTCGCCTGGGCATTCGAGCCGATCGCCGTTGCGCCATCCTTGGTCGCCTGCGCACACAGGCCTGTGCCGGTGGCGTCTACGCCGTTGACGCTGCCGCAAGTGGCGGCGTTCACGTTGTTGATGGCCGTGCCGCTGGTGCCCCTGGTCCGCACCGTACCGTCGCTATTGGCGCCGCCTATGGTCGTCGCGCCGACGGTGCCGCCATTGGCCGTGGCAGCATTGCTGCCATCGATCAGGGGTTTCAATGCTGTCGACAACGAAGTCGTGCCATTGGTAACGTTGTTCAGGCCAGTGGAAAGCGATGACACCTGGCTCAATCCGGTCGACAGGGATGCAATGCCTGTCGACAAGGAGGTAATCCCGGTCGAGGTCGAAGTCGACAGTGAACCTACATTGCTGGTGGTGCTGGACAGGCCGGTAGACAGAGAACCGATGTTCGAGGTAGTGCTGGAGAGGCCGGTCGACAGCGAATTGATGCTGCTGGTATTGGTCGACAGGGCCGTCGAGGTGGAGGTCGACAGCGAACCGACATTGCTGTTGGTGGTGCTCAGGCCGGTCGACAGCGAACCGAGGCCGGCCGAGGTCGAGGTCGACAATGAATTCAACTGGCTGACGTTGACCGCATCGGTATTTTCCGTACCGGCTGCGACGTTGATGATCTGCCGCTCTTTACCGAAGGAACCGACCGACACTACATTAGACCGATCCGTGCCAACCACCGACTGATTGATTGAATTCGCGCCGATGGCGACGGAATTCGAACCGGCGCTCACTGTCGCATTATCCAAGCCATCCTGCTTGCCATCAGCCTTGAAGTAGTTGACGACACCCGATGTCTGCAGGTTGGAGAGGCCGGTCGACAGCGAACCCACATTGCTGGTCGCTGTGCTCAAGCCGATGGAAGTCGAGGTCGACAGCGAAACGACATTGCTGTTGGTGGTGCTCAAGCCGGTTGAAGCCGAGGTCGAGAGCGAAGCGATGCCTGTGGATGTCGAGGTCGACAGCGAACTCACGTTGCTGTTGGTGGTGCTCAATCCTGTGGAAGTTGACGTCGACAAGGAATCCACATTGCTGTTGGCCGTGCTCAGGCCGGTGGAGGTCGAGGTCGACAGCGAAGTGACGTTGCTGTTGGCTGTGCTCAACCCTGTTGAGGTCGAGGTAGATAGCGAGGCGATGCCGGTAGATGTCGAGGTCGACAAGGAATCGACGTTGCTGTTGGCTGTGCTCAAGCCGGTCGAGGTTGAAGTCGACAGCGAAGTCACGCTGCTGTTGGCCGTGCTCAAGCCAGTCGAGGTTGAAGTCGACAGCGAAGTCACGCTGCTGTTGGCAGTGCTCAAGCCGGTCGAAGTCGAGGTCGACAGCGAGGCGATTCCGGTGGATGTCGAGGTCGACAACGATGAGACATTGCTGTTGGTGGTGCTTAAGCCGGTCGAGGTTGATGTCGACAAGGAATCCACATTGCTGTTAGCTGTACTCAAACCGGTCGAGGTTGACGTCGACAGCGAAGTGACGCTGCTGTTGGCTGTGCTCAGTCCGGTTGAAGCCGAGGTCGACAACGAAGCAATGCCGCTGGATGTCGAAGTCGACAGCGAACTCACATTGCTGTTGGTGGTGCTCAGGCCAGTCGAGGTTGAAGTCGACAGTGAAGTCACGCTGCTGTTAGCCGTGCTCAATCCTGTTGATGTCGATGTCGACAACGACGAAACGCTGCTGCTGGCTGTGCTCAACCCTGTTGAAGTCGAGGTCGAGAGTGAAGCGATGCCGGTGGATGTCGAGGTCGACAGCGAAGTCACATTGCTGTTTGTCGTGCTCAATCCTGTAGAGGTCGAAGTCGACAAGGAATCCACATTGCTGTTGGCTGTGCTCAAACCGGTCGAGGTGGATGTCGACAGCGATGTCACGCTGCTGTTGGCTGTGCTCAACCCTGTTGAGGTCGAGGTCGACAGCGAGGCGATGCCTGTGGAGGTCGAGGTCGACAAGGACGCCACGTTGCTGTTGGTGGTGCTCAGGCCGGTGGAAGTCGAAGTAGACAAGGAATCTACGCTGCTGTTGGCCGTGCTCAGGCCGGTCGAAGTCGAGGTCGACAGCGAAGCCACGTTGCTGTTGGCCGTGCTCAAACCTGTTGAGGTAGATGTCGACAACGAAGCGATGCCCGTCGAAGTCGAGGTGGACAGTGAACTCACATTGCTGTTCGTGGTGCTCAGGCCGGTCGAGGTTGAAGTCGACAACGAAGTCACGCTGCTGTTGGCCGTGCTCATTCCGGTGGAAGTCGAGGTCGACAGCGAAGTCACACTGCTGTTGGCTGTGCTCAGACCGGTCGAAGCAGAGGTCGAGAGCGAAGCGATGCCGGTGGATGTCGATGTCGACAGCGAGTACACTGCTGTTGGTGGTGCTCAATCCTGTTGAAGTCGATGTCGACAACGACGAGACACCGCTGTTGGCTGTGCTCAGGCCGGTCGAGGTAGATATCGACAGCGAAGTCACGCTGCTGTTGGCCGTGCTCAGGCCGGTCGAAGTCGAGGTCGACAGCGAAGCGATGCCGGTGGATGTCGATGTCGACAGTGACGAGACACTGCTGTTGGTGGTGCTCAGGCCGGTGGAAGTTGAAGTCGACAGCGAAGTCACGCTGCTGTTGGCCGTGCTCAAACCGGTGGAAGTTGAAGTCGACAGCGACGTCACGCTGCTGTTGGCCGTGCTCAAACCGGTAGATGCCGAGGTCGACAGCGAAGCGATGCCGGTGGATGTCGAGGTCGACAGCGACGAGACATTGCTGTTGGCCGTACTCAAGCCGCTTGATGTGGTGGTCGACAGCGAATTCAGCTGGCTGACATTCACGGCGTCGGTGTTGGCTGTGCCTGCAGCCAGGTTGGTAATCTTCTGGCCGCTATTGTCTATGCCATTGGTGGTGGTTGCACCGGTAACAGTAAGTCCGGCGGTCGTGATGCCGGTCGACAGCGAAGCGACCGTTGTGCTCAAGCCGGTGGACAGGGATGTCACGCCGCTCTGGGTCGTGCTGATGCCGGCCGACGTCGAAGTCGACAGCGATGTGACGTTGCTGTTAGTGGTGCTCAGGCCGGTCGATGTGGAAGTCGACAGCGATGTGACGTTGCTGTTGGTGGTGCTCAATCCGGTCGAAGCGGAGGTCGACAACGAAACAATCCCGGTCGAGGCGGAGGTCGACAGTGACGTCACATTGCTATTGGCCGTACTCAAGCCGGTAGAGGCCGACGTCGACAGCGAAGTCATACCAGTCGAAGCGGAAGTCGACAGCGACGAGACATTGCTGTTGGCAGTGCTCAGGCCGGTGGAGGTCGACGTCGACAGCGAAGCGATGCCGGTAGATGTCGAAGTCGACAACGACGAGACGTTGCTGTTGGCAGTGCTCAGGCCGGTAGATGTCGAAGTCGACAGCGAAGCGATGCCGGTGGAGGTCGAAGTCGACAACGACGAGACATTGCTGTTGGCGGTGCTCAAGCCGGTCGATGTCGAGGTCGACAGCGAAGCGATGCCGGTGGAGGTCGAAGTCGACAACGACGAGGCATTGCTGCTGGCAGTGCTCAGGCTGGTCGATGTCGAAGTCGACAGCGAAGCGATGCCGGTGGAAGTCGAGGTCGACAACGAGGAGACATTGCTGTTGGCAGTGCTCAGGCCGGTGGATGTCGAAGTCGACAGCGAAGCGATGCCGGTGGATGTCGAGGTCGACAACGACGAAACACTGCTGTTGGCGGTGCTCAAGCCAGTCGACGCCGAAGTCGACAGCGAGACAATGCCGGTCGATGCCGAGGTCGACAGCGACGTGACGCTGCTGTTGGTGGTGCTCAAGCCAGTCGACGCCGAAGTCGACAGCGAAACAATGCCGGTCGAAGCCGAAGTCGACAGCGATGAAACATTGCTGTTGGTGGTGCTCAAACCAGTCGACGCCGAAGTAGACAGCGAAACAATGCCGGTCGAAGCCGAAGTCGACAGCGAACTCACGTTGCTGTTGGTGGTGCTCAAGCCGGTCGAGGTGGAAGTCGACAGCGAAGCGATGCCGGTCGAAGTCGAAGTCGACAGCGATGTGACGTTGCTGTTGGCGGTGCTCAAGCCAGTCGAGGTCGAAGTCGACAGCGAAGCGATACCGGTTGACGTCGAAGTCGACAATGACGCCAGGTTGCTGTTGGCGGCGCTCAAGCCGGTCGAAGTCGAGGTCGACAGCGATGCGATGCCGGTGGAAGTGGATGTCGACAGCGAGGTAACATTGCTATTGGCCGTGCTCAACCCGGTTGAACTCGAGGTCGACAGCGACGATACGCTGCTGTTGGCCGTACTCAAGCCGGTGGAAGCCGAGGTTGACAGGGAGCTGATCCCGGTCGACAGGCTGCTCGCGCCGGTGCTCAATTGCGCCACCGTCACTGCATCCTGCTGCGCCGAACCATCGGCAACATTGGTGATGCGCCGAAGTGCAGCGGCGGAGCCGACAGAAACCTCGGAAAGCGGTGCGGCTGTGCCTGTCAGGAAACCGGTGCCGGTCGGTGCTGCCGCTCCGGTGGCCGAGCCGGCGCCGAGCGCCACGCTGTTGGCATATGACGCCGTAGCGCCGCGCCCCAGCGCCACACCCGAAGTCGCCCCTGTCGCCACCGACGACTCGCCGCCTATGGCCAGCCCATCCGCAGCCAGCGCTTGCGCGCCTTTGGTCGCATTGCCGCCGATCGCCACCGCGCCGGCCGCAGTGGCCTGGGTGGAATTGGCTACAGTCGGCGCGGTGCTGCTGCCGCCGGAACCGATGGCGACGGTATTGGTTTGCGTCGCCTGGCTCAACATGCCGACCGCCACACTGCTGTTTCCTGAAGCATTCGCCTGCACACCCACCGCCGTCGCTTGCGTGCCAGCCACGCTCATGAAGCCGTTTGCGGTGCCGTAATTTCCCGTAACCTGCGTGCCGGACCCAAACAAGGTCACGCCAGTCTTGCCATTACCGTTGGCGCCGCAGCCTGTAACCGTTGAATAGTATCCGCTGCCATCGGTAAAAGTGCCCGTGGTATTCGTGCCGTCCAGGCCGGTGAAGGTAAGTCCTATATTGGTATTGCAGCCAACCGGTGTAATGGTGGATGCATATCCAGACAGCGGCAGCGCCAATGCCAGCGCCAGTACCGACGTCTTTAAGGGGAAATCCCTGCTCAGCAGATATCTCCAGCCGGTATCCCCTGCCGAAGCAGGCATGCTCGCGGAACGGCTCGAACCTGTTTGCTTGCCCTTTGCGGAGACCAGTTCCGAGACGGCAACCCAGGTACCCAGGATCTGGCTGTAGACGGTGCGGTAAATTTTATTCATGGTTGGCTCTATACGAAAGTAGGTACGGCTTGCAGCTGGGGATCAGATTGATCGCGCAGGAAAAATGGGAAAACTAGACGGCGAACAGATAGCGGACAGCGGACAGCAAGTGCTCGGCGCCGTACAAGAAAAACAACATGCCTAAGGGAAACAGCAAAGCCAGGCCGGCAAGGCCAAGGGCTGGCGCAACGTCAAAAGTCACACTTCCAAATGATGGCGGCTTGGTACCGGACACCCGATGCAATTTGTTCATTTCTTCCTCCCAGGAAGCTAAGCGTTGCTATTACCGCAAAGAACTCTTTAATCACATCAGGGTGGTGAGGCGAAGTGACCTGGTCACGTTCATTCTCAACTGCCGCTATCAAGAGCTCAGACAATTCATAAGACAGCCGCAATTTATCACCGCCTCTTGTTCCATTTTTCGCAACTTAACAATGTTTGACACTGTGTAACATTGGTTCACACATTAGTTCCTGTATGGCAATTTTGTGTCTCGCGGGCACCACTAAACCAGCCATATCGACCATGTTGTTTTGATATTTTTTTGAAAAACAATTGTCAAATCGTTTTTCAGGCGCCTGTGCCGGCAGAATTCAAAACGATAAAAAACCCGCAATAACTTAAAGTCATTGCGGGTTTTTTTGAGTACCGGCTGCCTGTTTCTTATTGCATCCCGGACTGGGTGGAGCGGCGGCCTGTGTGGCCGATCACCACAACTTGAAGTCGACCCCGGCCGATACCCCCCAGACACTGCCTGTGGTGCTCACGCCAACACCCCAGGTATTGTTACCGCTGCTGGTTTTTGCCCTGAATTGCAATGCAAGTGCACCATAACCCTGGTAAGAGCCGATACCCACTCCCATCCGCCCTTCGCCTCGTTCCAGCGCCGTGGTCACGGCTCCCGCCATCGCCATGCTCATGGCGACACCTGAGTAAGCAATTCGCTGCACATTGCCAATCTGGTTTTGTACGCTATTGAGCTGCGATACATTCACGGCGTCGGTAGGATTGACCCCTGGCGCCACATTGGTGACACGGCGCTCGTTGCCGGCGGAACCGACCGAGACCGTATTGGGCTGGTCTGCCACCGAATACGCACCCAGCGCCACCGAACGGTTCGCCGTAGCTTGCGCGCCGGCGCCCATCGCTACCGCGTCATTGCCCGAGGCCAGCGCATTGTTACCGATAGCCACCGTCGGATCGCCGGTTGCCCTTGCGTTGTAGCCGATCGCCACCGAACCGGCTTGCGAAGCCAGGGCGCGGAAGCCCACGGCGGTAGCGTTGGTGTCGGTCGCCTGGGCATTCGAACCGATCGCCGTGGCGCCATCCTTGGTCGCCTGCGCGCAAAGGCCGGTGCCGGTGGCATCCACGCCATTGACGTTGCTGCAGGTGGCGGCGTTCACACTGCTGATCGCCGTGCCGCTGGTGCCGCGGGTCTGGACCGTGCCGTTGCTGTTGGCGCCGCCTATGGTGGTGGAGCCGACCGTGGCGCCATTGGCCGCGGCGGCAGCGGCCCCGTCAACCAATGGCTTCAACGATGTCGACAACGAAGTCGTGCCGTTGGTAATGTTGCTCAAGCCGGTGGAAAGCGACGTTACCTGGCTCAGCCCGGTCGACAACGATGAAATTCCCGTCGACAAGGAGGAAATCCCGGTCGATGTCGACGTCGACAGCGAACTCACATTGCTGGTGGTGGTAGACAGGCCGGTCGACAGGGAACCGATGTTCGAGGTAGTGCTGGACAGGCCGGTCGACAGCGAATTGATGCTGCTGGTGTTGGTCGACAAGGCTGTCGAGGTTGAGGTCGACAGCGAACCGACATTGCTGTTGGTGGTGCTCAGGCCGGTCGAGGTCGAGGTCGACAGCGATGCAATGCCGGACGAGGTGGTGGTCGACAGCGATGTCAGCTGGTTGACATTGACCGCATCGGTACCCGCCGTGCCGGCCGCCAGGTTGGTGATTTTCTGGCCGCTGTTGTTGATGCCGTTGGTGATGGTCTGCCCGGTTACCGTCAATCCGCCGGTAGTGATGCCGGTCGACAGCGAGGTGATCGTCGTGCTCAGGCCGGTAGACAGCGACGACACGCCGCTTTGCGCAGTGCTGATGCCGGTCGAGGTAGAGGTCGACAACGACTCGACGTTGCTGACGGCTGCGCTCAGGCTGGTCGAAGTCGAAGTCGACAACGATGCAATGCCGGTTGAGGCCGAGGTCGACAGCGAGGCGACATTGCTGTTGGCTGTACTTAAACCGGTGGAATTTGAAGTCGACAACGATGCGATGCCAGTCGATGTAGACGTCGACAGCGATGCCACATTGCTGTTGGCGGTGCTCACGCCCGTAGACGTCGAGGTCGACAAGGATGAAACATTGCTGTTCGTTGTGCTCAAGCCGGTTGAGGTCGATGTGGACAAGGAATCCACATTGCTGCTGACCGTGCTCAGGCCAGTCGAGGTTGAAGTCGACAACGATGAAACATTACTGTTGGTTGTGCTCAAACCAGTTGAGGACGATGTTGACAGTGATGAGACGCTGCTGCTGGTCGTGCTCAGGCCGGTCGACAAGGAGCCAATATTACTGGTCGTTGCGCTCAGTCCCGTCGACAGCGACGCTACATTGCTATTGGTAGTGCTCAGGCCAGTCGACAAGGAGCCAATATTGCTGGTCGTTGCGCTCAGTCCCGTCGACAGCGATGAGACATTGCTGTTGGTGGTGCTCAGGCCTGTCGAAGCTGAAGTCGACAGCGAAGCGATGCCAGTAGATGTCGATGTCGACAACGATGAAACATTGCTGTCGGTCGTGCTCAAGCCAGTCGAGGCGGAAGTCGACAGCGAAGACACGCTGCTGTTAGCCGTGCTCAGGCCGGTCGACAAGGAGCCAATATTGCTGGTCGTCGCGCTCAGCCCCGTCGACAGCGACGAGACATTGCTATTGGTAGTACTCAGGCCAGTCGACAACGAGCCAATGTTGCTGGTCGTTGCGCTCAGTCCCGTCGACAGCGACGAGACATTGCTGTTAGTGGTGCTCAGGCCGGTAGATGTCGACGTCGACAAGGAGTCTACATTGCTGCTGACTGTACTGAGGCCGGTCGAGGTTGAAGTCGACAACGATGAAACATTGCTGTTGGTGGTGCTCAGGCCAGTTGAAGACGATGTTGACAGTGATGAGACGCTGCTGTTGGCAGTGCTCAGGCCAGTCGACAAGGAACCAATATTGCTGGTCGTTGCGCTCAACCCTGTCGACAGCGATGAGACATTGCTGTTAGTCGTGCTCAGGCCTGTCGAAGTCGAAGTCGATAGCGATGAGACATTGCTGTTGGTGGTGCTCAGGCCAGTCGACAAGGAGCCAATATTGCTGGTCGTTGCGCTCAACCCCGTCGACAGCGATGAGACGTTGCTGTTAGTAGTGCTCAAACCAGTTGAAGACGATGTTGACAGTGATGAGACGCTGCTGCTGGCAGTGCTCAGGCCGGTCGACAAGGAGCCAATATTGCTGGTCGTTGCGCTCAACCCTGTCGACAGCGATGAGACATTGCTGTTAGTGGTGTTCAGGCCGGTCGAAGTCGAAGTCGATAGCGATGAGACATTGCTATTGGTGGTGCTCAGGCCAGTCGACAAAGAGTCAATATTGCTGGTCGTTGCGCTCAACCCCGTCGACAGCGATGAGACGTTGCTGTTAGTGGTGCTCAGGCCGGTCGACAAGGAGCCAATATTGCTGGTCGTTGCACTCAGCCCCGTCGACAGCGATGAAACATTGCTGTTAGTGGTGCTCAGGCCGGTAGACGTCGACGTCGACAAGGAATCCACATTGCTGCCGACCGTACTCAAACCAGTTGAAGACGATGTTGACAGCGACGAGACGCTGCTGTTTGTAGTGCTCAGGCCAGTCGAAGCTGAAGTCGACAGCGAGGCGATGCCGGTAGATGTCGATGTCGATAACGATGAAACATTGCTGTTAGTAGTGCTTAGACCGGTCGAAGTTGAAGTCGACAGCGACGCCACATTGCTATTAGTGGTGCTCAGGCCGGTCGATAAGGAGCCAATATTGCTGGTCGTTGCGCTCAGCCCCGTCGACAGGGACGAGACATTGCTATTGGTCGTGCTCAAACCAGTCGAGGTTGAAGTCGACAACGAGGCGATGCCGGTAGATGCCGAGGTCGACAGCGAAGACACGTTGCTGTCAGTCGTGCTTAGACCGGTCGAAGTTGAAGTCGACAGAGAAGCAACATTGCTATTAGTGGTGCTCAGGCCCGTCGACGTCGAAGTGGACAAGGAGTCCACATTGCTGCCGACTGTACTCAAGCCGGTTGAGGTCGACGTCGACAGCGAGGCGATGCCGGTAGATGTCGAGGTCGATAGCGAAGCAATTCCCGTAGATGCGGAAGTCGACAACGACGAAACATTGCTGTTCGTTGCACTCAAGCCAGTCGACGTCGATGTGGAGAGCGACGAGACATTGCTATTGGTGGTGCTCAGGCCAGTTGATGTTGAAGTCGACAACGACGAAACATTACTGTTCGCTGTGCTCAAGCCAGTCGACGTTGATGTGGAGAGCGACGAGACATTACTGTTAGTCGTGCTCAGGCCAGTCGAAGCCGAGGTCGACAATGAAGCGATTCCAGTAGATGTCGAGGTTGACAACGACGAAACATTACTATTGGTGGTGCTCAAACCCGTGGACGCCGACGTGGACAACGACGAAACATTGCTGTTCGTTGTACTCAAGCCGGTTGACGTCGATGTAGAGAGCGACGAGACATTGCTATTGGTCGTGCTCAGACCTGTCGAGGTTGAGGTTGACAACGA